>JASGGS010000323.1:0-3732 GCA_047602685.1 Sphingobium sp.
TGGCGGGCATAGACGGCGCTTTTCCATCCGGCCTCGTTCTCGGCATGATACTGGCGCGCTGCCTCGCGGAACGTCACCTTGGCGGCGGCTTCGTCTTTGCGCTCCGCCAGCACGTCACGCTTTTCGACCTTCACCGCCTTTCGTAGCTGTCCCGCCTTCTCGCGCGCTTGTGCCAGCGTCAGCAATTTTGCGCTGCCCAGCCCAATGTCGCGCCGCTTGCCATCTTGCTGAAGCCGCACCAACCACGAAGCCGCGCCTCTTTTCCCGACTTTCAGGAACAGGCCGTCGCCATCTTGATAGGTGCCGGTATTCGCCAAGGCCGCCTTGACCGCGACCGCCGAGAGCTTGCCCATTTCGTTCCCCACACTTTCGCGGGCTGCACAAGAGCATCCAAGTGTGGGGAAGGAGGATTCTTTCCCCACACCTTCCCCACACTTCGTTCCGGTTGCAGGCAAACAGCAACGGACGCAGGGGGACGATGACGGGATAATACGCTAGGTTTTCCGGGATTTCTAGGGACTTTGGGAGACGTCCCCGGATAAGGGGGTGGTGGACAGGGCTGGATTCGAACCAGCGTACGCTCACGCGGGCAGATTTACAGTCTGCTGCCTTTAACCACTCGGCCACCTGTCCATCGTCGTAAGAGATTCTTGTGATCCCTGACGAGAGAGGGGGTCCAATGGCGAAACGGCGCTTGCCTGTCAATGGCCCTCGCGGATAAATGCGCGCGTCATGAAAAGAGGTCATCGCACAGGCAAGCCGAAGGGCGGCTATCCCCGCTTCTACGGTCGTCACGCAGTTACCGCTGCACTCGCCAATCCCGACCGCATAGTCCGCAAGATATGGGGCACACGCGACGCGTTGAACGCGCTCGACCTGCCTCCGGTCCTGCCGATCGTCTATGCCGATGTCGCCGATCTGGGCCGCATGGTGCCCGGCGACGCGCCACATCAGGGCATAGTGGCGGAAGTGGAACCGCTGGAGGATATCTGGCTGGGCGACCTGCTGGAGCAGGGTGCGGGCGACGAGGCGGCGCGCCGCCCCCTCCTTGTCCTCGACCAAGTGACGGACCCGCATAATGTCGGCGCCATATTGCGCTCTGCCGCCGCTTTCAACGCATTGGGCATCGTGACGCAGGATCGTCATGCGCCACCTGAATCGGGCGTCATCGCCCGAGCCGCCTCGGGCGCCCTCGAATTCGTGCCCTGGATACGCGTGGTGAACCTTGCCCGCGCGCTCGATGAGATTGCCGAGGCGGGTTATTGGCGCATCGGCCTCGACGGCGAAGCGGACGCCCCTATCGGCGAGGCGCTGGATAATAGCGGCCGCGTGGCACTGGTCCTCGGCGCGGAAGGCGATGGCCTGCGGCACAACAGCATCGCCCATTGCGACATGCTGGCGAAGCTGCCGATGAATCCGCGCATGGAAAGCCTCAATGTTTCCAACGCGGCCGCCATTGCCCTATATGCCTGCATGACGCGCTAGGACACCGGCAAAGGGGGAAGGCAAGCGGATGGAACGGGTCGGCAGGCTGTTGGCGGCGCTCGCGCTTCTCATTCCCCTTGCAAGCTGTTATCTGGCGCCCGGCAAGTTTACATCGACGCTCGACATCCGCAGGGATCGCAGCTTCACCTTCACTTATGCGGGAGAGGTGATCGCGCCGCCCGACGGCGATTGGCTTTCCGACAGGAAGGATGGGAGCAGCAGTCCGGAAGATGAGGGCCTGCCCGGGCCGGACGGCGCATCCATGCTGAAAATCGCGGGCACTGATGCGAAGACGGACAAGGCCGCAAACCCCGAATCGGCCGACAGGCGCGCCAAGATGGAAGCGCTGGCGGAGATATTGGCGAAGGAATATGGCTTCCGTTCCGTGCGCTATCTCGGCAATGCGCATTTCGCGGTGGACTATGCGATTTCAGGCAAGCTGACCCATGGTTTCATCTTTCCGTTCAACATCGACGGAGAGATATTCATCCCATTCATCGCCATCGAACTGCGCGGCAGGGATCGCATCCGGATCAAGGCGCCCGGCTATGCCGCGGACGACAATAAGGGCGGCGAACTCGCGGGCGCCACGGGTGGTCCCTCCAAGGGACCGGGGAAGGAACTGGACGGCCTGTTCACGCTGACGACCGATGCGGAAATTGTCAGCCAGAACCAGGAAAGCGGCACGACGACGCTGCCGGACGGTCGCAGGCGCATTGTCTGGCGCGCCACTCCCCATAGCAAGGATGCGCCGCTGGCTGCGCTGAAACTCGACGCCCTTCCCTGAACCGCCGATCGGCTACCGCCGTGTTTCGAAGGCGGATGACAGCCGCGGCCGCTGCAGCTCCGCCGGACGGCCCAGTTCACGCGCGAGCATGGCCAGCATCCAGCCGCGGTGCTGCACGAGATACTGGCTGAAATTGTCGGGCGTGGCCGGATTGAAGGCAGGCACCGCCCAGTCGGCCGGGGGTTCCTTATAGTCCGGCACGATCCGCGCTTCCTCGTCCGCCGGCATGTCGATATGGCGGCCGAGATAGCTGTTGCGGCGAAAGCGTATCTGCTCGGCGGGCGGAAAGCCCGGGGCGATCAGATAGTCCGGCCCCTTGCGGCCCGCCTCATGCCCATAGCGCGCCGTGCCCGCCACGGCGAAGATATTGTTCTCGATCCGGACATCGCTGGCCCAGCCCTGCCACTCGGTCGCGATCGCCATCTGCACGTCCATCCCCTTGCCGACATGGATCACGTTCCGCTCGATCAGCGCATCGGATATCCCGCCCGATAGCTGGAAGATGCGGGCGCCGTCATTGCGGCTGACATTGAAGCGCGCGACCGTGCTGCGATTACCGAGATTGTCCGTATCGTTGCGCTTGGGCGAGCAGATGAGCAGAAAGCCGCCCGCGTTGTCGTGGCTGTAATTATAGATGATGGTCGTGCGCCGCGAGTTGAAATCGGAATCGAAGCCCTGCCCGTCATAGCGGCCGCGCGTGAAAGCAGCCTCGTTGAGCTGGATCAGGCTGTTGTCCGTGCTCCACTGCCATATGGCGACATTATAGCCTGGCGCGCGGCTGGCGGCGTAGCGCACGATATTATGCTCGACCAGCGCTCCGTCCGTGCCGCGCGGAACGATGCCGTCGCCGCCAATATCCTCCAGATAATTGTCGCGGATGACGATCTGGCGGCTGGGGAACCATTTTGCGACCGTGATCTGGTCGCTGATCCCCGCAATGCCCGACCGGTCGACCTTCCAGATGATGTTGCGCTCGACCGTCAACCCTTCGAACCGGGTCGGCAAACGGTCGCCCAGCGCCTCGAAGACGATACCGCCATTATCCTTGCGGTCATTGGTCCCGCGCACGTCATGCACATACATGTCGCTGATCCTGATGCCGCGCGTCACGCCGAAATTGCGGGCGGAAACAAGGACACCGTAGCGCGATCCCGCGGGCGGGCCGTCATTGGTGACCTCCAGCCCGCTGACCGAGACATATTCGGCATTCAGGACCGCGACGGCATATCGTGAGACGCCGCCCGCATCGATGCGCGGGCGCGCGCCGGCGCCCGTCCGCTCGATGCTGATCGGGGCGCCCTGCCGACCGGACCGGGTGATGGTGAGCGGCTCCTTCCAGACGGAACCGGACGCCAGGAGCACCTGGTCGCCCGCCTTGAACGGAAAGTCCCGAAGCCGCGCAAGGCTGCGCCACGCTTTCGCATCCGACATGCCGTCATTGCGATCGTCGCCTTGCGCGG
>JASGGS010000324.1:0-3691 GCA_047602685.1 Sphingobium sp.
CCTCGCGGAAGGCGGTCAGCACCGTCTCCCGGTAATGGGCGGCCATTTCCTCATATTGCGCGCGCGACAGCCGCACCTGCGCGCGGCGGCGCCCGCCGTCGAACAGGTTGAGCACGGTCGAGAGCGGTCCCAGCCCCCAGAATGTGTTGGGCGTGCGCAGCAATTCGCCCCGCGTCGTCTCCCACCCGCCGCCAAGGCCCAGCGTCAGGGTCGGGAAGAAGGCCGCCCGCGCCACGCCGATGCGCGCATTGGCCGCCTGGATGCGCCGCTCCGCCGCCGCCACGTCCGGGCGGCGCTGGAGCAGTTCGGACGGCGCGCCCGGCGGCACATCGGGCGCCGTCAGCGGCTGGACATGCGGCGCCACGGCAAAGCCGGAGGCGACCGCGCCCACCAGCGCCGCCAGCTCATGCTCGGTCGCGGCGCGTTCATTGGCGATGGCGGAAATCTGCGCCCGCGCATTGCCCAGCGCCGTCTTCGCCCGGTTGACGTCGATGCCCGACGCGATGCCGCCCTCATGCCGCGTCCGGGTGAGGGCATAGGCGCGGTCGAACGCCTCCACCGTGCGGCGCAGCAGCTCCGCCTCGGCATCGAGGCCGCGCAGCCGCATATAGGCGTCCGCGACGGCGGCTTGCAGGCTGAGGCGCGCGGCGGCGAGGTCCGCCCCGCTCGCATCGGCATCGGCCCGCGCCGCCTTCACCGCGTTGCGGATGCGCCCCCACAGGTCGAGTTCATAGTCGAGCGTGGCGCCCACGGAAAAGTCGTTGCCCGTGCGCGCCACGCCGCTGCTGTTATTGGGCGCGTTGGCGGAGACGCGGCTCCGGCCCGCATCGCCGCCTGCATTCACCTCCGGGAACAGCGGCGCCGCCTCGATCCGCGCCGTCGCCCGCGCCTGGTCGTAGCGGGCGAGCGCGGCGGCGAGGGTCGGGCTGGCCTCGCTCGCGCGCGTTTCCAGATCGTTCAGCACGGGATCGCCGAACATCTCCCACCACGCGCTGCGCGGCACGGCGTCCTGCGGCGCGGCGAGCGTCCAGCCCGCCACTTCCTTGTAGTCGGCCGGCACCGCCACCTGCGGCGGGCGATAGGCGGGCGCCATGGAGCACCCGGCCAGCAGGGCGAGCGGCAGCGCCGCCGCCAACGCCTTGTCACGCATTGCCGCCGCCCTTCGCGCCCGTCTTCCGCACCGTCACCTTGTCGCCGCTGCGGATCGCGTCGGGCGGCGTGTCGATCACATGGTCGGATGCGCTGAGGCCGCCCGATATGACGACCGTCGCCCCCTCGTCCCGCGCGATGGTGACGGGCTTGACGGTGACGCGTCCACCGGCATCGACCAGCGCGACGGTCGGCCCGTCATTGCCGTAGAGGATCGCGCTGCCCGGCAGGGTCAGGCTGTTGCCGCGGCCCGCGCCGACATGGAAGCGCACCTGGCTATAGGCGCCCGGCTTCAGCGCGCCGTCGGGATTGGCCGCCTCCAGCTGGACGAGCACCGCGCCCGATTGCGCATCCACCGACTGCGCCGTGCGGGTCAGCGTCGCGGGGAAGTCGCGGCCGGGAAATTCCGGCAGGGTCAGCTTCGCGCTCATGCCCGGCTTCACCTCCGACGAATAGCCCTGCGGCACGCGGACATAGATGCGCATGCGGCTGATGTCGGACACGGTGAACAGCGGCTGGGCGGCGGCGTTGCCGGACACGACCAGCGCGCCGATCTGCGCCGACCGGCTCGTCACCACGCCCGCGAAGGGAGCGGACAGGCGGGTGAAGCCCTGCAAGGCCCGGAGGCGCCGGACATTGGCGAGCGCGGCGTTGGACAGCGCCGTCTTGGCGGCGAGGTCGCCCAGCTTCTCGTCCGATTCCTGCCGCGACACCGCGTCCTTGGCCAGCATCGTCGTCCACCGCTTCGCCGTGGTAGAGGCGAGATTCTGGTTGGCGAGCGCCGTCTGGTAATCGGCCTTCGCCTGCGCGAGCTGCTGGTCGATCTCCGGCGCGTCGAGGATCGCCAGCGGCTGGCCCGCGCGCACCGTGTCGCCGATATCCACCAGCCAGCGGCTGACATAGCCGTTGGTGCGGGCATAGATGGCCGCGCTGTTATACGCCTGGATATTGCCGGGCAGGACCAGCGCCCCGCCCTCCCCGTCCACCCTGGGCGAGACGATCGCGACGCTCGGCACGGATGCCTCGGCCGCCGTCTCGCGCAGTTCGTTGGTGGCCTGTATCCGCGATGCGGTGCCCGCCGCCACGACGATCAGCGCGACGACGGCCGCGCCGATGCCGACGCGCTTCAGCGTGCGGTTGTCGGGGCCGACGGCCTGGCTTTGGGCCTGGGTCTCCTGCGAGGTCATATCATGCATGGCTTGGCTGCATTTCCGTGGGGGTGGGTTCGTCCCGGCGGTGCCGGTGGACGAAGCTGAAGACGGTGGGGACGAAGAAAAGCGTGGCGATGGTCGCGCAGATCAGGCCGCCGATCACGGCGCGGCCCAGCGGCGCGTTCTGCTCGCCGCCGTCACCGAGGCCGAGGGCCATGGGACCCATGCCGATGATCATGGCGAGCGCGGTCATCAGCACCGGGCGGAAGCGGACGAGGCCCGCCTCTATCGCCGCCTGCGTGGCGTCGCCGAGGTCCGCCAGCCTCTCCCGCGCGAAGCTGACCACGAGGATGGAGTTGGCCGTGGCCACGCCCATGCACATGATCGCCCCGGTCAGGGCCGGGACGGACAGGGTGGTGCCGGTGACGAACAGCATCCACACGATGCCGGCAAGGGCGGCGGGCAGCGCGGTGATGATGACGAACGGGTCGATCCAGCTCTGGAAGTTCACGACGATCAGCAGGTAGATCAGCACGACCGCCGCCGCGAGGCCGAAGCCGAGGCCGGAAAAGGCCGTGTTCATCGTGGCATATTGGCCGCGTATGGTGACGGTGACGCCCTTGGGCTGCTCCTTCTCCAGGGCCTTGATCGCCGCCTGTATGTTGCCCGTGACGGCGCCGAGGTCGCGGCCCTGCGTCGTCGCGTAGATGTCCAGTACCGGCTGGATATTATAGTGCGAGACGATGGGCACGGTGCTGGAGCGCCGGAGCGTGGCGAGGCCGCCCAGCGGCTGCGGCGCGGCGCCGGACGCGCCGGACACGGGCACGTTGGACAATTCGCCCATGGAGCCGACCAGATATTCGGGCGCCTGCGCCACCACCGGATATTGCACGCCGTTCTCCGGGTTCACGAAGAAGACCGGCGCGGTCTGCGACGTGCCCGCGAGCTGGTTGGCGAGGCTGGTCGTCACGTCGCGTTCCGTCAGCCCATATTGGCCGATGCGGGAGCGGTCGACCTCCACGTCCAGTTGCGGCGCGCGGGCGGGCTGCTGGATGCGCGCGTCGGCCAGGCCCGGAATGGCCGACACCTTCGCCAGCAGGTCCTGCGCATAGGCGCGCGCGGCCTTCATGTCCTTGCCGGTGATCTGCACGTCAATGGGCGCGGGGGCACCGAAATTCAGTATCTGGCTGGTGATGTCGGCGGGCAGGAAGGCGAAGCTGGTGCCGGGGAAGCGGCGCGGCAGTTCGCGGCGCAGCCCGGCGACGATCTCCTCGGTCGGGCGATGCCCTTCCTTCAGGGCGATCAATATGTCGCCGTCCTGCGGCCCGATGGTCCCGCTATTGTTGTAGACCGTGTTGATGGCGCTGACTGGCAGGCCGATATTGTCGATG
>JASGGS010000325.1:0-3664 GCA_047602685.1 Sphingobium sp.
CGTCTTGCCGAAGGGGGTGAGGCCGCCATGATCCGGCCCGTGCCGGGGATCGTCGGTGGCGCTGTCGGCCCAGCTGATCGACTTGAAATGGGTGAGCGTCAGATAGCCGACGCCCAGCTCGTGATAGGCGCGCAGGATCGACAGGTCCTCCGCGATCTGCCCGCCGCCCTCCGCGCCCATGAGCGAGGCGATACGGCCCGCCTTGTGCGCCGCGCGCACCTGAGCCGCCGTGCGGACGAGGGTGAAATGCTGCGGATAGCGCGCCACGATCCGCTTCACCAGGTCGATCTGCTCCAGCGTCCTGCGCACCTGCTCCAGCTCGGGCAGCGCGGCGGAGACATAGACCGACCAGAACTGCCCGCCGACGCGGCCCGCGCGCAGCCGCTCTATGTCCGTGTCATAATCCTTGGGGTCCAGCCGGTTGAGATCGACCGTCCAGCGCGCATCGCCCGCATGGTCCGCCAGCGCCCCCGGCCAGTCATTATGCCCGTCGATCAGCGGCGTGGCCTTCAATATCCGGTCGATCCGCGCCTGCTCGGCGGCCGTCTGCGCATCGGCCGTGGAGGCCGCGGCGGGGAGGAGGGCGAGGGCGGCGCACAGCGCGGCGGCATGACGGAATCTCGGCATGGGCGGAGCATAGGGTCATATCCGCGTAACATGCCAGCGCATGCTTATGAGCTTTTGTCGAGGAAGACGCGGCAATACGTCAAATATCGGGGCCGCTCCGCTCCCCTCCCGGCCTTTCCGCGTCTGCGAACCGTTCGCAACAAGCCATTTCCGGGGGTTCCGGCGCGTTCGGCGTGCCATCTATCCTTGATTTTTCGCGCGCGCGGCATAGGAGGGGGCCAGACAGATGGCCGGCGCTCCCCATGCCGGTTGGACAGGGAAGTTGCGACATGGCCGAATTCACTTTGCCCGCAAACAGCAAGATCCGGGCAAATGGCGTCACTCACCAGGCGCCCGAGGGCGCGGCCAGGGTCCGCAAGTTCAAGGTCTATCGCTACGATCCCGATTCGGGCGAGAATCCCCGCTACGACACGTTCGAGATCGATCTCGACAATTGCGGCCCGATGGTCCTCGACGCCCTGCTCAAGATGAAGAACGAGCAGGACGCGTCCCTGACCTTCCGCCGCTCCTGCCGCGAGGGCATTTGCGGTTCCTGCTCGATGAACATCAACGGCAAGAACGGCCTCGCCTGCACCACCGCGATCGAGGATTGCAAGGGCAGCGAAGTGCGCATCACCCCGCTGCCGCACATGGACGTCATCAAGGACCTGGTTCCCGACTTCTCGCATTTCTACGCGCAATATCAGTCGATCCAGCCCTGGCTGAAGGCCGTGACGCCCCCGCCCGCCGGCAAGGAGCGCCTGCAATCGCCGGAGGATCGCGAGAAGCTGGACGGTCTCTATGAGTGCATCCTGTGCGCCTGCTGCTCGACCAGCTGCCCCAGCTACTGGTGGAACAGCGACAAGTTCCTTGGCCCGGCGATCCTGCTCCAGGCCTATCGCTGGCTGGCCGACAGCCGCGACGAATATACGGGCGAGCGCCTCGACGAGCTGGAGGACCCCTTCCGCCTCTATCGCTGCCACACGATCATGAACTGCTCGAACGCCTGCCCCAAGGGCCTGTCCCCCGCGCGCGCGATCGGCGAGATCAAGAAGATGATGGTCGAGCGTCAGCTCTGACCGGTCCGGATTTCGTGGCGGAACGGGTTGCCGATGGGCCTTGGGCCGGATGGATTCGTCATACCGACGAGGAGCCGGATACCTATCTCAGCATCATCGGCCCCAGCTATGCCCGCCCCGAGGGGCCTGACCGCGCGACCGTCGCGGTCGAGACGCGGGCCGTCCACCGCAACCGCATGGACGCCTTGCACGGCGGCTTCATCGCCGCCGTCGCCGACCATGTGGGTTTTGCCGCGTTGAAGGCGCTTGGCCGTCCGGAGCAGCTGAACGGCGTGACCATCGATCTCCAGGTCCAGTTCATGGGTTCCGGCCGCGTCGGCCAGCCCCTGTTCGCGGATGTCGAGATCCTCAAGGAAACCGGCCGCCTCTTCTTCGTGCGGATGAGCTTCCGCCAGGAGGAGGGGCTGGTCGCGGCCGCCACCGCCACCTTCCGGAAGGCAGGAGGGAAGAAGTGACCGGCCTGCTCGCCCGCTACGAGGCCCTTGTCGCGGGCGGAGAGATCAGGCCCGACCCGGACCAGCGCGCCGCGGCGGTCCGGCTGGACGGCATCGCCAGGGCGCTGGAGGCGCGCGGCGGCGAGGGGGGCGGCCTTCTCTCCCGCCTGTTCGGCCGGAAGGCGGAGCCCGTGCGCGGCCTCTACATGTGGGGCGGCGTGGGGCGCGGCAAGTCCATGCTGATGGACCTGTTCTACGACACTCTCGGCCTCTCCGGCAAAAGGCGCTCGCACTTCCACGAATTCATGCTCGACGTCCACGACCGGCTGCGCATCGCGCGCCAGTCGGAAAAGGGCGATCCCATCCCCCCGGTGGTGGCGAGCGTCGCGGCGGAGGCGCGGGTGCTGTGCTTCGACGAGATGGTGGTCAACAACATGGCCGACGCGGCGATCATGTCGCGCCTGTTCACCGGCCTCCTGGAGGCGGGCGTCACCGTCATCACCACTTCGAACCGCGCGCCGGACGATCTCTACAAGGACGGCCTCAACCGCCAGCTCTTCCTGCCCTTTATCGACTTGCTGAAGGCACGGCTCGACGTCATCACGCTCGACGGGCCGACCGATTACCGGCTGGACCGGCTGGCGGGCGCGAAGACCTGGCTCGTGCCCAATGGCGCGGAGGCGACGCGGGAGCTGAGCGAGACCTTCTTCCGCCTCACCGACTATCCGGTCGAGGACAAGACGAAGGTGCCGTCGGAGGAACTGGCCATATCCGGCGGCCGGTCGATCCATGTGCCCAAGAGCCTCAAGGGCGTCGCCGTCTTTTCCTTCAAGCGGCTCTGCGCGGAGGCGCGCGGCGCCAGCGACTATCTCGCCATAGCGCGGCATTTCCATACGATCATCATCGTCGGCATCCCGATACTGGGTCCGGAGAACCGGAACGAGGCCGCCCGCTTCGTCACCCTCATCGACGCGCTATATGAATATAAGGTCAAGCTGCTGGCCAGCGCCGACGCCCCGCCGGAATCGCTCTATCCCGCCGGGGACGGCGCGTTCGAATTCCAGCGGACCGTCTCCCGCCTGATGGAGATGGGATCGCTGGACTATCTCGCCCTCGGCCATGGCGAGGAATAGCGGAAACCGTTCCACGTCAATTCTCCGGTCAGGTCCGCCGGAAGGCGTCGGGCGACATCCCGCGAAGCGGCTTTCGCGGGAGGGGGCGGCGCGCTCGTCAGATCCCGTCGCGGGGGCGGCCGTTCATCTTTGGAAAGAGGGCATGCCGTCGCTTCCCTGCCGCGCCGATGACGGCGTTTTTGACAGGATCTGGAATGGCTGGACATCCTTAAATGATATTGCGAACCAGTATCACAAATAGTCTCTTCGACAGGGCGAATCTGCATTGAAACCTTAACCAAATCGGCCTAGGTCACCCTCCGACCAAAGGCCGGACAAGCTTAAGGAGGATGGCATGGCCCGTAAGAAGATCGCGCTGATCGGCGCTGGCAATATCGGCGGCACGCTCGCGCATCTCGCGGCACAGAAGGAA
>JASGGS010000326.1:0-3664 GCA_047602685.1 Sphingobium sp.
ACCATCTTGTGGCGCAGCGAGGGGCGCGTGCCGCAATCGATGATGTCGATATCGGGATCGGCCGCCATCGCCTCCGCGCTCCAGAACGGCCGCGCTATGCCGAAACGCTCGGCCGCCGCCTCCGCCGTTTCCCGGCGCGAGGTGCAGATGCTCGTGACCTCCACGCCCGGCAGCGACCGCCATGCGGGCAGATGCGCGAAGGCACCCCAATTGGCGCTGATGATACCGACCTTGAGCGTCACGATGTTCCTCCCTCTATCCTTGCCGGCCTCTATCCTTGCCGGATCGGCGAAGCGCGGATCAGGCCCGCAGGCGCCGCCCCGGCGAAGACTGGGGGGGGGCCTGTCCGGGCAAGCTCTTGCACAGCCTCCCGGACCTCCCGAAATCCCGCCCTTCACCGGATGACGGCCAGGCTTTCATCTTACGAAAAGGGCGGAGAAGCTCCCCGCCCTTTCCGTCATTCCATGTCCCGCCCGAAGCTTATTCGATCGTGCCGAGAACCGTGCCCACCTCATAGGTGCCGCCCGCTTCCGCCGTGATGCGCAGCGTACCGCTGGCCGGCGACTCCACTTCATTGGCGGACTTGTCGGCTTCCAGCAGGAACAGCGGCTGTCCTTCCGAGACGGTCGCGCCATCGGCGACGAGCCATTCGGAAATCGTGCCCTCGTTCATGGAAAAGCCGATCTTCGGCAGGATGATTTCGGTAGCCATCAGTTATTACCCCTTAACAAGCTTCGTTGCCGCTTCGACGATCTTGGCCGCGTCGGGCAGATAAGCGGTTTCCAGCGGCTTTGAAAAGGGGACCGGGGTGAAGGCAGCGCCCACGCGAACAATGGGCGCCTTCAGCTTGCCGAACAGCTTTTCCTGCACTACGGCGGCGATTTCCGCACCGACGCCGAAGGGGGTCACCGCCTCATGCGTGACGATCAGGCGGCCAGTCTTGCCGACGGAGGCAAGCACGGTTTCCTCGTCCCAGGGCTGCACGGTGCGCAGGTCCACCACCTCGGCGGAAATGCCCGCCTCGGCCAGCGTCGCGGCCGCGCCCAGCGCCTCGTTCACCATGCGCGAATAGGTGACGATGGTGACGTCGCTGCCTTCCTGGCGGACACGCGCCTTGCCCAGCGGCACGCGGTGGCCGGTCTCTGCGGGCGGGAACGGCGTCCAATAGTTCGGCATCGCCTCGATGAAGAGGACCGGATCGGGATCGTCGATGGCGGACCGCATCAGGCCATAGGCGTCCTCGGAACAGGACGGCAGGACCACCTTCATGCCCGCGACGTGGCTGAACCAGGCCTCCCAGAAGTCGGAATGCTGGCCGCCCGTGCCGAAGCCCGCGCCGGTCATGCAGCGTATGACGATGGGGACGCCGGTATGGCCGCCGGACATGTAGCGCAGCTTCGCCGCATGGTTGACGATCATGTCCATGGCGACCGTGGTGAAGTTCATCATCATGATCTCGGCCACGGGCTTGTAGCCGACCAGCGAGGCGCCGATGGCCGCGCCGATGATCGCCTGCTCGGAGATGGGCGTGGACTTGACGCGCTGGTCGCCGAAACGGGTCGACAGCCCCTTGGTCACGCCGGACACGCCGCCGCCCTCGGGATCGGCCACGTCCTCGCCCAGGATCAGCACCTTGTCATCCTCGGCCATCGCATCGGCCAGCGCCTGGTTGATGGCGGCGACCACCATCACCGGCTTTGCTTGGGTCGCGGTATCGCTCATGCGACTTCTCCATAAACATCGGTGGTCAGTTCGGCGGCTTCCGGGAAGGGCGCTTCCCAGGCGGCATTGGCCGCGGCCTCGATCTCGGCCTGGATGTCCGCCTCGATCCTGGCGAGTTGGTCTTCCGTGGCGGTGCCGTCCGCGATCAGCTTGGCACGGAAGCGCGGATAGGGATCGTCCTCGATCGCCTTGGCCTTCACGGCCTTGTCCATATATTCGTCCTTGTCGCCGAACACATGGCCATGGAAGCGATAGGTCATCGCCTCGATCAAGGTCGGGCCTTCGCCGGCGCGGGCGCGGTCCACGGCTTCCTTCATCGCATTGTACATGGCGATGGGGTCGTTGCCGTCCACATGGATGCCGGGCATGCCATAGGCGGCCGCGCGGTCCGCGATCTTCTCGACGGCGGTGGACTTGGCAAAGGGCGTATGCTCGCCGAAGCGGTTGTTCTGGCACAGGAAGATAACGGGCAGCTTCCAGACCGACGCCATGTTCAGCGATTCATGGAAGGCGCCGATGTTCGAGGCCGCGTCGCCGAAGGTCGCGACCGCGACCCGGCCATCGCCCGAAAGCTGCGATCCCCATGCGATGCCCGTGGCGATGGGCATGGACGATCCGACGATGCCCGTCGTCACCATCACGCCCTTTTCGGGATAGGTGAGGTGCATCGGGCCGCCCTTGCCGCCGCAGGCGCCGTCCGCGCGGCCCGCGATCTCCGACCACAGCAGCGGCAGCGGCAGGCCCTTGGCCAGCAGATCGTGGATGCCGCGATAGATGGTGCAGAGATAGTCCTGATCGGTCAGGTTCACGAACGCGGCCGAGGGAATGACCTCCTGCCCGCGATAGCTGTAATAGGGAATGAAGAGCTTGCCGCCCGTCACCATTTTGCGAGTATAGTCGTCATTGGCCTTCAGGAGGGCCATGCGGCGAAAAATCTCGACTTGCGTGGGGCCGTCCGGGCCGTTGGGGATTGTCATGGGTCGCGCTCTCCAGAACTTCTCGTCGAGCAGCCTGCCTATCGCCCCCTCTTCTGAGGACAATCCAGAAATCCCCTCCGGTCCAGTGGCGGGATGACTGATCGCCCTCGCGATGGCGCGGCAAAGCGGCTCTCCAGAGCGTCGTATCCAACAGGGCTGTTTAGTTCAATAGGGCCTGACCCTGCCCGCCCTCCCGGCGCACCGGATCATTGACGCCTCTTCCCCATCGCGCGATAGCGTCGGGCGAACGACAGGAGTGACGAGCATGAAGATCCGACGCGCGATCGCATCGCTGGGGATCGCGGCGACATGCCCCGCAATGGCCGTCCCGGCGCTGGCGCAGGGAACGGTGCGGGAGGACTATACCGTCACCAGCCGCCGCAATTTCGACGGCAGCTATACGACGAAGGACAGCGACGGATATTCGGTCACGACGCGCCGCAATTTCGACGGCGGCGTCACGACAAAGGATAATGAGGGCAATTCCACCACCTGCCGCCCCTTCTATTATGGCGGTCAGGTGCAGTGCCGGTATGTCAGGGTGCGTCCAGGGCCAGGACCGGCGACAGACGCTTCCGGGGAACTGGCCGAACCGCAGGAGGAGCCGGAACCGCCCGCCCCTTCGGACGACTGATCGTCCGGCGGTCAGTAGGCGCGCGCGATGGCGAACTCGACCGCCTCGACCAGCGCGTCGCGCGCGACCCCCTTGGGGAAACCGCCAATGGCGTCGATGGCGCGCTGGCCATAGAGGCGCGCGCGGGCGAAGGTGTCGGCGATGGCGTTGGTCTCCGCCAGATAGCGCTGCGCCTCGGCCAGATCGGCGTCGGTGACGCGCAGGCCGCTGATCGCATCCTTCCAGAAACGCCGCTGCGCCTCCGTGCCGCGCGCATGGGCCAGGATGACGGGCAGCGTCACCTTGCCGTCGCGGAAATCGTCGCCCGCATCCTTGCCCATGGTCGCGCCGT
>JASGGS010000327.1:0-3663 GCA_047602685.1 Sphingobium sp.
GTGGCGAAGGCGGCCCTCTTCCTGGCGTCCGACGATGCGCGCACCATCACCGGCCAGTCCATCAATGTGGATGCCGGCGGCGTGATGGTGGGATGACACCATGACCCTGGACGAGATGCTCGCGCGCGAGGCGATCCGCGCCACCATCGCCGCCTATACGGCGGCGGGCGACCGGCTGCGCGATGCGGACCTCGCCGCCTGCTTCACCGGCGACGGCGTGGTGGAGACGGACGGCGTGGCGGAGGCGGACAGCTTTCGCCACGAGGGGCGCGAGGCGATCCGCCGCTGGATCGCCCGCTGGCGCGACCGCCCGGCGGAGGCGGGACCGGTGCATCGGGCGACGTTCGTGCGGCATCACCTCACCACCTGCCATATCGAGCTGACCGGCCCGGACAGCGCCCGCGCCCGCACCTACTGGTCCGCCTGGACCGACATCGGGCCTGACCATGCGGGCTATTATCTCGACGCTTTCCGGCATGAGGAGGGCCGCTGGCTGATCGCGCATCGCCGCATCCGCGAGGACTGGCGATCGGCCGGCAGCCTCTTCACCGGCGCGGTCGGCCGCAGCCGATAAGATCACTGGCTTCCCTACCCAATGCCGCGTGCAGGCGGCCGGCCGCCGGGGCAGCGGGCGGCATTTCGTTTCGTAACCGGAACAGTATCGGCCGCCTCAGCCGCGTTCAGGACGTTCGACCGGGCGGACCGGAAGGACAAGGGTGATGCCGAAACCCGGCGGGGGGTTCAACGCGGCCCGGCCGCCATGCGCGGCGGCGATCGCGCTGACGAGGGCGAGGCCGAGGCCGTGACCCGGCGTCGAACGGGACTTCTCCGAGCGGGCGAACCGCTGGAACAGGCGTTCCGGCTCCGCTTCCGATACGCCGGGACCGTCATCGGCCACGCACAGTTCCGCGACGTCCCCGACGCGGCCGAGGGACAGCGTGACGACAGTGCCGGAGGGCGTGTGGTTCAACGCGTTGTCGAGGAGGTTCGCCACGGCCTGGCTCAGGAGACGGCGGTCGCCCATCACGACCACGGCCGGAGCGACTTCGACCTGGAGCCGGTGCCCGCTCACCTCCATGTCGGGCTCGTAGGTCTCGGCCATCTGGTTCAGCAGGGACGAAAGGTCCACGGCTTGCTTCGGAAGCCTCTCCGCCATGCCTTCGACCTCCGCGATCCGCAGCACCGAGGCGAATATGTCGAGAAGCTCCGCCGCTTCGCCGCGCGCCTCCTCGATCTCCCTGACCTGCTGCGCGAGATCGCTCCGGTCCAGTGCCCGGTCGAGCCGGTTGTGCAGACGGGTGAGCGGCGTCCGCAGATCATGGGCGACGTCGCTCGACACCTGTCTCAGATTGTCCATCAGCCCGGCCATGCGGTCGAGCATCCGGTTCAACGTGCCCGCAAGCCTGTCGAACTCGCTGTCCGATCCATCCTGGGGGATACGGCGGTCGAACTGGCCGCCGATGATCGCGACCGCGGTCCGGTCGATCCGGGACAGGCGCCTCCGCGTGATCCAGGCGACAAGTGCCGCCGCGACGACGCCCAGCACCAGCATCGCGGCAAGCGCGACGCCGAAGAGCGCCTGGAGCAGAGCGTCTATCTCCTTTAGACCGCGCCGGTCCGCCGCCACGACCATGCGCGCGCCCTGGATGGAGGTCGTGATCGACTGCGCCACGCCGCGCCTGCCGTCGCGGCTGTAGGAAAGATGCTCCTCATAGCCGTCCGCGACGGGCAGCGTGGCGACCATCCGTCCCGCCAGCCGCCGTCCCCGCGCATCGACGAGGAGATATTCCAGGCGCGCGTCCGTCGGCGCCTCATCGCGCTTCCGGATAGCCTCGATGAGGCCGGCTATCCCATCCTCCCGCGCTTCGGCGAGCAGCGCCGACACCTCCATCGCGATGCGGTGGTCGAGCTGCTCCTCCAGCGCCTCATGCGTGATCTCATAGGCGATGGCGCCGATCGCGACGGTCGCCAGCGCGAAGCCAATGGCGACCAGCGCGACGAGACCGAAGGTGGAACGCCAGAGCCGCAGCAGCATCATCCGCCCCGGATCATGTAGCCGGCGCCGCGCACCGTCTCTATGGCATCCTCGTCGAAGCCGGCGTTCAGCTTCGAGCGCAACCGACTCATGTGAGTCTCCACGATGTTGGTCTTGGGGTCGAAGTCGAAATCCCAGACCCGTTCGAGCAGCATGGTGCGGGTCATGATCTTGCGCGGGTTGGCCATCAGCTCCGCGAGCAGGGCGAACTCCCGCGGCTGGAGGGTGACGCGGCGGCCCGCCCGCTCGACCGTCCGGCGTTCGCGGTCGAGAATGATGTCGCCGACGATGAGCCGGTGCGTCTCCTGCCCCACGCGCGCGGCGGGCCTGCGGGCCAAGGCGTTGAGGCGCGCCTCCAGCTCGGAAAAAGCGAAGGGCTTGACGAGATAGTCGTCCGCGCCCGCATTCAACCCTTCCACCCGGTCGGAGATGCCGCCGACGGCGCTCAGCATCAGCACCGGCGTCATATCGCCCGCGGCGCGCAGCGCCCGGACGAGGGAGAGGCCGTCGAGCGTCGGCAGCATGCGGTCCAGCACGATCGCGTCGAAGCCTCCGCCGGTGGCGTTGAACAGCCCGTCGCGGCCGTCCATGCTCGCGGTCACGCC
Source organism: Sphingobium sp. (assembly GCA_047602685.1). GTDB lineage: Bacteria > Pseudomonadota > Alphaproteobacteria > Sphingomonadales > Sphingomonadaceae > Sphingobium. The sequence goes on from JASGGS010000327.1 coordinate 2,641, forward strand.
ATGCCCGGCCTGTTCTAGCCCGGCGCAAATGAAGCGGCTGGTATCAAGGTCGTCCTCGACGATGAGTATGCGCATGAATCTATCCTAGCGCCTTTCAGATGCCGTCCGCCAGCCGCCGCCGAGGGACCGGAACAGCGCCACCTCCGCCTGCGCGACGAGGAGGTCGCCCTGGACCTTCTGGAGGCGCGCGCTGGCGGACTGCCGCTCCCCGTCGATTTGCAGGAGGCTGGCCGCATCGCCGAGGCGCACCCGGGCGGCAGCGCGGCGGGCATAGGCGTCCGCCTGCGCCGCGGCCATGCCGAGATCGCGATTGCGGCGCATCTCCGCATCATAGGCGGCAAGCGCCGTCTCCACCTCTTGCAGGGCCTTCAGCATGGCGGCGTCCCAAGCCGCGAGCGCCGCCCGTTCGGCGGCGCGGGCCTGCTGGAACCGGGCGCGGGCGGGCGCCTGGTTCGGGAAGGCCCAGCTGAGGAGCGGCGTGGCGGCGGCGTCGAAGGCGCCGGTCAGCAGGCCGAGCGCGCCGCCGAGGTTCAACCTGGGATAGAGGTCCGCCCGCGCGACGCCGATACGCGCGGTCGCGGCGGCCAGCTTGCGCTCCGCTTCGCGCACGTCGGGGCGGCGCAGGAGCAGGGCGGTGCCGTCGCCGACCGGCGCGGCCGTCCGCAAGCGGGGCATGACGGCGCAGTCCAGCGCCATCCGCCGCGCCTCGCCGGCGGGCCGCCCCTGCAATGCGGCGAGCCGGAAGAGGGCATTGGCCCGCTGCGCCTCGAAAGGCGGGATGGCCGCGCGGCCTGACGCGGCGAGATTCGCGCCCTGCGCGACTTCGAGGGGCGAGACCTCCCCCGCCGCCAGCTGCTCGCGGACGAGGGCGACCGACTTCTCCTGCGCGGCGACGATGGCACGCGCCTCGCCAAGCGCGCGGGTCGCGCCGCACAGGTCGACATAGGCAAGCACCGTGTCGGCGACCACCGCGACGCGCACGCCGTCGGCGGCGGCCGCCTGCGCCGCCGCATCGGCGGCGGC
>JASGGS010000328.1:0-3656 GCA_047602685.1 Sphingobium sp.
CCCGCCGCCCCGGCCGGACAGGGCCTCGCGTATCTCCTCGTCCTTGGATGCGTCGACCGCGCTGGTCGCGGCATCGAGGATCAGCACGGCCGGATCGGTGATCAGCGCGCGGGCCAGCGCGATGCGCTGCCTCTGCCCGCCCGACAGGCCATATCCCCGCTCGCCCACCGGCGCGTCATAGCCGCCGTCCAGCGCGCGGATGAAATCATGCGCGCCCGCCGCCCGCGCCGCCGCCTCCACCTCCGCGTCGGTCGCGCCGGGGCGGGCGAAGGCGATATTGGCGCGGACCGTGCCGCTGAACAGGAAGGCATCCTCGAACACCATGCCGACATGCGCGCGCAAGGCGTCGCTCGGCCAGGCGCGCACGTCTCGCCCGTCCAGCACCACCCGCCCCGCCGCCGCATCGTGCAGGCGCGGGATCAGGCCGACGAGGCTGGTCTTGCCCGCGCCCGCGACGCCGACGATCGCCACGGTCTCGCCCGCCGCGACGGACAGGTCCAGGCCGCGCAGCACCGCCTCGCCCTCGCCATGGCCGAAATGCACGCCCTCGAACAGCACGGCCCCCCGCGATCCGCCGCCCACCGCCGGTTCGTCCCCGGCATCCTCGCCCTGCCCGCGCAGCGACGGCGCGGTGGCGAGCACGGCGTCGATCAGCCCGGCCGAGACGAAGGCGCGCTGGAACTGCGCCAGCGTCATGCCCGTATTGCGCAGCGGGCCGACCATCATCAGCACATAATAGGAGAATTGCACCATCTCGCCGATGGTCATCCGCCCCGCCGCCACCCGGTCGCCGCCGATCCACAGGACCGCGGCCACGCCGATGGCGGGCAACAGGTCGATCAGCGGCAGATAGGCGGCCCGCACCCGGGCCAGCGCCAGCGCCGCCGCCTGCACCTGCCCGGCGCGCCGCGATCCGCGCGCGCCCTCCGCCTCCTCCAGCCCCAGCCCCTTGAGCGCGCGTATCCCGGCGATCGCGTCCGTCGCGAGGGAGGCGAAGCGGCCCGCTTCCCGCTGGAGGGCGACGGCATGGGGGCCGAGCGCCGCGCTGAACCGCCAGGCCAGCAGGAAGAGGCCCAGCACCGGCCCCATGGCGAACAGCGCCAGCCACGGGTCGATGGCGACCAGCAGGGCGGACGCGCCCGCGAACATCACCGCGTTGGAAGCGGTCAGCGGCACATTGACGAAGGGCTGCTGTATCTGTTGCAGGTCCGACGTGGCGCGCGTCACCACCTCTCCCGCCGGGGTCGCGGCATGATAGGCCATGTCGAGATGGAGGAGGTGGCGGAACAGCCTCTCCCGCAACGCCCCCTCGATCCGGAAGGCCGCGCTCATCCCCAGATAGCGGCGCAGCCCGGCCAGCGCCGCGCCCGTCAGCCCCGCCGCCAGGATCAGGGCCACGAACAGCGCCAGGCGGCCGGGATCGTGCGCCCGCACGCCCTGGTCGATGGCCCGCGCCACCAGCGCCGGGACGGCCAGCTTGCACAGGCTCCACGCCATGCCCACCGCCATCCCCCCGGCCACGCGCCGGGAAAAGGGCCGCATCGTCTCCCACAGCAGCCGCGCGCCGCCACGCCCCGCCGGAGCGGGCTGGCGGGCGGGCGCGGGCGGCGCTGTTTCGGCAGGCATGGCGGTCTTCCCCATATTGACCTGCCCTCCTATGCAAGGAAGCCGCGGCAGGGAAATGAGGGCTGCTCATACGCTCTTTGGCGCCGCCCATGGGTGGGGCCATGGGTCGGGGACCGGTCCTTCACAGCTCGGCCGATTGGGAGACGCGCCGCCCGGTGACGGTGATGTCCTGCCGCTGGTCCGCATCCCCGTCCTCAACGGGGACCTGCGCGCCGGCGGAAAAGGGCAAGGCGGCGGCGCAGGCGGACAGGAGGAACAGCGCGCGGGCGGCGCGCCCGAACGGCGTCGGAATGGATGTGACCGGCATATGTCGAGGCTCCCTGTTGGTTCCGGGCCGCCGCCGCCCCATGGGAACGGCGCCCCTTCTCACCCGTGCGCCCTCGCCGCCTCCCGTCCGGCGGAAAGGCTGCTCCCCTGCCATCCGCCGCCGGGAGCCGATATCGCGGCTCACGGACGGCCATCTTGGCGCACGTCACGATCCTCGATCAAACCAGTTGAGCAAATATATTGTTTTCCCACTGTCATGGAAATACTTCGATAAGACAATATAGCGAAATATCGTTGACCGATCTTCGAAAATTTCGACTTATTATTTCCATAAATAATTTGAGTGAATTTCCTCATATAGGGAATCGCGTAGAAAAACTCCCTTCCGCTAAACAATATATCATTTATCGGATTCGGGGCATTGACGGCACATAACGCCACCGGAAAGGGGGACAGGTGATCCAGGGACGTCCATTTCATGCCAGTTGCGGGACGGGAGCGACGGCCGCCACCCATCTCCCCGGCGTCCGCGCGGACGGGAACCGGTCCTCCACGGGCGCCGCCGCTGCCGGTGGATTTCCGATGCGGCCCTTGTTTCATCGGCGGGCGCTTGCCCTGCTCGCGCTCCTCGCCGCGCCCCTCATCCTCTCCGCATGCGGGGAAGATCGGCCGCAGGGCCGGGCAAAGCTGATCCTCGGTGATCAGGTGGGGCTGTCCAAGGCCAAGATGGAGGCGGCGGGCGCGCTCAAGGACGCGCCCTTCGACTATGAATGGGCGCTTTTCCCCGGCGCCGCCCCGCTGTTCGAGGCCCTGATGGCGGGCGCCGTCGACACCGCGCCCGCCGGGGACACGCCGGTCATCACGGCGGCGGCGGCAAAGGCGCCCTTCCGCATCGTCGCGGCCACGCGCGGCTCCGGCCGATCGGTCGCGATCCTCGTGCCGCCCGGCTCGCCGATACAGTCCGTCGCGCAGCTTCGCGGGCGGCAGGTGATCGTCTCCTCCGCGCGGGGCAGCGTGTCGCAATATCTGCTGCTCGGCGCCCTGCGCGAGGCCAGGGTGGACCCGCGCGAGGTGAAGATCGGCTTCATGCTCCCCGGCGAGGCGGCCAGCGCCTTCAACGCCGGGCGCATCGACGCCTGGGCGACCTTCGGCACCTATCAGGCGGCGGCGGAGGTGCGGGGCGCGCGCATATTGCGCGACGGGCGCGGCATCAACGCCTCGCTCGGCTTCATCACCGTGGCGACCAAATCGTTGGAGGACCCGGTCAAGCGGCGTGCCATCGTCGACTATATCCGCCGCCAGCGCGCCGCCAATGCCTGGTCGATCGCCAATCCGGACGCCTATGTCGCCGTCTTCACCAAGGTGACGCGCGCCTCGCCGGAAGTCGCCCGGCTCGTCGTCTCGCGCGAGAATCCTGCCCTCGTCGCCCCCTCGCCGGACATTGTGCGCACCCTCCAGACCGTGGCCGACCGCTTCCATGCCGAGGGCGTCCTGCCCGGCAGGGTGGATGTATCGGGAGTGATCGATGAAAGCGTATTCAAGGAGGCGTCGGAGCCCTGAAATGACCAGCGCTCAAGCCACTCTTGAGCGACTCTCGATTATTGCGCGCCCCGCGATCAGGTAGGGAAGCTAGGGAACTTTTCAGGAGCGATCATGGCCACCATCTTGCGCAAGCCCGGGCAGACCCGGTTCACCGAAGCCGAATGGAAGGTCCGCGTCGACCTCGCCGCCTTCTATCGCCTGGCGGCGCTCTACGGATGGGA
>JASGGS010000329.1:0-3637 GCA_047602685.1 Sphingobium sp.
CCGGGTTGGTCACGTCATTGGCGCCGATGACGAAGGCGACGTCGGTCTGCGCGAAAGCGCCGTTGATGTCCTCCAGCTCGAAAACCTCGTCATAGGGGACGTTCGCTTCGGCCAGCAGCACGTTCATGTGGCCGGGCATGCGGCCCGCCACGGGGTGGATGGCATATCTGACGGAAACGCCGCGCGCCTTCAGCATGTCCGCCATGTCGCGCAGGGCATGCTGGGCCTGCGCGACGGCCATGCCATAGCCGGGCACGATGATGACGCTTTCCGCCTGCCCCATCAGGAAGGCCGCATCCTCCGCCGATCCGCGCTTATAGGGGCGGTCCGCCGCCGCCGCCCCGTCCATGGCGGCTTCCGCCCCGAAACCGCCCGCGATGACGGACAGGAAGCTGCGGTTCATCGCCCTGCACATGATATAGCTCAGTATCGCGCCGGACGAGCCGACCAGCGCGCCCGTTATGATCATCGCGCTGTTGCGGAGCGTGAAGCCCATGGCCGCCGCCGCCCAGCCGGAATAGCTGTTGAGCATGGAGACGACGACCGGCATGTCCGCGCCGCCAATGGGGATGATGAGCAGCACGCCGATCAGGAAGGACAGCGCCATCACCGTCCAGACCAGCCAGGGCGACGCGCTCGGCGCGGGCATGGCGTGGAACCAGGCGACGAGGCCGACGATGACCGCCAGCGTGCCGAGATTGAGGATATGGCGCGCGGGCAGCAATATCGGCTTGCCCGGCAATGTGCCGTTCAGCTTGAGGAAGGCGATGACGGAGCCGGAAAAGGTGATCGCGCCGATGGCGATGCCCAGGGCCAGCTCGATGCGGCCATGGGTGACGATCTCCCCCGTGCCCGGCTCCATTATGCCAAGGGCGGCGGGGTCCAGCCAGGCGGCGGCGCCCACCACCACGGCGGCGAGGCCGACCAGGCTGTGGAAGGCGGCCACGAGTTGCGGCATGGCCGTCATGGCGATGCGCCGGGCGACGGCGAAGCCGATCACGCCGCCGACCGCCAGCGCGATCACTATTTCCGGCAGGGCGACCGCATTATGGGTATAGAGCGTGGTGCCGATGGCCAGCGCCATGCCCGCCATGCCGTACCGGTTGCCCGTGCGGCTCGTCTCCGGACTGGAAAGGCTGCGCAGGGCGAGGATGAAGAGGATGCCGGAGACAAGATAGGCGAGCGCCACGCCCCAGGGCAGGTCGCCGGCCCCACCCATTATTTGCGGTCCTTCCTGCGGTACATGGCGAGCATGCGTTCCGTGACCGCGAAACCGCCGAAGATGTTCACGGCGGCCAGGACGATGCCGCCCAGCCCCAGATAATGGGCGAGGGGATCGGTGGATTCGGCCGCGGCGATCAGGGCGCCGACGATGATGACGGAACTGATCGCGTTGGTCACCGCCATCAGCGGCGTGTGCAGCGCGGGCGTCACCGACCAGATGACATAATAGCCGACGAAGCAGGCCAGGACGAAGATGGACAGGATGGAGACGATGTCCATCTCAGCCCCGCCTTCGGCCGGCGGACGGGCCGCCGCGCCTGCCCGCCATGGCCGCGGCCCGACGGCATGGGCGGCGCCGGGGCGTGGCCGGCCGCGGCGAAGGATCACGAACCTCGCCTGATTCGCCCGCCGTCCTGCTCCGCATCGCCGCCGCGCGCCGCACGGGCGTCGCGGTCTCGCGCGGGACGGCGGCCGTCAAGGCGTGCGCCCTCGCGCCGCGCGACTATCGGGCGATCAGCAGAACGACGAGAGCGGTCACGATCACCGCGGCGATCGTGCCCCACTTAACCAGACCGACAAAGCCGTTATAGGTCGACTGGGCGGCACGGAAGTTCTGTTCGGAATTCACGTCGAAAATCCCCTTTGTTCACTGCCGTCCCCTTTGCGGCATGGCACCCGAAATCGCAAGAGGCGCCGCGCTTCGCCTCCATTTCCCGGGGCCGCCGCGTGCCATGCGTCACGTTTAAGTCCGTCTTTACCTGATAAGCCTATGGTTTGCGGCGTAGATATCGGATGTGCAGATGACAGACGCTGAACCGCCCCTTCTGATGCTCGTCGATGACGAGCCTGCCCAGCGCCGCCTCACCACGGCGCTCGCCGCGCGGGCCGGATGGCGCGCCATGACCGTCAACGATGCCGAGCATGCCCTCGCGACGCTCGGCACGCGCGAGGGGCAGCGCCTGCGCGCCGTCCTGATCGACGACTGGACCCCCGGCCTCGGCATGATCGACCTGGTGCGCGACATCGCCGCCCGGCGGCCCGGCCTCGCCATCCTCATCATGACCGCCAACGACAATGCGGAAGCCGCCGTCGAGGCGATGCGCGCGGGGGCCAGCGACTATCTGATCAAGCCGATCAGCGCGGAACGGCTCGCCCATGCGCTGACCACCGCCTATCGCAAGACCGATTCGGGCGAATTGAGGCGCCTCAGCGAGAAGATCCGCGCCCCGCTGGACTTCGATGCGATTGTCGGCTCCTCCCCGCCCTTCCGCGCGGCCCTCGCCATCGCGGCCAAGGCGGCGCGGGCGCGCGTCCCCGTGTTGATCGAGGGGGAAAGCGGCGTCGGCAAGGAAGTGATCGCCAACGCCATCCATGCCGCATCCCAGCGCGAAAAGGCGCCGATGGTCGCGGTCAATTGCGGCGCGATCCCGGAAAACCTACTCGAATCGGAACTGTTCGGCCATGAGCGCGGCGCCTTCACCGGCGCCTTCGACCGCCATGTCGGGCGCTTCGCCGTCGCCCATGGCGGCACCATCTTCCTGGACGAGGTGAGCGAACTGCCCCTCGATGCGCAGGTCAAGCTGCTGCGCGTGTTGCAGGATGGCGAGATACAGCCGCTGGGCGCCCGCCATGCCAGCCATGTCGATGTCCGCGTCATCGCCGCCACCAACAAGCGGCTGCTGGCGGAGGTCGAGGCGGGCCGGTTCCGCGAGGATCTTTATTACCGCCTCAACGTCGTCCAGATTTCCGTGCCGCCGTTGCGGGAACGCACGGGCGACATTCCAGCCCTGGCCCGCCACCTGCTCGGCCGCATCGCCGCCCAGCCGGGGCTGCGCAGCCTCGGCATCACGGCGGAGGCGCTCAACCTCCTCGTCCAGCATAACTGGCCGGGCAATGTCCGCCAGCTCCAGAACACGCTGTTCCGCGCGGCCGTGCTGTGCGACGGCGACGCGCTGACCCCGGCCGACTTCCCGCAGATCGCCATGCAGCTTGCCGAAGGCCATGCGGCCAGCGGCGGCGCGAACGGCAAGGGCGGCGTGACGGCGATAGACAGCCTGCGCGCCGGGATCGCCGCCGGTCATGACAATGGCATCGGCATCACCCTTTACGAGGCCAACGGCCATCTGCGCGCGCTGGCCGACATAGAGGCGGACGTGATCCGCCTCGCCATCGGCCATTATCGGGGCCGCATGACGGAAGTCGCGCGGCGCCTCGGCATCGGCCGCTCGACGCTCTATCGCAAGCTGGCCGAACTCGGCATCGACACCGCCGCCTGAGATGGTCCGGTACAAGCCGTTCATCATCCTGACCCTGATCGGCGCGCCGCTGTTCGCCGACCTGGCGTCGCGGCATCATGCGACGCCCGGCGCGGCGGAAGCGGGCGCGGCCGACGTCACGCCCGATCCGCCGCCCG
>JASGGS010000330.1:0-3631 GCA_047602685.1 Sphingobium sp.
GCATCGGCATGAACACCGACCACACGCTCGAGGAAGTCGGCCAGCAGTTCTCGGTGACCCGCGAGCGCATCCGCCAGATCGAGGCCAAGGCGCTGCGCAAGCTCAAGCACCCGAGCCGGTCGCGCAAGATGCGCTCGTTCCTGGATCAGTGACCGGGCTTCGGGTCTCCGTCCGCTGCGCGCTGGGAGCCGTGCTCCTGGCCGCTTCCGGCATGTCGGCCGCCTGGGCGGAAGACGTGCCGGAAATCGTGGCTCCCGCCCCGCTCGACCCTGAGCGGCTGCAGCTCGGGCGCGAGATCGTCGACCTCGGCTTTCCGGAGGAAGAGCGCCAGGCCATGTTCTTCGGCTCGGTCGACTCGATGATCGAGCAGTTGAGCAAGGTCCAGCTCGCCCAGTTCGCCGACGAACCCGCCGTCAAGACGATGGTCGAGGAAGGGGTCGAGGGGATGGTCGCCGACATCAAGCCGATCATCGCGCGCAATATCCCGATGTTCATGGAATCCTACGCGAAGGCCTATGCGAGGGAGTTCACGCGCGACGAGCTGATCGAGCTGCGCGCCTTCGTGACCACCCCCACGGGCCGGCACTTCATGTCGCGCAGCACGCAAATTCTCAACGATCCCGACTTCAAGGCCTCCTACGAGGCCTATCTGCGCGAACTCAATCCGGTCCTGCAAGCGGGGCAGAAGGCGCTGATCGAGAAACTGCTGATCCATTTCCGCGACCGCCCTCCCCAGCCCGCCAAGGCCTCCTGAGCTTTTCGCGAAAAAAAACGCAGTCGCCGAGAACCTTGGCTCGGATGGGCCGTGCTCCTTATTCCAGACGATGAAAATCATTTGGAGATGAGACGATTTCGAGAAATCGAAAGCGGGAAAGCGGGAATGCGTCCGGACAGCGCTCCATGATCTCGATCGGATCAGGAGCATGTGCGGGCAAGAACCGGGCCGCATTCGATGCGACGGTTGAGCATAAACCGCCGTTTTCGACAGCGGCGGCGGCATCGGATCGTCAGCGCGTCGGGAAACGAAAGCAGGGAGGAACGGCCTTGCCCGGCAAGCGCGGTCGTTTCCCCGGCTGAAAACAGCAGCTTGCGATAGAGGCCCATCCGCTGAACATGCCATCCGCGGAACATGATTGCCGGGGAGGCTGAAGCGAATACAAGAGCGTGATGATTTCGCGTATTTTATCCCGCCTTTTCGGTCGAGAACCGGTCCCTGCGCCGGTGTGGCAGCTCAACGCCGGAGAGGAGCCCCTGCCGATGTGGCGCGTCTTTCCAAACCTGGGAGCCGAGGAAGTGCACAACCAGGGAGCGGTGGATGGATACATTGAATATATCTGGTGGCCTTACTGGCAATCGCTCTCGGAACAGGAAAAATCCGTTTATCTCGACAAGCATCTCGCCAGCCCGGAGTGGCGGGAGAACATTGCCGAGCGCTACGAATGGGACGGCGTGGACGAGGACGGTGATCCCATACCGCGCAGTCCCGTTTGGCTGAGACGTGGCGACTAAGGGTGCGGGCATCCACCACCCTCCAGCAAAGCGGCAGGTCGAGTAACCGGGACATCGGCAAACGGCAGAAGCGGACGCCTGTGCCAGCGACACTTCTGCGGAGCGAAGCGCCTCTGCGGATTCTTGCCGCTGCCGTAATGCTTGGCACGCCCTGGGCCGCTCAAGCCCGGAGCATCGCGGCATGGCAGCAACGCACCTTCACCGCGCTGGCCCGTCAGAACGTGATTTCGCCATATACGAAGCTCGTTTCGCTCAAGCCGGTCTGCACGCTCGCGGTTGGCGGCAAGGACTGGCAGGTCATCGATTTGATCGAGCACGTCCCCGGCGATCAGTCGCCGCGCGGGCGTAATCGGATCGTTCTGCTGGACCGCGCGCTCAAGCTGGTTCACGCCCTGGATTACACCAGTCAGTATCCGATGGCCTGCGTGGGTTCGCGGCTTTACGTGTTCGGAGACTATGGGGTCGATAACTCGCCGCCATATGGCAATGTCTTGGATTTTTCCCCCGATGGCGAGATCGCTGTGACCAATATCGAGGCCAACGATCTGCCGATTCCGCTCACCGGGCAGCGGCGAACCTTTCGCCTGCCCTAGCATTGCAGCTGCACATTGGGCTGAACTCCGCATCGATTAGGTGCAGGCGGCCGATCTGGATGCGCGGGGCAAGATGCCGCGTTGCTGGCGCAAGGGAGAGCCGCCCGCGATCGGCAACGCCGAACGGGTCGGATTGCCGCTGGGCCTGCCCACCCCGCTCAGCCTGAGCTTGTCGCAGGCCACGGTTGGCAAATTGCGCGTCGTGGATGGCTGGTGCATAGTGGAGCCATGAAAAAGGCCGATGCCATCGCCCGATTGAAGCCCCTCGAGCACCGTTTGCGGGAGCGGGGCATCAGCGCGCTTTACCTCTTCGGATCGACGGCGCGGGACGAAGCGGGCGACACTTCCGACCTCGATCTCCTGTTCGAGACCGATCCCGCCTGCCGCTTCAGCCTGTTCGACCAGGCCGGCATCATGATCGAATTGTCCGACCAGCTTGAAACGAAGGTCGATTTCGTGCCGCGCAAGGCGCTCAAGCCTTATGTCCGGCGTCATGTCGAAACCGATCTGGTGCAGGTTTTTTGATGAATCGCGATGAGGCGCTTCTCGAAGAGCTGGCCGAACTGATCCGGCGCATCGAAACATCGGTGGCGGGAAAGTCGCTGGCAGACGTTTTGGCTGATGCCGATTGCTACGATGCCAACACCTTCCGTCTCGCAGCGATCGGCGAGACAAGCGCCCGGCTCTCAAGCGATCTCAAGGGCCGGCATGGGGAACTGAACTGGCGGGCGATGGTCGCGTTCCGCAATGTCGTCAGCCATGATTACTTCGAGTCTCGGAGGAATACGTCTGGGCTGCGCTCCATGATCTCGATCGGATCAAGAGCATGTGCGGGCAAGAGCTGGACCGCATTCGAAGCGACGGTTGAGCATGAAGGGCCGTTTCCTACCTGCTGGCGCTTTACGAGTAGTGAGCGGCATTCATTCAATGAAATCCACCTTGCTCTGGAAACCAGCTTGCGGCGTATATTAGAGCAATAGAAACAAGGCTCCACCAAGGATGCCGGACTCCATATACCGCCAGCGCAAGTGCTGCGATGCACAGACCAACAGGAACAACGCTAGGCATTGTGCTGAAGATTAGTAATCCGGCAGATGGTATCGCCAGCAGCAGCCAAGCGATGCTAGCCGCTCGAAAAAAGATAGTCATGCTATACCCCCATTGTCTGCAATAGCATGAGCTTCCCCCTATTCGGTTAATCGTCTGCAAAACGCTGCATTTTAAGACACCTCGCCTCCCAATCCCGGAAAACCGCCATTCTTGCGCCTGCCGTCTCAAAACCCGTCTTGCAATCTATGTCAGGAAAACGGGTGCCGATGCGACAGAGCGGTGGGCAAATACGGATGGAACGGAAAGGCGAATCAGCCGTCACGACCCGCCACCAAGTGGACCAGTTCGTCTGGCATGGCCCGGTGCCATCATTCGCGTCCGTTCCGCGCCGCTCCAGTTTGCGCCATCACTAGCGCCCCGATCTTCTCCGCCGCCGCCGATAGCGCGGTATCGGCGAGATGGGCATAGCGCGCCGTCAG
>JASGGS010000034.1:0-27064 GCA_047602685.1 Sphingobium sp.
GCTTCAGCGAACGGCCAGGCGCTGCTGCGGATAGGCCGTCTCATATTCGGCTACGGCCTTGGTCACTTCCGCGATCGGTACATTGACGGCCCGTGCCAGACGCGTGCCATAGTCCTTATCGGCCTGGTAGAAATAGCTGACCATCATCGTGCGGACCCGGTCGGATCGAACCTGTCCGAGATCGCCCGCAAGGTTGGCGATGAGGTCGGCCCTGTCTTTCGTTGAGAGCGAGCGATAGAAAATCCCCGCCTGCTCGAAATTGTTGGTGGTCTCGATCGGCTTAGCGTCGACTGTTGCATTCACCTCATAGGTAGATTGTGCGAATTCCGGCGCAACCTGCTTCTCTTCCGATGCCGCAGGGAAATAGTTGACATTGGATGTGCTGCCCGACTGGTCAAGAAAGCCGTCCTGATAATTGTTCGCTACCGGTGCCAACGGCTTGTTCACCGGCAATTGCATGACGTTGCTGCCCACGCGGTAGCGCTGCGTATCGGAATAGCTGAACAGCCGTCCCTGCAGCATCCGGTCGGGCGACGCCTCTATGCCCGGCACCAGGTTCGCGGGCGCGAAGGCCGATTGCTCGGTGAACTCAAAATAATTGGCCGGCATGCGGTTGAGCGTCATTTCGCCGATCTTGCGAAATGGAATACCGAGCCACTCTTTGGTGTCGTCAAAGGGATTATAATTCAAACCCGCGAACTGCTCGGGCGTCATCGTCTGGATCATCAGGTCCCAGGTCGGGTGATTGCCCTTGCCGACCTCGCGATAGAGATCGTCCGTCATGAAGTTGAACTGCGCTGCGCCCGCATCCTTCGCGGTGAGGTTCTTCACGCCCTGACGGCTGACCCAGCGGAACTTGGCGAAGGTGACCTTGCCGTCCTTGCTGACCAGTTTGAAGGCATGGACGCCATTGCCGTCCATCGTCCGGTAGGAGGACGGCGTGCCCAGATTGGAATAAAGATGGGTGAGCATGTTGGTGGACTCGGGCGTTGCCGAGAAGAATTCGAAGAAGCGGTTCGGGTCCTGCTTGTTGGTCACCGGCGAGGGTTTGAGCGAATGGACCATGTCGGGAAATTGCATGGCATCGCGGATGAAGAAGATCGGCAGATTGTTGCCAACGAGGTCCCAATTGCCCTGATCGGTGTAGAATTTGGTCGCGAAGCCGCGCGGATCGCGCAGGCCCTCGGGACTACCCGAGGGATGAATGACGCTTGAGAAGCGCACGAAGACCGGCGTTTCCTTGCCCGCCGTGAACAGCGAAGCCCTGGTAATATCGCTGATATCCGCGGTCGCACGGAACACGCCGTGCGCGCCGGTCCCGCGCGCATGCACGACGCGCTCGGGTACTCGCTCGCGGTCGAAGCGCGCCAGCTTCTCGATCAGCGTGGTATCTTCGAGCAAGACCGGACCGAAGTCACCGGCAGCTTTGCTATTCCGGTTGGCACCGATCGGCGCGCCGTTATCGCGAGTAATGTTGGGTGCCACCGCCGGAGCGGGAGCAGCTGCTACGGTCATGGTTTGCCCGGCATCGGCCGGCAGCGTGACGGTTGCCATGCGCGGCGCGACTTGCGCCTCGTTCCCTTGGGCAAGCAATTGTGCGCTGGCGATAGCGAAGCTGCTGATGGCAGCGAGGCTCAGGCTGCGAAAACGCAGGTCTGAAAGCGATGTTCTCGGCATGGATAGGCTCCTCTTGTTGTTTGTCGACGTCCCCTCGTCGATTGTCCTTCAAAGTGGGAGCCCTTCGCTAACGCGCTTCCCGTCAACGAAGGAAACGATCATTATCCCTTTCAGATAGTGGTGAAATCGATAAGTTCGCAGCCAGGCATATGTTCGTCCATCGTAGATCCACGATCCGTCGACAAAAGGCGATCATGATGACAGCTCCTCCAGCATGGGGAGCCATCATGCCAAAGAAGAACAATTCCGCCGTTTCTCTGGTCTTTGCCGCAGTCCCTCTGATCGTCATCCTCTATGCGATATGGTTCGCACGTTGATTGCCACTACCGGGGACGGCGATGAGATTTCAACGTGCGCCGGGCTGGTGGCGAGCGTTTCGATAAACATTCATTTTTCGGCATGACTTGTGGTCAGCTTTTCCCGAAGATCGATGGCGCCTCTTTCGATTCCTGCCATGGGCGCCTTGAGCGCTCCAAAGCTCGCGCCGATGTTCATGGCGTTGGGATATTGCTTGGTAATTTCCGCGAGCAGCAGGCTGTCATCAGCACTATCATAGATTTCCACGGCGTAGATTACCGAGCCCGTCATCGTTCCCTCGCGGCCCTTGATCCCCTGATAGGCATTATAAGCTCCGCCGGCGAGATCGAACCGGGACAAGGGACCCAGAATCGCCTTGGTGGGTGTCGCGCCGGTGAGCGTGAGCCTGATCCGCAGAGTGGACGGTCCCGCTCGCTCGGTCAGTTCGAACAGCTTGCGAAGCTCCTCGTTGAATCTCTCCTGCATATAATCGGCGAGCTGCTCCTGTTCCTTAGAAGACAGCTTGGAAAACTGGGCATCCGGCCCATCATAGATTTCAACAGGATCGATGATCGCCTTATAATAGCGCCGCCAGTTGACTTCCCTTGCATAGCGATATGGCGTCTTCGCGGCGCTGTTATCGCTATTCGCGCTTAGCATCGAGGAGGAAGCAAGACCGGAATAGGCTGCGGGTCTGGGACTGGCGCATGCAGTTGCCACCACGACGAGCATGAGTGCCGGTAGGGCACGAAACAGAATTCTGGATCGGAAAATCCTGCTCATTCATGACTCCGTAGAAGTGAAAAAAACCGGGAATGATTATGCTCGTCTTGGGTAATTCCACCATCTCATGAAGTATGTATTGGTCGATGATGGAGGAACGATGTGGGATAAAAACTTCGTATCTCCATGATCTGTCCGTTAAATCTCCATCAAAACTCTTCCGCTCTCGATAGCCTGTTCGACAAGGGTAACCGGGCCTGGAGCTTTGGCGGCGCGCTCAACCTGCCGATCTTATTGGGGGGCTCAGCGCCCAAATGCCGGTGAGCCGGGCGCGAGCGGACGAACTGGCGACCGTCTATCAGAGGACAATTCAGGGCGCTTTCCAGGAAGTGGCTGATGTGTTGGTCGCGCGCCGTTGCCTCGATGAGCAGATCGTGGCTCAGGAGCGAACCGTGGTGGCGCAACTTCGCCTCGCGCGCACCGCACGGCAGCGTTACGATAATGGCATCGCCATCTATCTCGAAGTGCTCGATGCCGAGCGGAATCTGTTCGCGGCACAGCAGCAACTACTGCAACTGCGCGCAACAGTCCTGCAGAACAGCATCTCGCTCTATGTGGCTCTGGGTGGAAGGCTTGCGGGAAAAATGGGGGGGGCACCATTTCTCCTTGATCTCTCCACCGATGCTCCATCGCCAGATGATCAAAGCGGGGTTGCTTTGAACGACCTGCATCTTACACTTGGAGACATCTTATGAACGATCGCTATTGTCTTGGTTTGCTTGTCGCACCTCTCCTGTTTCTGCCTTCTTCTGCCATCGCCCAGGTGGCGGGCACATGGCATCTGACGGGAAATATCGAAGGCAAGGCCTTCGCTGTTGACTGTACCTTCGAACCTCGGGGCGTGCAGCTCAGCGGGCAATGCATTGATGTTTCGACAGGCGAGGCCAAGACTGGGAAGGTGCATAAGCTTTCCCAAGGCAGCGCCCGGGGGACCGAAATACGCTGGACCTACCCGACCAAGGTCTTGATGATGTCTGTCGATATCGATTTTACAGGCTCGATCGAAGGAGATCGCATGTCTGGCGCAATTGCCGCCAAGGGGCGACAAGGCCGCTTTTCCGCGGTCAGGAGGCCGGCTTGATATTAAGGCCGCTTGGTATTGATTTGCTCCTGCGATCCTTATGCGAATGGGCAGTGAAGCGAAACGATAGGGGATAATGGCAAAGCGGTTGTTGGAGTAGGAGCCGACAAGCCAAGGCTGCTACGCAAACAGCTGCCTCGCATATTGTTCACGTTCTTTCGTTCACGTTCAATTGACGAAAGGACGCCGACCCGTAGACGTTCAATTTGCCTGGTCGATACTGCATAGTATTGGCTTCCGAGGATGCCGGTCAAAATAAGCTGGGACAAGCTGTTCACGGAGTAATCAACAAGATTGCTGCCATTCGAGCTTGCACCACTATAATGTTTGCCTCTTCCCAGCCTTTTGACGGAAAACATCGAGAGGCTTCCCACCCGGCGAAAGGGAGGTGCCGGAAGCTTTTGGATCTTCCGGAGATGAGAATATCGGATAGCGCCCAAGGCTCAGAAGCAAAAGCGAAGCGAGGACGAAAGCAGGGATCACGGCCCCTAGCACCGGGTCGTAGGTGCGCGCGACATCATATACACGGTTGGACAGCAAAGGCCCCAATCCCGTGCCTAATGCCAGCAGCGCGTGGATAGTGCCGAACATCACTCCGAAACTGCGCTGCCCGAAATAGCGTCCGGCCAAGTACACCACTGCACCGAAATTCGCGCCCGAAGCCAGGCTGAAGACCGCCGTCGCGACTGCGGTCATGGTAACCGACCCCGGCAGGATGAGTAGGGTGACGGGAAGCGTGGTCGATAGCAAGGCCGCAGCCGCTGCCACTATACCTGCGTGAATGCGATCGAGAAGATGGCCGCCTATAAGTTTGCCGAGCACGGTTGCGATTCCCACGATGCCTGCAAGGCCCGCAGCTGTGTCGCGCGATATTCCTCGTTCGCTGAGGATGGGGATGTAGTTGAGGACCACGGACACGCCAGCTACGCTGAAGAGGAATGCGACCAGTGCGATCTTGTAGAAAGCTGATGATTGAAATCCTTCCTTTACCGTAAGGCCCGGGAGGGCTGATGGATCAGCCTTCCCGCCTTCTGCCGTCTGCCGGGGATCTGACACTTCGCGGAAAAAGATAATAACCAGCGGCAACACGACCAGCGCCCAGCATCCCCCGAGCGCGAGATAGGCACTGCGCCATCCGAAATGCTCCACGAAATAATTGCCGATCATCGGTACCAACGATGCACTGATCCCGGTGCCGCTGAGCACTACCGCAAGGGCGAGCCCCCGGCCTGCGGAGAATAGGCCAGAGATGGTGGCGGTCCATACGGTCGGCATCGCGGATGTGGCGAGACCGACCAGCAGCCATAGCGACCACCAGGACCAGATGCTGGTGCTCGTGGTCGACATCAGCATCAGCGCGCCGCATAGCAGGGCAACGGTCCAGATCGCGACGCGGCGCGCGCCAATCCGGTCGATCAACCATCCCATGCAGGTCGAAAGGGTTACGCCGCAGAAAGCGGTGATGGAGAGACCTGATGCAATTTCCAGCCTGCTCCACCCCAGGTCCTGCTCGATGGGCGCCATCATGATGCCGATTGAATAGCTCGAGAGAGAGGCAAGCGACATACCGGCCGTAGCGGCGAGCACGACCGTCCAATTGCGCCGCCATTCGCTCGATGCGGAGCCGTTATTGGTGTTCGCCATGGTTCAGCGGCCAAAATGATATTTGAGACGCGCTCCGAACATGCGCGGCTGGTTGGGAATGAACGCATCGAAGCCGAAGGACTGGCCGAGCGTCATGAGATAGAAGCGCTCCTTGGTGATATTGGTCACGAACAGGCCGAGGTCGACCTGGCTGTCCATCACGCCGGTCCAGTTGAGGTTGAGGTTCAGATTGTTCTGCGGTGGCAGCCACTGATATTGTGGCGCGCTGTTCGGTGAGCCAAAGCTGCCGTCTTGATGCGTGAAAGTCGCGCCGAAGGCGATGCGGCCCACGCTTTCGTCCAGCGGCAGAACATAGTTGGCCGTGATGCTGTACTTGTTGCGCGGCGTGAGCGGTAGTGGGCCGCCAGGGGGCGGCGTCGTCAAAGCGGTGAAACCGACCGGCGGTGCCGGCAGCGTGATTGACTTCAACTTGGTGTCAAGATGGGCATAGCCCACGTCCAGCGTGAAACCGGTGAAGGGCGTGATCGAGGCGTCGATTTCCACTCCCTTGATGGTCGATTTGCCGCCATTGGCGATGCCCGCCGTTGGCACGGCGAGGAACGGGCACTGGATAGGGTTCGTAACCAATTCGGTGGCGGTACAGGCTACCGTGCCGACCTGAAGTTGCTGGTTGGAGAAGTCGTTGTAGAATGCCGCGACATTGAATGTGCCCTTGACCAAGCCGCGAAAACTGGTCTTGGCGCCGACTTCGTAGCTATCGACCTTCTCGGGTCCCCAGGTTTCGAGACCGTAGCTGTTCACATTGACGCTGCCCTGCCGATAGCCGCGCGCATATTTGGCGTAGAGCAATATGTCCTCGGTCGGCTTGTAGTCGACGTCCACGAGCCAGGTCGGCTTGCTGGAGGAGACGCGGCGGCGCAGGTCGCAGCGCGTCGGATCGGTCAGGATCTGGGCGGAGGTGCCGCCTTGCACCAGCGGCACGGGATTGGTGCAGCTGAAGACAGGCGTGTTGGCGGCCGGGAAATTCGCCTTGTAGGATTGGCCAAGCCCCGAAGTGATATCGGAGGTATAGCGCAAGCCCGCCGTCAGGCTCAGGCTGTCGGTCAGCTTGTAGGTGCCCTGTGCATATAAGCCGAGGTTGCGGAAATGATATTTGGCCTGCGATATGCTGGAAGATCCTACACGCCCCTCCAGATTGCCTCCCGCGCCGTTCGATGTCATGCGGCCGCGCACATCCTCGCACTGGAATGTGCGGATATCGACGCATCGCAGGAACTGGGCGTTCTGCGCCGCCTGGAATCCGCCGATCGGCTCGCTGAGTTCGAGATAGGCGCCAAGTTGATAGGTAAGCCGGCCTGCGGGCGTGCGGCCCTGTAGCTGCAATTCTTCCGTGAAGGTCGATTGCGCGACGGTGTTGCCACTTGAACCCGGAATAATGGCAATGGCATAGTGATAGGCCGCAGGATTGCTCCCCGGCTCGAAACCGCTGTCGCCATAGATGTTCGAGGCCTCGGCTAGACGGAATTCGGCGTAGCTGGCGATGTTCTTGATGGTGATGGTATCGTTCGCCTGCCAGGTCGTCATGTTGATAAGCTGCCACTGACTGCTGCGATGAGAGGCGTCAGGCAGGCCGTTCGAGATATCGTAATAGTCGTCGCCGGTCGCCGTTATCTGCGCAGCATAGTTCGCCGCGCGGTAGCCGGTGGGGTTGGAAACCACGAACATCTTTGGATAGAAGCCGTTCGTGTCCGATTCCGTATAGCTGGCGATAAAATAGTTTTCGAGATTGGGCGCGAGGTCCGCCACCGCGCTGAACCGGACGGACGTGTAGTTGACATCGGCGAAATCGCCAGGTCCGATGCCGGATATATTCCGCAGATACCCGTCCCGCGTCTGGCGATCGACGCCGATCCGGATGCGAAGCGTATCCATGACCGGGACATTGACCACCGCCTGGATGCGGCGCAGGTCATAATTGCCGATCGAACCTTCGATATAGCCCTCAAAACTGCCAGTCGGCTTCTGCGGCACGAGCAGAACCGCGCCGCCAGTGGTGTTGCGACCGAAAAGCGTCCCTTGCGGACCTTTCAGCACCTGCACATTCTGGAGGTCGAAGAAGGCGCCCGGCCCCGCGCCGTTGCCGGATGTCACCGTCCCCTGCGCGCGCGGCGCCACCACTTCCGCGAAATAGACGCCCACGGATGGCGATGTCGGTCCCTCCTGCGTGAAGCCGCGCAGCGCGAAAGAAGTGCTTTCCGATCCGAAACGGCTGTTGGTAGTCAGCGAGGGCGTATAGGTGGAAAGATCGCCGGCGCTGACGATATTGCGATTGGTCAACTGCTGTTGGTTGAACACCGTCATGGAGATGGGCACGTCCTGTAGACGCTCCTCCATCCGTCGGGCAGTCACGACGATATCGATATCGCTCGCGTCCTGGGCATATAGGGGCATGCCTCCAAGCCCGGTGAATACAGGGGTCGCCAAGCAGGCAGATCGGAACAGCAGCCTTTTCATGCATCTTCTCCCTCATTTTCAGTGCGCCCGGTCCTGCTCCGCCCGCCGAAGATGACTGAGAGGGGTCAGGCCTGCGCATCCATTATAAATCTTCGTATATTCAGGTATTTAGTTGGACGGTCAGATGATTTTGCGCTCGCGTAGGTCGGTCACGGTGTTCCAATCCATGCCGAGCAGGTCGATCAGCAATTCCTCGGTATGCTCACCGAATTCGGGTGCCTTACGGTGGATACGGGCGGGCGTTTCAGACAAGCCGATCACGAAACCCGGTGTCTGCATCGGTCCATAAGATGGATGGTCGAAGGTGGTGACATAGTCGTTCGCCAGAGCTTGAGGATCGACGGCGGCGTCTTCGGTCGTGTTGATCGCGCACACTGGCAGGTCGCCCTTCGCGACGAGGGCGGAGAGCCATTCGTCACGCGACTTTTCAGCGAAGATACGGTCGAGGATGGCGACGCATTCCTGCGCATTCCGGCACCGCGCCAAATGGTCCGCGAAACGGGAATCCTCCGCCAGCTCGGGCGGACTGCCCAGCGCCGCCAGGATCGCGGGCCAGTGCGGGTCGGACTGGACCGTCGCCATCGCCAGCCATTTGCCGTCGCCGCATTTATAGGTGTTCCATAACGGATTGCCGGGGTCTTGGCGGGAAGGTTTGTCTTTCTGCTTCATGTGTATGGCCATAGGCGAGGGTACGCGCTCGCCATTCTGGCGCATCAGTTCGCGCGCGATCGGCAGGCCGCGCAACCACAGCATGCTGCCGAATAGCGATGTATCGACCTTTTGCCCGATGCCGTGCGTTTCGCGCGCCATAAGCGCGGCCAGCACCCCATAGGCCAACATGATCGCACCCATCTGGTCCGCCATGCCGCCATCGGGCATCGACGGCTCCTCGTCCTCGCCAGAACGCAGTAGCAACCCTGCCCGGGCCTGCCCTAAAAGATCATAGGCTCGTGCAGTCGATTCCGGTCCCAGCGGCCCGAAGGCACTTGCGGACGCATAGATCAGGCGGGGATTGCGTTCGCGCAGTCTTTCATAGCCCAATCCTACCTTCTCTGCGACGGAGGGACGGAAATTCTGGATGAAAACGTCCGACTGCGCGACCAGCCCGCGCACCAGTTCCTGCCCGTCCGCGGACTTCAGGTCGACGGTGAAACTGCGCTTGTTGCGGTTGTTCATCTCCCAATAGGGCGACGCGCCGGTGGTTTCGAGCTGGAACATTGCCCGCCCGCCATCACCTCGTTCCCGTTCTTCGATCTTGATGACCTCGGCGCCAAGATCACCGAGCATGGCAGAGGCGACGGGTCCCTGTTGCCAGACGGTCCAGTCGACGATGCGGATGCCGTCCAGGGGACCGCGTGGAGCCTTGTCCGGCTTCGGCTTGATTTCATCGATCTCCGAAGGGTGTGCGCTCTTCACCAAATCTTCCACCTGACATCCTTTCCCGCAGGCACGGATCATCAGTGGCAACGGTAGGTTGCCCCGCAGAGCCAATGAGTTGCTAGCCGCCTGCTTTCTTGGTGGAAGACGTATCGGCCAATGCGTGAGTTGTCGCGTCGGGTCCGGCCATATTTCGGACGTCATCGGCCAAAATGAAACGGCCCCTTCTATGCAGAAGGCGAGGACCCCTGCCAGTTCGCAACTGGATGGCCGAGCTTTGGCCTTAGTATGAGAATATTAGGGTGTGCCCCGGCCTTGCGACCGCAGCTACGAGTTTAACACAGTTGCAATAGCGAATTGGCCGATGTCGTCCTATATCTGGCCGAAACGGACGCGACATTTTGAAAGCGAAAGGCTTTGATCTCAACCAACGCGATTCAATGGTGAAAAAAAAGACCATGGAGAAGACGGGAGAGGATGTGCCACGGGCCACCGGCGATATGGTGGCGCAGCTTTGGCCGGGGCAGCGCAGCCATCCCCCGATGGGAACGCCCCGGACGGCAATGTTCCTGCGTACCTACCGGCAAGGTTTGCGCCCCAGTGCCGGGTCAATGCCGTGCGGTGACGTCGACCTCGACGGTCCCTGGCACTTTCACGACATGCACCAGCTCATGTGCACCTTTGAAGGAGGTCTGGAGGTCGAGGTGGAGGGAGGGCGCCATTTAATCCCGCGCCAGTTGGCCGCCTGGATACCGGCGGGTATTCCGCATCGCATGAACCTGCATCAGGTCCGCTCGGGGTCGATCTATTTTCCCAAGGAGATGGTGGCCAACCCCGGTGATCGCATCCGCGCCGTCATCGTCTCGCCGCTGATGCGCGAGATGACGAAGGAGGCCATGCGCTGGCCTCTCCACGCGCCCGACAGCCCCCAGCGGACCGCCTTCTTCACGGCCATGGCCTTTATGTGCGAAGAGTGGATACAGGAGGAGGCGGACCTGTTCCTGCCGACCAGTGACGATGTGCGGCTCGAGAATGCTCTCCAGTATACCGCCGATCATATGGACAAGAAGCTTCCGGAAATCTGTCGTCATGCGGGCATGTCCGAGCGATCGTTCCGGCGGCACCTGAAATCAGCCTACGGCATGAGCTGGGAGGGCTATCGCGGTCAAATCCGCCTGCTTCGCGCCATTTCGCTGCTTAGCGAGACTGACCTGTCCATCGAGGAGATCGCCGCGCGATGCGGTTTCGAAAGCCCGTCGGGTTTCTCCCGCGCTTTTCGTGCCACGATGAACCAGGCCCCGAGGGCCTATCGCAGTCATATCCGGCACAGCTGAAGCGTCTTGGAAGAGGAGAGGGTGCATTTTGGCCGAACTCGCCCCAATCTTGGCCGAAAGCGGCGCGCGCGGCTTCGCCCGCCCGATTATGGTGATGGCATGCGGCGATGATGGACTCTCCTGGGTCCATCGCATCGGCGGGAGAGGAGCAGCTTCGGCAACAGGAGATCGCGCGGTACGCCTCGCGACATCCCGCCCGGCAGGCCATCCGATCCCGGTCGACCATGGCAGGCTTCCCGTGGGAGCCGAACGAAGGAATCCATCATGATTGTAAAGGCCTTCAACGGAAAGACGCCGAAGATCGGCAAGAACTGCATGATCGCGGACACAGTCATGCTGATCGGAGACGTGACCATCGGCGACAACTGTTCGATATGGCCCGGCGTTGTCATTCGGTCTGACACTACTCCCGTATTCATCGGGAATAATGTTCATATAGAAGAGAACAGTATCCTCCACACCGCGACCCATATTGAGGATAATGTTATGATTGGGCATGGTTGCACTATCGAGGCGTTTATCGGTCATGACACGATGCTGGGCAATACGGCCTCTTTGATGCCCATGTCGCGGGTCGGCGCCTATTGCTGTATCGCGGCGGGCAGTGTTCTGACCGAGATGAAAGAAATTCCCGACTATAGTTTCGCGCTGGGCAGCCCGGCAAAGGTCCATTCGATGATCGATCCGTCCAACCCCAAGCATGTGATGCGCCTGTCCAGCACCTATCTGAACGGTGACCGCGGCATGCGGGCGCTGGCCCAGAAATATATCGACCAGCGCATCTGGGATTATGTGCCGGAAATGGCCGAAGCGGTTTGATTCTCGCCCTGGGCGCTTCCGCCTGAGGGGGTGCCCCATTCCTCCCCGTTGATTCCACACCGCAGACAGCGCGGACGCGCAGTCGGTGGCCCCGTTCACATGTCATTTTCCAGGACAGAGGCATTATGGCAGATGTTTCCACCATGAATGGCAAAGTTGCCCTCGTCACCGGAGCCACGTCCGGGCTGGGCCGTGCCAGTGCGCTGGCTCTGGCCGAGGCTGGAGCGAGACTGTTCCTCATCGGCAGGGATGCCGATGGGCTGGCTGAAACCGTCGGTCTGCTGCCGGATAGGGAGGTTGCAACCCATGTTGCGGACCTCGCTGATCCCGCCGCCTGCTCCGCCGTCATCCCCGCCGCCATCGAGCGCTTCGGCCAGATCGACGCCCTATGCAATATTGCGGGCATCATCTTCGTCGCCAACAGTCACGAGATGCCCATCGGCCAGTGGAACAATATCATCGCGACGAACCTGACCGCGCCCTTTCTATTGTCGCAGGCGGCGATCCCATACCTCCTCCAGACCGGCGGCTCCATCGTCAATATCGCATCCGCCGCCGCCTTCACCGGCCAAGCCTATGGCGCCGCCTACAGTGCCAGCAAGGCCGGTCTCGTCGGCATGACCAAATCCATGGCGATGGAATATTCCAGGCAGTCGATCCGTATCAACGCCATCGCGCCGGGTGGCATGATGACCAATGTCGCGAGGAACTTCCGCCCGCCCGAAGGTTGTGATTTCGACCTGATGAAGCGGTTCACCGGCCCGCGCGGCGGAATGGTCGAAGTGCCTGACGTCGCCGCCCTCGTCGTCTATCTCGCGTCTGATTCGGGGCGCGGCTTCCATGGCGCGTGCCTCAACATCGATGCCGGCGTGACGGCAGGTTGAGCCGATGGATGACCGTTCTTCCCCCGCTCGCCAGAGCATAGCCGAGTTCGATGCCGAACAGCCGCATGCACTGTGGCGAACCCTGCGCGGCACTTGCCCGGTCTCACGCATCGTCGATAGGGGAGAAACGGCGCGGCCGACCTATATTGTCTCGACATGGGCTGGCGTGAAGCAGGTGTTGCTTGATCCTGCGACCTTCTCCTCCTCAATCAACGCCGAAGGCACTGCGCGGTTCATGGGACCCGTCCTGCTCGGCATGGACGGCGAGCGGCATCGATCGCGGCGCCTCCTGATTTCTCATGCTTTCCGCACCGCGCAACTCGGGAAATGGGAAGAGATGCTCATTCGGCCGATCATCACTAGGCTTTGCGATGAGATTGTCCCCCGAGGCAGTGCGGAGTTGATGGAAGAGGTCATCAGCCGGTTCCCCGTGCAGGTGATATGCGGAATGTGCGCCATCCCGGCAAAGGACAGCCCTCGTTTCCTGCAATGGGCCAAGGACATTCATCGCGGCATGCGCGATAAAGAGACGGGCCGTGCCGCCGCCGAGGCAATGCGCGCCTATCTCGAACCGCTGGTCGAGGCGCGGCGTAATCAGCGCGGGGACGACCTCATCAGTGACATCGTTCATGCCGAGGTCGACGGCGAGCGTCTGGATGATGAGGAAATCTACGGCTTTCTGCGCCTCCTGCTGCCCGCGGGGTCCGAAAGCACCTATCGCGCGACGGGCAATGCGTTGCTGGCCATATTGTCGACGCCAGGTCTTTATGGGCGCGTAATGCAGGATCGTTCGAGCCTTCCCTCGATTGTCGAGGAGACGCTGCGCTGGGACGTGTCCAATTCGATGGTCAGCAGGGTGGCGACGCGCGCCGTGACGATAGAAGGCTGTCCCGTCCCGGCAGGCGCTGCCCTGCGTGTCGTGACGAACTCCGCCAATCGCGACGAGAACAGGTTCTCCGATGCGGATTTGTTCGATGTCGATCGTCAGGCCAAGCCGCATGTCGGCTTTGGGCTGGGTCCACATCAGTGCCTGGGACAGCCGCTTGCGCGCATGGAGATGCGGGTCGGACTCGATGTCATGCTGTCCAAGCTGACGCATCTTCGTCTCGACCCGGGCTATCCGGTGCCCGTCATCGCGGGTGCCTCCTTCAGGGGGCCCGAATTCATGCACGTCTTGTTTGGCGGATAGATTAACCGGATGGCGGGTGCATTTTGTCAATTTCGGGAATGGGCACCATATCCGGACCATTGATCCATCGAAGCTCCACCTTCGAGCGTTAGCAGCGGACATCCATTGCTAGTCCTTGGAAAGAGCGCCCGATGAACCTTGCCTCCATTTGTGTAAAAGCCGTCAAGAAGACGCTTGACCATCATCATGCAAGCTCCAAATCTAGGGCTTCATGCCTTCGGCGCGAATGGGGTTTCGTGCGGCTATCCCTGTTCGGATTCGGCATGACCTGTATGGCCCCGCTTTCAGGCTGTTCCGTCGCCACCCTACCGGTCAAGGCAACCGGCAAGGTGGTCGAGTGGAGTACGCCCAGCCAGGACAAAGCCGATCGCAACCGCGGACGGGAAATGCGCAAGCGGGATGAGGCCTATCGGGACTGTGTAAGCGAGGGCTATTCTCGGCGATGCGGATCGCGTCCCGAATCGCTCCGCTGATCGCGTTGTTGACCTCGCCTGTCGCTCGACCGGCGAATTAATTAACCTCATGCTGATGGCTATCGGAAGAAGTAAGGCACGCTTGGTACAAGCACTGCTTGGCTTCGTGCGATCGTCGTGCCCATTGGCCCTTGTTGCGAATGATTATCATTTGATCTATGTCGACTTGATATCCGGTGGAGTGCGGGGTCTATCGAGTGGCGAGCAAGGCGTTAAAGCGCCTGTATCTGGCGCATGGACGCGCATTGCAGGACTATCTGACCCACAAGCTGCGTGATCCTGCCCTTGCCGCCGATTTGGCGCAGGAAACTTTCCTGCGCATTGCTGAGCGTGGTAACGCGGCTGCGCTCGCTCATGATCGCTCTTATCTGTTCCGCACCGCGCATAATCTTGCGGTGGATCATTTCCGCCTTACCGCACGTCGCCGTACTGATCTGACCGAAAACGAGCGGTTGGCCGACTTTCCGGAAGACGCGCCACCGCTCGACGAGGCGGTCGCCGCGCGCCACATGCTTGAGCGCCTCCAGACCGTCGTTGCGCACTTGCCTGATCGGACGCGGCGCATCTTCGTGCTGGCGAAGATCGAGGGGCTGACCTATGCGGAGGTGGCCGACCAGCTCGGCATTTCCGAAAGCTCGGTGCAGAAGCATCTCGCGGTGGCGCTTGCCCACGTCATGCAGCGCATGAAACTGCAATAGGATCGGGCATGCGCGGTTTTTTTACTAACTCATCGCATTTCGCACGTCTTATCCATGATTGAGCGGCCGGATCGACACAGGGCAGGGGGAGGGGGCGTGGCTGACAAGCGCGAGCACGGGAACAAAGTGGAAGCGACGGCGGCGGAGTGGATTATCCGGCTAGGCGGTGCGCCGCTCACAATGGATGAGCGTGAGGAACTTGATGCCTGGCTGGGCGCGAGTCCCTGCCATCGCGCCGCATTTGATCATGCCCGATCGACATGGGCGCAGCTTGATCTGCTCAAGGCTTATCCCGGACCGTTGCGCGCCGACATGACGCCTGCTCATGCGATGTCGTCCCCGTCCGTTATTCCGGCAGCCCGCCCTGGGCGATGGGGCCGGATCGGAATGGTTACGGCCGGAGCCTTGGCTGCGTTCGGTTTCAGTTCCTTCTGGTTCGGCGATCCGATAATGATGCTCCGCGCCGATCATCGCACCGGAATAGGCGAAATCAGAACCATTGCGCTTGATGACGGGTCGCGGATAGATCTTGGCCCCGCAACCGCCATCGCCGTGCATTTCGACCGGCGCGAGCGCCGGGTCGAGCTTCTTTCCGGTGTGGCGTCGTTCGCGCCCACGCCGAGGGCCTCGGCGGGTGGCCGCCCGTTCGTCGTCGAGGCGGCAAATGGGGAATCCCGTGCGCTCGGCACGCGCTTTATCGTCGATCGCTTGCCGGACTCCGTGCGGGTCGCCGTCGCGGAGCATGATGTGGACGTGTCGGCCCAGGCAGTGAATGGCAAGACGGTCCATGCGGTGCTCTCGCCTGGTCGGCAAATCCGCTATGAGGCGAGCGGCCTTAGTCCGATTGCCAGCGTCGATGTGGGGCAAGCCGAAGCATGGCGGCGCGGCCGCCTGCTGTTCGATGCTGCCCCGCTTGGTGATGTGGTCGCGGAACTCAACCGCTACCGACACGGGCGCATAATCGTCGCTGACGCGCGGCTTGCGCGGCGGCGGGTCAGTGCTGTTTTCAACGGTAGAGACGTGAACAGCGCAATCGTGACCATCGCAGGGGAGCTTGGCGCAAGCATTATGAATATCGGCCCTTTCGTCACCATCATCCGCTGATCCGCGCGTCGCTGGCCGCTGTGCCCAGCGCTCTCCCTTGAACGCATAACTATTTTTACCGTCTTCCCATGCCTGGCGCGTCCTAACTTCGAGGCCCGCTATTGCATGTCATTTGCGGGTTGTTCGCCAATTCAGCAAGGGAACGATCGGATGGGGGTGATTAATGCGGGCGGGAACAGCCATGGCTGTTGCGTTTGGGCGGTAACAGCCAGTGCACTGGCGCTGTCAATTGGTGCGGCGGTCATCCCCCGGACGGCCGTGGCGCAGACCACGCCGGCCGGTCAGGTCGATCTCGACATTCCCGCGCAGGATCTGAACAAGGCGCTGCTGGCCTTGACTGACAAGGCAGGTCTCCAGATTTTCTACGACCTCGACAAGGTGACGGGCAAGCGAAGCAGCGCCGTAAAGGGGCGCTATGCTTCGATGGACGCATTGTCCAAATTGCTTGCCGGGACCGGCTTGACGTTCCGCGTCACAGGCAATCGCGTTACCCTGGAACCCGTGCCGCAGGTAGCATCGGATGGAACCATCCAACTGGGTTCGCTAAGGGTGGAGGGAATGAGCGGCTTCGGTGGTGTGGCGGACCGTTCCGCCCGCTTCGGCCCCGGTTATCAGGGGACGCCTGACTGGGTGTATGAGACACCGGCCAGTGCCGGGGCCGTCTCGCGAGAGGCGATCCAGAATGCTGGAGCACGAAATGTGCGTGATGCCGTCAGCAGCGCGCCGGGCGTCTATTCCGGCGAAGGCCAGGGCAGTTTTCCGACCGTCTCGCCTAATATCCGTGGCGTCGGCGATGCCGGACGCGTTGTGGTTTCCATCGACGGTGCGCGCCAGAATGCGCAGGATGGCGGTCGCTATGGTGGCGGGATGGGCGGTTACGGGACGGCCTTCGTCGACTCGGCCTTCATCCGCCAGGTGGACATCAACAAGAATCCCGATGCTTCCGCAGGTAATGCCGGCTCGCTGGGCGGCGGCGTGAACTTCCGAACCGTCAATGCCGACGACATTATCAGGCCGGGCAGGCGCTGGGGGATCGAAGTCAACGGCACGGCTGGCACGAACGCTCATGACTATTCGGGCTCCGTGATCGCGTCGGCCCGGATAGGCGAGCATATTTCGCTTACAGCGGGTTTCAGCAAGGCCAAGCTCGGCGAATATGAAGGCGGCACGCACGGCGTCGTCACAACCTCTCCGATCTACAATATGAATGGCCGCGAGAGCTGGTCGTCGTTGGTCAAGTTGGAGGGAGAGCTCGGCGATCTGCGAGCCGCCATGTCCTGGATGCATCAGCAGAACGACTTCGCCTACAGCCCGACGGGCACGAGTGTCGGCAGCACATTTGGCGCCAAGAACGACAGCGTTTCCGCCAACATCACCTGGAATCCGGAAAACCCGCTGATCAATGTGAAGGCGACCTTTTGGCTGAACAGCTCACGATCGGAAGAAATCCGTGAGGCTCGCTTGGCTGGAGAAAGGGTGCTTTCGCCGGAAACCTATCAGAAGCGCGATTTGTTCAGCTTCGGCGGCACGCTGCAGAACAGCAGCGAGCTGGACATCGCTGCTGGCGCCCTAACCTTCGATTATGGTGTCGAGGCCTTTCGCGACGATGCGTCGAGCCAGGCGATGAGCGAGACTATCGCAGCCGATCCGCGCATTGCCTCGGGTTACCTGCAATTCAACCGTCCAGGTCAGCGGGATGTGGCCGACGCATTCCTGAGCGGCAAGTGGGAGCCGGCCCCCTGGATCGCGGTTTCCGGGGGCCTTCGTTATGATTGGTACAGGTTGAAGGGGATATCGACCTATTATCGTTTCGAACGGCTGACCAATACGGTCACGATTCCATGCGATCCGGTGTCCGATCATTACACGGCGGAGACCTATTGGACCGAAGTCTTCCTGCCGGCCAACCCCTCCTGGGCTTCGCGCTATGCTACCTATCTGTCGGTCCTTTGGCCGCGCCGGGCGACGAGTTGCATGACAGGGACCGGTATCACCACCACCACCTATACCGACACCTATCCTGCGATGGCGCTCGACATCGATCGCAGGGACGGCGCGTGGTTGCCTTCGGCGACGGTGGAATTCAGACCGTTCGAGTGGCTTCATCCCTATGTGAGCTACTCGCAGAGCTTCCGTCCGCCGACCATCAACGAAGCCTTCTTCTCCGGCGGCGTCGGCGCGGGAGACTTCATCGACACCTCCGGCGCTGCCAACGTCCAATTGCGGGCGGAAAAGGCCCGTACATGGGAAGGGGGGCTCAATATCGTCCGCGACGGGCTGTTCAGGAACGGAGATGCCTTTCGGTTCAAGGCTTCTGCCTTCCACCGCACGATCGAGGACTATATCGTCCTCGGCTATATTCGCGTTCCGAAGGTTGAGGGTGACCTTCTGAGCTTCGTCAACGCCGCCGAAGACACCAGGATGAAGGGCCTGGAGCTAGAGGGCAATTATGATGCGGGCATCTTCTGGCTCGGAGGCGCGGCGACTTGGTTGAAGACGCGCTGGCCTAAAACCACGGAAATCTTCAGCAACGAGAGCGGGACCACCAGCGGCGATATATTCGCGTTCGCAGGCGCGGTGCCGCCCCGGTTCAAGATAAGCGGTGATGTAGGCGTGCGCCTGTTCGACAGGAACCTTGTCCTTGGCGCCCGCATCAACCACGTGTCGCCGAGCCTGCTCAGGACTGTCGACGAAAATGGTAACCTGACCGAGACGGGCGACCCCTACACAACGCTCGATCTGCGCGCCTCAGTCACTATTCGTGAGCATCTGAGGCTGGGCGTTACGGCGAACAACTTGACCGATCGCCGCTATGTGCCGGCGACGGGCAATTACATCGCCCCGGGTCGCACGATCCTGGGTTCTCTTCAGTTCAAATTCTGATCGGGAATAATTTTATGAGCAACGGTATCTCCACCCTGGCCACGCCGCTTTCCCAGCGCCTGAAGGCGGGCACGCATGATGTTCACGAGGGCGTGGACCGCTCGATCATGTCGGCGGCGTCCTTCGCGAGCATGGAGCGCTATGGCGAGTTCCTCGCCGTGCAATATCTGTTCCACCGTGATGTCGACGCGCTTTACGGCCATGCCACCTTGCAGGCCCTGTTGCCCGATCTTGTCGAACGTCGCCGTCTGTCGCTGGTGGAAGCCGATCTTGCCGATCTGGGACTGACGCCGCCCACCACCGAAACCCAGCCGGTGTTCATCGCCGGAACGGAACCCGATCTGCCCACGGCGCTCGGCTGGCTCTATGTGGCGGAAGGCTCTAATATGGGCGCGGCGCTGCTGCGCAAGGAAGCGGCCAAGCTGGGCCTGTCCGACGAGCAGGGCGCACGTCATCTTGCTCCCGCGCCCATTCGGCCTGCGGCACACTGGCGCGCTTTTACGGCAGGGCTGGATGCGGCGGCCCTGACGGAAGAGGAGGAGGCCCGGGCCGTGGCCGGAGCGCAAGCCGCCTTCGCGCGGGTTCAGGCGCATGTCGATGAACGCCTTGGCTGAACCGGAGCCGGGCGGCAGACTGGTCGGCCGCGCGGAGCAGGTCGGCTGGCTGACGCTCGGTTTCCTATGCGTGGGGCTGAGGTTCGTCGGCGCGGTCGTGCCGCTGATGCTGACGACCATTTTCCTTACCCTTGCAACAGGCCGCTTTGCGCGATCGTCGCCTTGGCCTGAAGCCTGGCTGCTCGCTCATCCGCGCTTCGCCGCCTCTCTTCAGCGGTGGCGGGCCGAGGGTGCCATATCGCGTGCGGGCAAGTGTGGCGCCTCGGTCGGCATGGCGGTCGGATATGACCTATTCCTTGTCGTTTCGCGGCCTGGTTGGATTATGGCGCTGGCCATCGCCGCCATGATGATCGCCTGCGCGTGTGTGTCGTAACGCGCGCCCTGTCGGAAAGGGAATCATGAACGTTCAGAACCACCCCGCCCGGCACAAAAGCTCTCATGAAGAAGGCGCATTGTTGCCTGGCACCGTGGTCATGATGTCCTTTTATTACAGCCGCGCTTCGCGCGGCATGGTTGATCGCGCCGCGCCGGAGGCAAGCGGTCCAGAACATCTCAGTTCCACTCGTTATTGCGATCAGCCGATGGACTGGCGCACACGTGCCCTCGGCCTTGGCGGCACCCTTGGCATCATGGCGCTCGTGCTTGGGAGCGCGCTGCTGACATGGCGCGCAGTCTCTCCGTCCGCAGTCCTGCCAGCACTCGCTGTGTTCGACATGTCGCCACCTGCCGCGCCGTCCGAACCCGAGGTCGCCGTTCCCGAGGGGCCGGCGCAAGTTGAGCAGGCAGAGCAGAGGCCGCAGAAGGAGGAACAGCCCGAACTGCCCGAGATCATTATCCCGCGCTCGTCGCCGGTGGCGGTCGCAATGCCGCCTCCCGTCGAACGGGTGACGAGCGCGGAGCCGGTATCCGAGACCACCGCGCCTCCATCATTGCTGGCTCCGTCGGCGGACCGCGTGTCTAACGACGACGAGATGACATGGGAGGCGCTGCTGATGGCGCATCTTGAAAAGCACAGACGTTATCCTGCCGCTGCCCGCGCTCGTCGCGAACAGGGCACGGTCCATGTCCGCTTTCGTATGAATCGCGCTGGCCAAGTCCTATGGTCTCGCATTGAGCGCTCGTCGGGATCGTTGACGCTAGATCGCGCCGCCCTCGATACTTTCCGTCGTGCGCAGCCGCTTCCGGCTATTCCCGACGATAAGCCTGACGAACTCGAAATCGCGTTGCCGGTCGAATTCTTTACCCGGTAGCGACTGGCTTACTATGTCCCGTGAATATGCTGCGTTCAGTATCGAGCAGCCCTGCATGTTCGAGCTGTGGCAATAATTCGTCGAATAGCAGTGCCAGAATGTCGGGAACCGCCGGGCATGGCAATGAAGCCATCCATCGCTCCTGCTCGCGCTCATCGCTCGATCTCAAGGGCGGTGTCATCCGGCCGGCCCACGAAGACCCAGTGCGCAGTTGCAGCGATTTCGGGCCAGAAAAGAAAATCTGCCTTCGTTAGAGACTCGTCTTGAATCATGCGGCGCAAAAGTTACGCGTGGGTGCGGCTGTGCGCCGGACTATCCTCTTGCGGCAGCATGGCTGGAGAGATTCTCTGGTTGTTCAGTATGGCGCTCACATCCAGCCAGTTGAGCGATTGGAGCTGCCTTGCGACGATATAGGGCGGGTAGACACCGGTGGAAGCGGTTTTACGAGCTCGATCTGCCGCGTTTCGTGTGTGATGGCTGCCAGGAGCAAGGTCGGGTCGAGGCTGCTGAATCCTGGTAGCGTGCCGAGCGGAGGGATTGAGAAACAGCGAATCCGGCCGAAAAAAGAACTCGCCTCCCGCCGTCTCCGCACGCCGGGCGACGTCGATGTAGAAGTTGCTCGTATCCTTCGGCACGCCGGTGACTGGATCGGGCATGATCGGCGAGCCCATATAGGACGCCCCCTCATCGCGACCATGTCGTCAGCTTAGCGCGCTGCCAGATTGAGACCGTACAGGACTATCACCAGTGTTCACTCCCTCATGTGGTTGAGACATCGGCACAGGTTTGCCGAAGATAGTAGCCTATGGCTGCATCGAACAAGTGATTGGCAAGATCATTATAGATGTCATCGACATAAGACGCACCCGCGGCAATGTTGCTGGTCACCAACAGTGTAGGCGCGGCGGTGGGCGGAGTGCTCAATATTGTCCTGCGGTGGCGGATTGCATATATGATAAACCGATACGCGAACGGATTCCACGCCAGCATGGATTAGCTGGTCCGGCAGCCGACGCTTAGTAGGGCACGAGAAATGTGATGGGACGGCCTTGCTTGATCGTCAGATCGCCGCCGGGAAAGGCCTCGCCATCGAGAATGAATTCCGTGTCGAGGGTCAAACGAACGCTTTCGACAGCGCATTGCTGGTAGCCCAGTTCCTTGAGTTTAACCAGGTAACGGCCAGCCAAGAGGATTGGCGCTGCGATTGCAAGAAGCCGCGGCGGTGCTGTCACGCTAAGGACTCTCATGCCTGGTGCCCCCGTTCCGAACGGTCTGATTCCGGAAGGCAAATGTTGCAAGGTCGAGGCAAGGAACAGATAGCGGCGATCCCCGACTGCCGGTTCTGACCCGAGTTGAACGACCATTTCCTCGCCCCGCCTCCAGTCATTTGTGTCGCGGGCAAAAACCGACTGGACGATCCCGGCCGCCAGTGAGGAGCCGACTGCAAAGCCATTGAACGCACCCATGCGGTGAAGATCTTGCGCTAGATGAGTGGCGCGTACAAATGCGCCAGTGCCAAGAAGGAAACCCCGCAAATTGTCGTGGCAGCCATCCTGGTAGTGGATTTCGATCGGCGAGCGCGTAGCGACCCGCATTCTCGGCAGAAGCGTTAGCGCGTCTTGTAGTTCGAAATCCGCCGGAATACCGAGATCATGGGCAAGAGCATTGGTCTTTCCCGACGGCAGGACGATAAGCCTTGGCGCATCATCGCCAAAGTGCCTTTCCATGAGACTCAGCACATCCCGTATCGTGCCATCGCCGCCATTCACGATGATCGTTCCTACGGATCGGTGTCGAAATTGGGCCAGAACGAGGTTCAATTCGCATGGCGTAACCGGTTCGGCCACTATCAGATCCGCTCTGCACGAGTTCAGGCGCCCCCGGTGGGCTTGGTTCTTGTGGGCGTGAGGGTTGCATATGATGCCGATCGGACCCGTGTTCCCGGCCGGGGAACGGGGATCAGAGCGGGCCGGATGCTGTCCCAGGATTCCGGTATAGGGATTCGATACGGCCCAGGAACTTGCGATCTGCCACAGGCCGGCCAAGCTTGTTGCCAAGAGAGAGAGTCTCCGAATTTCTGCTCAGCAGAAACCCTAGTCACCCTGCATGTGCTAATGGTCGAAGATAGATGGAGAAATAGTGGAGATCATATAGATGCCGCCGAAAAGCTGCGGCTTTCTCCATGTGCCTATCGGACAAAAAGCCCGCGCCAGCTAGGGGGCGCGAACCATGCCGAGGTCAATGGAAAGACCCGCCATTCCGCCGAGCGGCTCCGGGCAAAACCGCTTCTGCAATAACCTCTGGCTTTGCCGGGGGTGCCGAGCGGACATAGCGCCCCCGTATCCGGACGCATGCGCTAGAACCTGCTGAGCGGTAAAACCTTCATTACGGCCGAAAGTTAATTGCCGGCATTGCAAATAATTCGCAAAAACGATAATCGGATGGCGTAGCCAACTCGGCGATTCCTTCTCTGTCGCGAGTCGTGCGATTGGGGATGTGAAGGTGAATGCAAGAGTTGCACGGCGGGAAATCGGCGCCCTCTATGAATCGCATGTCGAATGGCTGCGGGACTGGCTTCGTCAGCATACGCGCTGTTCGCATCGCGCGGCCGATCTCGCCCAGGATACTTTCTGCCGGCTACTGGAACGCCCGCAATTCGTGGTGCCGAACGCGCCCCGGAGCTATCTCGCAACGGTCGCGCGTCGCCTCCTGATCGACGACATCCGGCGGCGCGATGTCGAGCAGGCAGTTATTGATGCCAGCGCGCTTCGGCAATCGGTCGTGGACGACATTTCGCCCGAAAGGATTGCGGAGGCGACACAGCTTCTGCATGCCGTGGTGCACCTGCTCGACGCGCTGCCCGAGGAAACGCGCACCGCGTTCCTGCTTCGCCGGATCGAAGGGCTGGAGCAAAAGGATATCGCTGCCCATCTCGGCATTTCGCTGAGCACCGTCAAGCGGCACATCGCGCTGGCCTATGCGCGATGCTATGCCATCGCCTATGCGGACTGAGTGAACGCATCTTCCGATACGGGTCCGACGGCGGACATGATCCGGCAGGCTGCCTGGTGGGCTGCCATGCTCGACGCCGGCGATATGAGCCAGGGCGATCGGAAGGCATGCGATGAATGGTGTGCCGAGCATCCGCTGCATCGGCGCACGCTGGAGCGGATGCGCGCTTTCGACGCCCGGGTGGCGAATGCCGGGGATTTCGAGCGGGAAGCGCTCCACACGGTGTTGCAGCGGCGACAGCATCGCCGCTTCGGGGGCGCCTTGCTGGGAGCAGCCCTCTTGGCCATCTTCGGCTGGTCGGCAATGCGGAGCGACTATATCCGCGACTATTTCCCGGACTATCGGACCGGGCGCGGCGAGCTTCGCACCGTCGCGCTTCAGGACGGCAGCGAGATCGTCATCGATACCGATGGGGCAGTCGGGATAGACATGGGCGGTGCGCGGCGGCAGGTGCGCCTGATACGCGGCCAGCTTCTGGCTCGGATCGCCAAGGACCAAGCTCGTCCGTTCGTGGTAGAGACGTCGGACGGCACAGCGACCGCGCTCGGCACCAGCTTCGTCGTTCGGCGCGAGGCGGGCTACACGCTTGTCACTGTCATCGAATCGCGCGTGAGGGTCTGCCCCGGCAAGGCAGCAGATGGGAATGGATGCCGTGTCCTTGCGGCGGGCGAACGCGTGAGCATCACACCAACACGGCTATCCGCCCTGCCTTCGGTCGATCCCTCGACGGCGGCGCCATGGTCCAACGGCTGGCTGGAGGCCGACGATCAGGACGTGACGGCGGTATTGACCGAACTGGCCCGCTATAGCCGGAGGCCGTTCCGTTTCGACGCTGCGTCCCTGCGCGGTGTCAGGGTAACGGGAAGCTTCCCGCTGCGCGATATCGATCGCGCGGTCGAAGGCGTTGCCAGAACCGCGACCTTGCAGGTCCGCCGCTCCGCGAACGACGAAATCATCTTCACGCGCCAACATTGAGTTTTTTGAGCTGTTTAATGATCTCGTCCGTCCCCTTTGTAAGAGCTACTGACACAAGGGGGTTTGAATGCATGATTTCCGCACGCGCATCCTGCGCGGCGCCGCCGCGATTGCCCTGATAGCCACCGGCGGCTTCATCGGGGCGAGGTCAGCCCAAGCGCAAAGCGAGGCGCAGGCCCTCCGCAGCTTTGATATTTCCGCCGGTTCGCTCGGCTCGGCCATTGCCCGGCTGGGTCGGCAGGCGGATATCATGGTCACGGTCGATCCGGTGCTCGTTCGGGGGCGGCACGCGACCGGTCTGCGCGGAAGCTATACGCCTGAGCAGGCATTGAACGCCCTGCTGGCGAACAGCGGCCTGACGGCTCGGGCGGATGGCAAGGGCGGTTTCATTGTTGTCGGTGCGCCATCTGCGACGAGGCAAACGGTCACATCCCGCTCCTCAAGGCCTGCTTCCGCTGCGGTTGTCCGTGCGACCGATACGGAGCCGGCGCAGACCCAGGAAGGCGAAGCGATTGTCGTCACCGGCCAGAAAATCCAGCGAACGCTGCTCGATACGCAGGCGAGCGTGGGTGTGGTGACGCGCGAGGACATACTGACCAAGGATTTGACATCGTTTCGCGAAGCCTTTCGCATGATGGCCAATGTCATGAGCGGCGACTGGCTCGATTCTGGCTTCGTCATTCGCGGTATCAACTCGGAAGGGCTGGTTCCCGGCTCGCCGCTTGCCACGACCTATGTGGACGGCGCGGAACAGACAGCCAACGGAGCGCGTCGTGGCGCGCGCGGACTTTGGGACGTGGAGCAGGTCGAAGTCTTCCGTGGTCCGCAATCGACTCTGACTGGTCGGGCGGCGTTGGCGGGAGCGGTTTATGTGAACACGCGCGATCCCCAATATGACTATGACGCAGCCGCCCGTCTGAGTTCGGGCGAATTGGGAACCCGTGAGGCGGCCGTGGCCTTCGGCGGGCCGGTCGTCGATGATCTCGTGGCTGTTCGCTTTGCGGCCGAGTACCAGCATAGAGACAGCGAAACCAGCTATCCGGACTATGCATCCTTCGATCGTTACGGAGCGCTTGTCGAAGACAAATATTATCAGCTTCGCGGCAAGCTGCGCCTCGATCCGTTCCCGGGCCTCACCGCCACCTTCTCTCACGCTTATAGCTTCGACTCGCCAGCCTATGACGATGTTGGCGGTCCCGGTTTTGGCTGGCGCTATTCGGATCGCCGCGGTGACACGAACCTGCCCTATTATCAGGAGGTTCGGGAAACGAGGAATCATTCCAGCGCGGCGCGCATCGCCTATAACGTGACGCCGGAAATCACGCTCTCTTCTATCACCTCTCTTGTCAACACGAACACCGTCCGGGATTCGGTCAATGCCGGCACCGCCGGTCAGACATATGTGCTTGAAGGGAATTATAGGGAGAGGCTTTTCACGCAGGAACTGCGGTTCAACTATGACGGCGTTGACGGCCTGCGCGCTGTCATGGGCCTCTACTACAATTACTCGCGCAATCTTTCGACCCGTATCCTGACGACGCCTTCGAGCGGTGGACGCACCGATGATACAGTCGGGCTCGATCGGCGACGCAACTACGCATTCTTTGGCGAGGTGACGGTGCCGGTGCTGAAGAATGTCAGCCTGATCGCAGGCGGACGCCTGGACTATACGAAACTGGACTATGCCTCGGATTTCGTCCGGACCTTCGCCAATCCCGCTCTCCCGGGCGCCACGACCATTTATACGCTGGGCAATAAGGAGACGATTTTCCTGCCGAAAGCGGGTATAGACATCACGCTTTCTCCCGAGACGAAGCTGGGCTTCGTCGTTCAGACCGGATGGCGCCCGGGCGGAGCAGATCGAGACGCACAGGGCATTGTGTCGGACTTCGGGCCGGAAAAGTCGATCACTTATGAGGGATCGCTTCGCCACGACCTCGACGGCAGGGGTACGGTGTCGCTCAATATCTTCTATACCGACTGGAAAGACCAGCAAGTCCGCTTCGACTATGTGAATCCGGACGGTAGCCTCAGCCGCAGGTTCGCGAACGCAGGCAAGGCCCGTATCTATGGCGGCGAATTCGAAGGTCGCTATCGTCTTGCGCGCGATTTGTCGACATTCGCTTCGATCGGCTACATCAACAGCCGTTTTACCGATTTCGTCGCGGCCGATCTTGGGGATTTCACCGGGCTCTCCCTGCCGCAATCACCGGACTGGACCGTCGCGGCCGGTCTGGATTACCGCCCCGGGAGCGGTTTTTTTGCCGGTGGGGATGCCAAATATACAGGGGCTTTCATCGCGCGCGACATGCAGAACGCGCCGGTCGACAAGGCCGGAGACTATCTGATCGTCAATGCGCGCATGGGCTATGCATTCGATGGCCTCTCTTTGATGCTCTATGCCGAAAACCTGTTCAACGAGCAGTATTTCACCTATCGGAACCGCATAGACTATGGTGCCGTAATAGTCTACGGCTCCGGCACCATAGTCTATG
>JASGGS010000331.1:0-3626 GCA_047602685.1 Sphingobium sp.
GCTTCTGCTCGATCATCCGATGGACGCTAGCCGTCGTGCCCGTTCCATGTCCTTTGTTCGGCCAAATGAGCTAACCAAGGAGTTAAGCTCTGTCTTTTCTGGAATGAACATCATTGCGTTGCCAGCCATTACGGCTTTGCGCGTTGTTGGTTTAACCGGTAACCACCCCTCACTTGAGCGGAAGTGAAAATCGGCCATAAATTCTACCGGGGCGCTGTGCCGCACCATGTTCCAAAGATGCTTGATCGGAACGCCGGATGCGCTGAACCGCTCTGAAGCTCGATCCCTATCGATGGCAG
Source organism: Sphingobium sp. (assembly GCA_047602685.1). Taxonomy (GTDB): domain Bacteria; phylum Pseudomonadota; class Alphaproteobacteria; order Sphingomonadales; family Sphingomonadaceae; genus Sphingobium. The sequence goes on from JASGGS010000331.1 coordinate 300, forward strand.
AATGCGTTTTGCGTCAGGAACGCTCAATAGCACATCGACATCTGCCACCGGACCTGGATCGGCTCCGTGAAGCGCGACTGCCGCGCTGGCGATAACCCACCAAGGGTCATGCGCCTTGCCCATGATAGATCCGATCGCGCTGAATGATTCTGAAAGGGCTGCGGTGATGATCATTAGCGAGGCGTAGCAGTCAATCGTCACGGTTGGGATGAAAATCTAAATCGCCGACTGGCGTTTTCGGACGGACTGACATGTTTTCCGGCAGAGAGAAATCCCAAAGTAGCGGTCTGCTCTTCGGGCAGGCGTTGATTTGTTAAATCCCCCCGTCAGTGTCTTCTTAGCATGAGGGACGCGCCAGGCCACATCAAGGATCGGCGCCCCCCCCAATTTGCTGCGCAAATCGGCTCCCCTACCGCCCGCTAGCGCGGCCGCTTCGCGGTCCCTGACCCGACCCGGCGCGCCCCTCCCCTTGGCCTTGCCAATTCCGGCAGCAAGGAGGTTGTTATGTCTCATCGTCTGTTCGCTCAGCTGCCGTTCGAGCGCGCGCATTGGAAATGCTGCGATCGACGCCTTGAGGAATGCGGTCAACGACATCCGGATCGATCGCGAGCTGATCCGCGAGTTTGTGGAGGATGGCAACCGGAACACCGAGGTCGGGCTGCAAGCCGAACCCGGGATGGCGCATCAATGCGATCTGCACGGCCATGCCGAGGCGATTGGTCGCACCATGGCGGCGGCTGACCAGTTCCAGATCGTCCGCTGAAAGCGTATAGTGGCTGGCGATCGATGCGGCATCGGTGGACAGGCCGATCAGGTTGCAGCGTTCGCCTTCTTTCAGCAGCTGTCGCCGCGCCATTCCGTCCCCCTCGAACGTCCGTGGGATCAGCGTGTCACGAAGAATTCTACAGGGACCGACAGTTCAAGCGTATTGGGTTTGTCGTCGGGGATCTTGGGCAATGGCTGCGCGCGTTTGAGGGTGTCGAGGGCGGCGCGGTCGAGCAGCGCGGAACCTGATGAGCGAACGACCTCGGCCGAGAGGATCGAGCCTGCCCGGTTCATGCGGAAGGTGACATAGGCGATCCCTTCCTCGCGGCGCGCCCGTGCTGTTGCCGGATAGCGGCGATACTTTTCCAGATGGGCCAGCAATTGCGCTTCCCATGTCGCTTTCTGATCGCTGGCGGCCTGCCGTGCGGGTGGGGCTGGCATGGACCTGGGCGCGGTAGTCTCGGGCACCGGATCGGCGGCCTTCACCTCCTCGACCGGCTGCACGGCGGGCAGCGTCAATGTCGCCGGACGGGGAATGACGATCTCGGGTGGTTCAGGCCGTTCCTCCGCCTCTTTGGGTTTCTGTTCCTTCTGCTTGATCTGCCTTGGCCCTTCGGGCACTTCCTCGACCGGCTCGGGCAGCGCGGCCAGGGGCTGCAATGTCACGACCAGCGGCTCCGACACTGGCGGAACCGCATAGACCGTGTGCCAGGTGAACAGCGCGCAGGCTGCAACGACTGCGAATACTCCCAGCGTGCCCGACATGCCGAACAGCCGCGTGCGCCAGTCCATCGGCCTGTCGCTGTAGCGGCCATGGCCGGGAGAGGCAGCGGGCATGATCTCAACCGTGGCAGGAGATGGGGCTTCCTGCTCCCATCGGCGCTTGGTTTCGGGGTAGTAGCTGGTCATCACGACATAGCTGTCGAACAGGCTGTCATGGTCGCCAGCACTGCTTTGCCGGGCATGCAGGCAATCTGGCTGTTTCATGCACTCGCTCCCGGCTCTGGCCGGCGCGCGATCCAGATCGCCCAGAACAGCATGAATGCGCCCACGCCCAGCGCCAGCGGCGCTCCGGGGCGCACATGGAGCCAGAACAGCGCGTAGCCCACGCCCATGCCGATCCACGCCATGATCTTGGCTCGCTTCGGCACGGCGCCATTCCGGCGCCAGGCGCGCAGGCCGGGGCCGAAGCGCGGGTGGTTTAGTAGCCACGCCTCCATACGCGGCGATGAGCGGGCGAAGCAGGGCAGCGCCAGCAGCAGGAAATCAGTGGTCGGAAGAAGCAGCACGAAGATACCGACGAAGCCGATCGACACCAGGGCCAGACCGATGACCAGCCATACGGCGCGGGCAACACGCCCGCGCCGCATCAGGTCCGGCGTGATGTCAGCCGATGCGGCCATCGACCAGAGCCTGCACACGCGCAAAGGCGGCGTTGGCGCCATCGGCGACACGCTGTTCTTCCTCGTCGTTCAGTTCGACCGCATCGAGCGCGGCGGTGAAGGCACGCCAGTGCGGCGCGGGGCCTTCGGGTGCGGGGGCCAGATGCCGCGCGCCGAAGCTATCGGACAGGCCTATCTTGGCCGCTTCCTTGCGCAGGATCGCCGCGCCCATGTTCGAACCTTCCGCGACATAGAGCCAGCCCAGCGCGGTCGGCAGATCGATCGCGCCAGGTACGAACAACGGCGGCTCGGACGTGTCAGGCACATCCAGTTCCAGATCGGCGAGGTCTGTCTTCACCAGCGGGAGGCGTTGGCGCGTGGCCAGATCGGGAAACACGCCTTGCAAGGCGATATCGTCATATAGCGCCTCGATATCGCGGTGGAACAGATACTGCACCGCCAGGAAGCGGGCATAACGGTCCCGGTCGGCAAAGGATGCCGCCGACATGATGGAGCGGTCCACTCCCTCATGCGTATCGTGGGTCAGCGCCTTCAGCCGCTTGGCGCGTGAGGTATCCAGGGTCGTGGTCGTCATTGATGCATCCCTTTCAAGTCAGAATTTGAAGTTCACGCCGACGCGCAAGCTGTGCAGTTCAGCCGAATTGACCGCGCGTCGGCCGTTCACAGTGCTGTAGGTATCCGGATAGGTGGTGGTGACGCGGGTGGGCGTGCATGTGCTGCATCTTGTTGTCACCGAGAAGCCGTCGCTTGCGCCGGATCGAGCGTCGGCGAACGTGAATTCCTCGGACCCAAATCTGGAATAGAGATATTCTGTCTTGATGGACCAATGCCGGTCGATCGCAAACTCAAGGCCGGTTCCCAATGTCCAACCCGTTCGGGTATGGGCGTCGCGTTCCCGGAAGGCGATATCGTTCGATGTCAGGGAGCTTGATACGAACTGGGTTCTTTCCTCCGCTTCCCGCAGGAATGCGAGCCCTCCGGTTCCGTAGACAAGCCAGCGGTTGAAAGCGTAACCGACCCTGCCGCGCAATGTCGCCATCCAATCGAATTTGTAGTTGGTCCACGCTTCACGCTGCCCACGTTCGAGCATTCCAGGCATTTCGCTTGCAAGAACCTCCCGATTGTCGCCCATGGCTGTCCAGGAGAAATCGCCCTCCAC
>JASGGS010000332.1:0-3619 GCA_047602685.1 Sphingobium sp.
GATGCGGCGGGTCGAAGGGGAGGACGGCGCGGCCCTCCGCCCCGGCTCGATCCGGGCGCGGGGGAGGATGGGCCTGATATCGGCTCTTGACAGGTCCAACAGCGGCGCCCGCCCCCTTCGCCCGCCCCCTTCACGGGGTAGGGAAGCCTGTGAGCTTTTCCATCCCGGCCCCGCCTGAAATGCCGCGATGCATCAGGAGGGGGCAGGCAGTTCAGTTCAAGGTAAACCTGATCGCCTGCCGGGCCATTTCCAAGGTCCCTCCGGACCGGCTAGCGCGGTCCTGTCATGACCGGCGTCGAGAAAAGCATCGTCAAGACCTTCTGCCGCAATTGCGGCGCGCAATGTTCGATGGAGGTCGATCTGGAGGATGGGCGGATGGTGCGCGCCCGGCCCGACGGCACGGCGTCGCCTTATGGCGGATATATGTGTCCGAAGGGTCTTGCGGCCATAGACCTGCATAACGGCCTGGAGGCAAGGCTGCTCTCCAGCCTCAGGCGCGGTGCCGACGGGCATCATGTCGGCATCCCCGCCGAGGCCGCGCTGGACGAGATCGCGGCCAGGCTGTCCGCGCTGCTCGCGGAGCATGGTCCGCGCTCGATTGCGGTCTATCATGGCACGGGCGCCTATCGCAGCGTGCTGGGCGGCTTGCTGGAACGGGCCTGGGTGTCGGAGGTCGGGACGCCCAATTTCTTCTCGTCGATGACGATCGATCAGTCGGCCAAATGGGTGACGATGGCGCGGCTCGGCGTGATGGCGAGCGGCAGGCATGCGATGCGGGACGCCGATGTCATCCTGCTGTCCGGCGGCAATCCCGTCGTCACGCATCAGGGCGTGCCCTTCGCCGTTTCCGAAACGGGCGCTCCGGGAAAGGCTTTCGAAGCGGCGAGGGAGCGCGGCTGCAAGATCATCATCGTCGATCCCCGGCGCACGGAGACGGCCAAATATGCGGATCTGCTGATACAGCCGTTGCCGGGGCACGACGCGGCGATCTTTGCCGCGATCGCGCATGCCTTGTTGCGGGACGATCGTATCGACCATGGCTTTTGCGCCCGCTGGTGCATCCAGCTTGACGAATTGCGCGCCGCCGTGGCCCCGTTCACGCCCGCGCTTGCGGCAGAGCGCGCGGATATTCCCGTCGAGCAGATCGAACAGGCCGCGCGCTGGCTCGGCGATGCGAAGCGCCCGCTAATGGGTAGCGGGACAGGCCCGTCGATGGCCGATCACTCGAACCTTGCCGACCATATGATCGAAGCGGTGAACCTCCTCGCCGGGGGCTATCGCCGGGCGGGCGATCTCGTGCGCAATTCGGGCACGCTGAGGCGCAAGGCGATATATGAGCTTGCGGTATCGCCCTCGCGCAGCTTCACCCGCGAGCCGAAATGCGTGAGTGCCGATACGGGCCTGCTGATGGGCGAGATGCCGACGGCGCTCCTCCCGAGGGAGATCATGGCGGATTCGCCCGACCGCATACGTGCGCTGATCGTGTTCGGCGGCGACCCGTTGATGGCGCTGGGCGACCCCGCTGTCGCCCGGCCCGCTTTCCAGGCGCTCGACCTGCTCGTCTCGCTTGACTGCCGCCAGAATGAGACCGGCAGGCTGGCCGATTATGTGATCGCGACCACGCAGCAATTCGAGCGGCCCGAGATCACCGCTTCGGGCGACTCCCTGTATCCGGTCCCGTTCGTCCAGTACACGCCCGCCATCGTTCCGCCGCCGCCCGGCGTCATCCACGACTGGGAATTCTTCTGGGGCATCGCGGCGCGCATGGGCGTTCCGCTGACGCTTAAATACTGGCAATATGGCCTCAGCTATGCCGATATAGCCGCCGGCATGCCGCTCGACATGGCGAACCGGCCGGATGCCGACGACATGCTCCGTTTCCTGTGCAGCGAGAGTGCGGTGGATTTCGATACGCTGCGGGCGAACCCCGGCGGCGTGCGCCCGGTCGACGGTGCGAGCGCGGTGTTGCCGCCACCGAATGACGGGGGACGGCTCGAACTATGCCCGCGGGACGTTGCCGCGGAGCTTGCCTCGCTCCTGGCGGAGGCGCCGCCGCGCGGCTATCCTTTCCGGCTCACCTGCCGCCGCAGCCCCGACACGGTGAACAGCGCTTTTCGGGAGTCCGGAAGGGCGCGCAAGCGCAATCCCGTGAACTATCTCTACATGAACCCCCAGGACATGGAGATTTCCGGCATCGAAACCGACCAGCTCGTGGCAATCCGCTCCGCCTCCGGCGCCATTCATACACTGGCACGCCCGGACGACCGGATGCGGCGCGGCGTCGTTTCCATCACCCATATGTTCGGCAGGCTGGTCGGCAGCGGCGATCCGCTCACGGACGGCGGCGCGAATGTCGGTGAACTGACCTCGCTCCTTGACCAGTTGCAACCGATCAATTTCATGCCGCGCTTCTCGGCGATACCCGTCGACGTCAAGCCGGTCGAGCCGGCCATGCCAAACCGGCCGAATGTCGAGCATATCGCCGATACACCTTGAACGGCGCGGTCGATATGCCCCGGCCGCGCCCTCATGCACCGGCACGACACAGCCGGTCAGCGCCGCATTTCCCGGCCAAGCGCCCCGGATCGTTTCACCCTTTCACCGGGCTTGCCCGCTCCATGCCGGCGGATTTTGCCGCGGCGACAATCGCCAGCGCTTCCTTTTCCAACTGGGCCTCGAAGCTGCAATCCAGCGCATTCTGGAGGAGGTGGCGCGACATGCCGAGGGCGTGACTGGAAGGGCCGGATAAGTGCCGGGCGACGGCCAGCCCCTCCTGCATCAGCAATCCGTCACCCACGACCCGCGTCACCATCCCCATGGCCACCGCTTCCTCCGCCGGAACCCGGCGGTTGGTCAGGATGATTTCCTGAGCCCTTCGCAATCCGACGAGACGGGGGAGGAGCCATGTCATACCGCCATCCGGTGTAAGGCCGAGCCTGCTATAGGCCGCGGTGAAATGGGACGATGACGTGGCGAGGACGATATCGCCGCAAAGGGCTAGGCTGAGGCCCGCCCCCGCCGCCGGACCGTTGACCAGCACCACCAGGGGCTTGGTCATCCGGGAGAACAGGGAGAGGGCATTATGCAGGCTATCGGCCAGTTCGCCGAGCAAAGAGCCAAGTTGCGTCCCGGCCTCGCGGAAGAGCGTGAGGTCGCCGCCCGCGCAGAACAGCTTTCCCGCGCCGGTCAGCAGGACGCACTTTATATCCTCATCTCCGGCGCACCGGGCCGCCGCCTCAGCGAGCGCCCGCGCCAGGGGAAGGGTGATCGCATTGCCCGCCTGCGGACGGTTGAGCGTCAGTGTGGCGATGCCGTCGGCGCATGCGAAGAGGAGCGGGGCGTCCTCGCTCACCTGATGGCGTCCAGGCTGTCGCAGGCGAGGGAGACGAGGCGAGGGAAACTGGCGGCCCGTTCCCGTGCATGGGCCGATGCGGCCGTGCCCCGGATCACGCGCCCCTTGATGCCGTGGAAGATCGCGGCGAGGCGGAAGAAGTTGAAGGCCATGGTGTAGCGGTAATCGGGCAAACCCTCGCGGCCCGTGCGGCGGCAATAGGCCGCGACGTAGTCCGCCTCTCCGGGAATACCGAGGGCGGCGGCGCCTCGTCGACAATGACGAGGC
>JASGGS010000333.1:0-3592 GCA_047602685.1 Sphingobium sp.
TCCGACCCGCCGAACAGGGCAGCGGTCAGGCCGAAGCGCGTCGCATTCGCCTCCGCTATGGCCGTATCGAAATCCGGCACGCGCACGATCTGGAGGATCGGGCCGAAAAGCTCGATATCGATACGCTTTTCCATCGGCGTCACGTCGATGATGCCGGGCGTCACGAAAGGCAGTCCGTCCTTGGGGCGGCGCATATGGGTGATGGGCCGCCCGCCATTGCTCATCAGGTAAAGGAAGCTCTCGGTCAGCCCGTCCGCCATCTCCATGTCGATCACCGGCCCCATATAGGGCGCCGGATCGGCATGGGGATCGTTGATGATGAGGCGGGCAACCGTCTCGCGGAGCTTCTCGATCACCGCGTCGGCCATGCTGTCCCGGACGACCAGCCTCCGGCCCGCCGCGCAATTCTGCCCGGCCGAGGGGAAGGCGGACTGGATGACGAGCGCCGTGGCCGTCGTCAGGTCCGCCATGTCCCACAGGATCATGGGATTGTTGCCGCCCATGTGGAGCGCCGCAACCTTGTCCGGACGCGCCGCCAGCGCGCGGTTGATGGTAAGGCCGACATGCGCCGAGCCGGTAAAGATGATCCCCGCCACCGCCGGATGCGCGACAAGCGCGCTGCCCGCCTCCGGCCCCCCGATGATGCAGGCCAGCACATCGGCGGGCACCCCGGCCTCATGCAGCAACGCCGTGACAAGAAGCGCGGTCGCGGGCGCCTTCTCGGACGGTTTCAGGAGGACGCCGTTGCCCGCGATCAGGGCCGGCACGATCTCGCTCACGGGAATCAGGGCGGGGCTGCAATAGGGCGTGATCGCGGCCATCACCCCGTGCGGCTTGTGCCGCAGGGTCTGGCGCGCGCCCATGGCGCCTTCCAGCCGTTTCTGGCCCGTGCGGGTGGAATAGGCGCTGATGCTCTGCTCGACGGATTCGAGGAGGGCCGCGACCTCCATCTTCGCCTCCCAGAGCGGCTTGCCGACCTCCCGCGCGATCAGGTCGGCCAGCTCCGCGTCGCGTCCACGCACGAGGTTGGCGAAACGGCGCATGGCCTCGATCCGATAGGTGAAGGGACGCGCGGCCCAAGACAGCCAGGCAGCGCCGACGCGCGCCGCCTCCGCATCGACATCGCTTTCCTCGCCCTGCCACAGGACGATGCCCGTCGCGGGCTCTATGGAAAGGATCGTGCCCATGAAATGCCAACCTTGCCCTCGATGCGACCGTTGATAGGAGGGTTAAGCGCTTCTATAGTTTCACAGCCCTTAATATTGCATTGCGTGCGGCGGGCTGCCGTGGGCATCGCCCATGATGCGTATGGCGTCGACCTTCCTGTAAAGCGGCTCCCAGTCGTCGCGCCCGTCGATCGCGGACCAGAGCGCCTCCACCTCATCGATCAGCATGGAGCAGGGGCCCTCGCCCAGCCAATAGGGATGCGCGAGCGCGCCGGGTGCAGCCCGGCAGCGATCCACCAGCCGCCGCACATCGCGCCAGCCCTCGTCGGCATAGACATCCTCCTTCACCGCCCGGCCGCCCCGCCAGTCGAAAAAGGCACGGTCTATCGCCATGCCGCTCCGGATCATCGCCCTTGCCGCCGCGCCGGACAATTCGCGCGCCACGAACGGGTCGTCCGTCTCCAGGCCCAGGCGCCACAGGAACCGCGCGTCGAAGCGCGCGCGGAAGCGGTCGGGAAAGCTGTGGAACGCCTTCACCAGCCCGTCCTCCTGCGTGAGGCCCGACAGGGAAACGGCAAGCTGCGCCAGATCCCACTGGATCGCCTCCGGCTGGCGGCCGAAGGAATAGAGGCCCTGATGGTCGAAATAGGCGGCCGTGAAATCATTGTCCCACCGGGGCGCGAACCGCCAGGGGCCGTAATCGAAGCTTTCGCCGGTAATCGCGATATTGTCGCTGTTGAGCACGCCATGGACGAAACCCGCCACCATGTAGGCGGCAGCCAGGTCAGCACAGCGCGCGACGACCCCGGCGTAGAGCTGGGCAGCGGGATCGTCGCCCGGCTGCTCGCCATAGAGGCGAAGGAGGCTGTAGTCGACCAGCCGCCGGAGATGCTCCGGCTCCTCGAGCGTGGCCAGACGCTGGAAGCTGCCGATACGGACATGGCCATGGCTGAGGCGTACCAGCACGCTGGCGCGCGTCGGCGACGGCTCGTCATTCCGCTCCAGCGCCTCGCCCGTCTCTATGACGGAGAAGGTGCGCGACGTCGGCACGCCCAGCGCCTCCAGCATCTCCGATGCCAATATCTCCCGCATGCCGCCCTTCAGCGTCAGCCGTCCGTCCCCGAAACGGCTGTAGGGCGTCTGCCCCGAACCCTTGGTGCCGAGGTCGAGCAACCGCCCGCCATCCTCCTCCCGCTCAAGGAGCTGAGCGTGGAGAAAACCGCGCCCGTCGCCGATATCCGGGTTGTAGGCGCGGAATTGATGCCCGTGATATTTGAGTGCCAGCGGCTGCGGCAGCGATCCGTCAAGGGGCCGGAAGCGGCCGAAAAAATCGACCCATTCCGCATCTCCCAAATCGTCCAGCCCGACGGTCGCGGCCGCCCGGTCGTTGCGAAACCGCACTATATGCGCCGGAAAGGCGGCGGCTTCCACGGCGACGCCGATAAAATCGGCAATGTCGGATATGGCGTTGATGGGCCGGTATTTATTGGCCGCTTGCGATGGCAGGGTCATGGCGCGATAGTGGGGCCGGGTCATCAAAGGATCAAGTGTGGCGGCGTACGAGGACAGATATTGGTGGTCGCGCGACGGCCTGCGGCTTCATTATCGCGACTATGCCGGGCCGGACGACCGGCCGCCCGTAATCTGCCTTCCCGGACTCACCCGCAATGCCCGCGACTTCGAACCCGTGGCGGAACGGCTCGCGGGCCAGTGGCGCGTGCTGTGCGTGGAACTGCGCGGCCGGGGCGAGAGCGCCTATGCGAAGGACCCGATGACCTATGTTCCGCTGGTCTATCTCCAGGACCTCGACGCGCTGCTGGAGGATGCGGGCATCGATCGCTTCATCGGCATGGGAACATCCCTTGGCGGGATCATGCTCATGCTGCTCGCGGCAACGGGGCATGGCCGCATCGCCGGCGCCCTCATCAACGATATCGGCCCGCTGATCGAGGAAGCGGGCCTCGACCGCATCCGGGCGAATGTCGGCGTGGGCGGCGGCTATGCGACCTGGGTCCATGCCGCTCGCGCCCTGGCGGAGATACAGGCGGTGGTCTATCCCGACTATGGGCTGGAGGACTGGCTGGCGCTGGCCAAGCGCCTGTACCGCCTGAACAACAAGGGACGCGTCGTCCTGGATTATGACCAGCGCATAGCGGAACCGTTCCGCGCGCCCGGCGGCGAGGCGGGGGTCGACCTCTGGCCCGCCTTCGAGGCGTTCCGCCACTGTCCCGTCACGCTCATACGGGGCGCCCTGTCCGACATATTGTCGGACGCGACCGCGCTGGAGATGCAGCGGCGCCATCCCGACCTCGATCTCGTCTCCGTGCCGCGCATCGGCCATGCGCCCACCCTGCTCGAGCCGGAATGCGTGGCGGCCATCGACCGCCTGCTGGAAAGGACGCTCGCCGCCCCCCTGCCCGAGGCCG
>JASGGS010000334.1:0-3567 GCA_047602685.1 Sphingobium sp.
GCGCCCAAGGACGACATCATCGCCGCGCTGGCGACCCCGACGCCCGATCGCCTGCTGATCGCGGCGCAAGCCCTGCGCGAAGGTTTCTCCGTCGCGGAAATCCATCAGGTCGCGAAGTTCGATCCATGGTTCCTCGAACGCCTTCAGGAGATCGTGGAGGCGGAGAAGGAAGTTCTCGAAAACGGGCTGCCGCAGGATGCGGAAGGCATGCGTCGCCTCAAGTCCATGGGCTTTTCCGACAAGCGCCTGGCATGGCTGGCGCTCCAGTCCGCCAATCTGCGCCCCGGCATGGACAGGGCGATCCGCCGCGGTTCGGGCCTGATCCGTGAGGCCGTCGTCGCCATGACCGGCGGCGTGACCGAGGACGAGGTTCGGGTGCTCCGCCACCGGCTTGGCGTCCGCCCCGTCTTCAAGCGCATCGACACCTGCGCCGCCGAGTTCGAGGCGAAAACGCCCTATATGTACTCAACCTATGAAGCGCCGATCTTTGGCGCGCCGGAGGATGAGAGCCAGCCCTCCGAGCGCCGCAAGGTCGTGATCCTGGGGGGCGGTCCGAACCGTATCGGTCAAGGCATCGAGTTCGACTATTGCTGCTGCCACGCCTGCTTCGCGCTGGAGGATGCGGGTTTCGAGACGATCATGATCAACTGCAACCCGGAAACGGTGAGCACCGACTATGATACGTCCGACCGGCTCTATTTCGAGCCGCTGACGGCCGAGGATGTGCTGGAAATCCTGGAAGTCGAGAAGTCGCGTGGCGAACTGGTCGGCGTGATCGTGCAATTTGGCGGCCAGACCCCGCTCAAGCTCGCCGCGGCGCTGGAGGAGGCGGGCATCCCTATCCTCGGCACTTCGCCCGACGCCATCGACCTTGCGGAGGATCGTGAGCGTTTCGCCGCGCTCATCCAGAAGCTGGGCCTGAAGCAGCCCGCCAATGGCATTGCCCGCAGCCGGGAGGAGGCCATCGCGGTCGCCACGCGCATCGGCTATCCGGTCCTCACCCGCCCCTCCTATGTCCTTGGCGGCCGCGCCATGGAGATTGTCGACAGCGAGAGCCAGCTCGACCAGTATATCCAGACTGCGGTTCAGGTGTCGGGCGACAGTCCTGTCCTCATCGACCAGTATCTGCGCGATGCGGTCGAGGTGGACGTGGATGCGCTGTGCGATGGCGACGATGTGGTGGTCGCGGGCGTTCTCCAGCATATCGAGGAGGCGGGCGTCCATTCGGGCGACAGCGCCTGCTCCCTGCCTCCCTACAGCCTCTCGGCCGAGATCATCGCGGAGATTGAGCGGCAGACGGACGTGCTGGCCCGTGCGCTCTCCGTGCGCGGACTCATGAACATCCAGTTCGCGGTCAAGGACGGCGTGGTCTACCTCATCGAGGTGAACCCGCGCGCCAGCCGTACTGTCCCCTTCGTTGCCAAGGCCATCGGGACGCCTATCGCCAAGATCGCCGCGCGCGTCATGGCGGGCGAAAAACTTGCCAACCTGCCAAAGATCGACCGCAACGCCATTGGCCATATCGCGGTCAAGGAAGCCGTTTTCCCGTTCAGCCGTTTCCCCGGCGTCGACCCGGTATTGTCGCCGGAGATGAAATCGACCGGCGAGGTCATGGGTATCGACCGCGATTTCGAAACGGCCTTCGCAAAGTCGCAGCTCGGCGCGGGCGTCGTCCTGCCAAAGCAGGGCACCGTCTTTGTTTCGGTCAAGGACAGTGACAAGCCGATCATCCTGCCCGCCGTCCGGAAAATGGTCGCCATCGGCTTCAGGATCGTCGCGACCGGCGGTACGGCCCGTTATCTGGAAGAGCAGGGCATTGCCGTGGAAACCGCCAACAAGGTGGCGCAGGGGCGTCCCCATATCGTGGATCGGATCACCGATGGAGACATTGATGTGATCTTCAACACGACGGAAGGATGGCAATCGCTCAAGGATTCGGAATCCATCCGCAAGAGCGCGCTTCGCTACAAGGTGCCGAGCTTCACGACGGCGGCCGCGAGCATTGCCGTTGCGGATGCGATCGAGGCAATGCGCGCGCGTCCCCTTGAAGTGCGGGCGCTCCAATCCTATTATTCTGTCCCGCAAGCCTGATCTTCCGACTTCCTTCAGCGACATCAGAGGCGGGCCACCCGAGGGGCGGGTGAGCGGGGCGTAACCCAGTATCGCTCCGGCAGAGACGTTTTGGAGATTGAATGGCGACCATGGAAAAGATGCCGATGCTGGCCGTGGGCTATGAGAAGCTGTCCGCTCAACTCAAGGAACTGAAAGCCGAGCGGCCCCTGATCGTCGATGCGATCGAGGAGGCGCGCGCCCATGGCGACCTTTCCGAGAACGCCGAATATCACGCGGCCAAGGAGCGCCAGGGTCAGGTCGAGGCGAGCATCGCCGACCTTGAGGACAAGCTGTCGCGCGCGCAGATCATCGATCCCAGGGAATTATCCGGTGACAAGGTGATCTTCGGCGCCACCGTTACCCTGCTGGACGAGGATGACAAGCCGATCCGCTATCAGATCGTGGGACAGGCGGAAGCTGATGCCAAGGCAGGCATGATCTCCTATAACAGCCCCTTGGGCCGGGCGCTCATCGGCCGGTCCGTCGGCGACGAGGTTGAGGTAACTGTCCCGTCCGGCGACAAATTCTACCTGATCGATAAGATCGAATTCATCTGATCGGGCGCAAGACGCGGTAGGGAAGTCCATGACGCTGCCGTCCGGTCGCACGACCAATATCATCGCGCTGGTTACACTGGCCGTCTTTCTGGTGATCCAGATCGGCGGCTTCATCGACCAGGCGGCCTATATCGGCGGGTTCATCCCGGCGCGCGTCGCCGGGGTTGTCCCACCGGAGGGGCTGGTGATGCCATGGCTTCCCCTCATCCTCACGCCCTTGACGGCGACCTTGCTGCACAGCGGGTGGCTGCATATCGGCTTCAACCTCCTCATGCTGCTGTTCTGCGGCCGCCACGTCGAGGCGGTCCTGGGACGGTGGCCGACAGTGTTTCTCTATGTGTCGGGGGCTTATGCGGCCGCGGCGGCGCAATGGGCGATCAATCCATCGGGTATCGATCCGATGGTCGGAGCCAGCGGCGCCATCTCGGCTCTGATGGGAACCTATGCGCTTCTCTACAGCCAACAGAATGTCCGTTCCCTCGGACCCATACCGGCCAGCGTCATTCGGGTTCTGTGGCTTGCGGCAGGCTGGATCGTGCTCCAGACGCTGCTCGGCTATGCCATGTTCGGGAGCACGAGAATAGCGGTCGGCGCGCATGTGGGCGGTTTCCTTGCGGGACTGCTCCTGACGCGGCCCATGCTTCGGTGGCGGTTCCGGGCATTTCAGAAGCGTCAATCCTGACCGCTTCTACATGCGTTCATGGATGGAGCGCTTCCACCTGTCCCTTCGCCAGCCGCCAGATGATATCCTGTGGCACGGGCAGGGCCAGCATGTCCTCTCTGGATAAGCCGAGATACGTACCTCGGATGAGGCGTCCGGTCAGGCCATGGGATATGGCGACCACAATACCATCCACCGCATCCAGCCACGAGCGGACGCGGCCATAGCGCGCGTCCG
>JASGGS010000335.1:0-3516 GCA_047602685.1 Sphingobium sp.
ATATGGCGTGGCCCAGGCCCCGCGGCTCCTGCTGGCGTACGAAAACGGCGTTGCCGGGGGTCAGGCGCGTGCCTTCCAGCGCGGCGACCGACTTGCCCCGGTCCGCCTGCGTGCGCTCCAGCTCATAGGCGATGTCGAAATAATCCTCGATCGCATTCTTGCCCCGGCCGGTGACGAAGATCATCGTCTCGATCCCGGCTTCCAGAGCCTCGTCCACGGCATATTGGATCAGCGGGCGGTCCACGACCGGCAGCATTTCCTTGGGCACGGATTTGGTGGCGGGCAGGAAACGGGTGCCCAGGCCGGCAACAGGAAATACGGCTTTGCGGATTGTCACAATTACGCTCCTAACAGAATGGGAAAGCGGTCTGGACCCTTTATACTATTGTTATTGCTTATAATATTCGTGGAACCACTGAGCGAAGCGTTGCAGGCCGTCCTCGATCATGACCTTGGGATGATATCCCGTGATGGCGTTCAGGCGCGAGATATCGGCATAGGTCGCGGTGACGTCGCCGGGCTGCATGGGGCGCATGATCTTGTCGGCCGTGCGGCCCAGCGCCTTTTCCAGCGCCTCGATCATGTCCATCAGGCCGACGGGGCGGCTGTCGCCGATATTGAGGACGCGGTGCTCGCGCGGCGCCGGGGGATGGTCGAGCGCGCCGATTATGCCGTCCACTATATCGTCGATATAGGTGAAGTCTCGCGCCATGCGCCCCTCGCCATAGACTTCGATCGGCTCGCCCGCCATGATCTTCCGGCTGAAGCTGAAATAGGCCATGTCGGGCCGCCCCCAGGGACCGTAGACGGTGAAGAAGCGCAGTCCCGTCTGCGGAAAACCGTAAAGACTGGAATAGCTTGCGCTCATCAGTTCGCATGCTGCCTTGGTCGCGGCATAGAGGGAGACGGGCCTGTCCACCCGCTCGTCCTCGCTGAACCCCGTGCCGCCCATCGGCCTGTCGCCATAGACGGAGGAGGAGGAGGCATAGACCAGATGCTCGAACCCCTCCGCATGGCGGCTCGCCTCCAGAAGGGAGAGATGCCCGGCCAGGTTGGACCGCTCATAGGTGAACGGCTTCTCCAGGCTGTAGCGCACGCCCGCCTGCGCGGCGAGGTGGACGATGCGCTTCACGCCCGCCTCCGCCACGATCCGCGCCACGGCTTCGGCATCGGCTATGTCGATGCGGTGGAAGCCGAATGTAGGCCGCCCGTTGAAGGTCGCCAGGCGCGCCTCCTTGAGCGAGGGGTCGTAATAGTCGTTGATATTGTCGATCCCGATCACCCGCTCGCCCCGCTCCAGCAGGCGGTGGGCCGTCGCATGGCCGATGAAACCGGCGGCGCCGGTCACGAGGACGGGATCGTCGCGCATCAACGGCCCACGGCGGAATACTGGAAGCCCGCCTGCTCGACCAGCGCGCGCGGATAGACATTGCGCAGGTCGACGAGGATGGGCTGGGAGAGGAGCGAGCGCACCCGGTCGAGGTCGAGAGCGCGGAAGGCATCCCATTCGGTGACGATGACCAGCGCGTCCGCGCCCTCCATCGCCTCATAGGCATTGGTGGCATAATGCACGTCCGACAGGACCAGTTGCGCCTGCTCCGTCCCCTCCGGATCATAGGCGCGGATGGCGGCGCCCGCATCCTGCAAGGTCTGGATCACCGCGATGGCCGGGCTGTCGCGCATGTCGTCCGTATTGGGCTTGAAGGTGAGGCCGAGGATCGCGACCGTCTTGCCGCGCACATCCCCGCCCATGGCCTGGATGACCTTGCGGCCCATCGCGCGCTTGCGATTGTCGTTGACGGCGACCACCGCCTCCACGATCCGCTGGGGCGCGTCATAATCCTGGCTGGTCTTGAGGAGGGCCAGCGTGTCCTTGGGGAAGCAGGAGCCGCCATAGCCCGGCCCCGCATGCAGGAATTTCGACCCGATGCGATTGTCGAGGCCGATGCCGCGCGCCACCTCCTGCACGTCCGCGCCGACCTTCTCGCACAGGTCGGCAATCTCGTTGATGAAGGTGATCTTGACCGCGAGGAAGGCATTGGCCGCATATTTGGTGAGTTCCGCGCCCCGGCGGCTCATCTCCACAATGGGCGACTTGTTGAGGTAGAGCGGGCGATAGACCTGCCGCATCACCTCCAGCCCGCGCGGGTCGTCGCCGCCGATGACGATGCGGTCGGGCCGCTTGAAATCGTCGATCGCCGCGCCCTCGCGCAGGAATTCCGGGTTGGACACCACCGCGAAATCGGCATCCGGATTGGTCTCGCGGATGATCCGCTCCACCTCGTCGCCCGTGCCCACCGGCACCGTTGACTTGTCCACGATCACCGTGAAGCCGGTCAGCGCCTCCGCGATCTCCGCCGCCGCCGCATGGACATAGCTCAGGTCCGCATGGCCGTCGCCCCGGCGCGACGGGGTGCCCACCGCGATGAACACCGCGTCCGCGCCCGCCACCGCCGACTTCAGGTCCGTCGTGAAGCTCAGCCGCTGCGCCGCCACATTGCTCGCCACCAGATGATCCAGGCCAGGTTCGAATATCGGAATCCGGCCCGCCAGCAACGCCTCGATCTTGCGCTCGTCCTTGTCGACGCACACGACTTCATGCCCGAAGTCCGCGAAGCAGGCGCCAGATACCAGGCCCACATAGCCCGATCCGATCATCGTGATTCTCATCTGTGACTTGCTCCGCTCCGGGGGGATGACGATCATGCTGCAATGCAGCGAACAGGAAGGCAATGCTAATAAGAATTGGGAAGGGTGATGCAATAATATTAACCGGCATTCACGCATCGAACAGTCGGGGTCACCACGTAAAAAGGGCGGGTAGCGCCGGATTGTTGCGGCGCCGCGTCGATAGGATGAAGGATTGCGCGCGCATACCGAAACGCCCCCGGAGCGATGCTCCGGGGGCGTCTATTGTCCCGATAGTCGGGGATTAGTTCTTTTTGCCGAAGCGAACGACGTTGTTCGCGACGCGCGGCACGGCGACTTCCTCGCGATAGAGGCTTGCCATCGGCTCGTCGGCGACCTCGGCCACATGCTCCGAGGAGAAGCCGTTGAACGCGGTGCGCATCGCGCAGCCATAGGCGCCCAGCATGCCGATCTCGATATAGTCGCCCGGCTTCACATCGTCCGGCAGCATGAAGGGGCCGGCCATGTGGTCCATGTCGTCGCAGGTCGGGCCATAGAAGCTGAATGCCTCCATATCGCCCTCATTGGCTTCCGGCCGCAGCAGCTGGACCGGAAAGCGCCAGCCGACATGGGCCGCGTCGAACAGCGCGCCATAGGCGCCGTCGTTGATATACAGTTCGTTGCCGCGCCGCCGCTCTACGCGGACGATCAGCGAGCTGTACTCGGCCGACAGCGCGCGGCCCGGCTCGCACCACAACTCGGACGAGTAGGACACCGGCAGGCTCTCGAACGCGCGGTGGATCGTGTCGAAATACAGTTCCAGCGCCGGAGGCTCCATGCCCGGATAGACCGAGGGGAAGCCGCCGCCGACATCGATGATGTCGACCG
>JASGGS010000336.1:0-3497 GCA_047602685.1 Sphingobium sp.
TGCCGCCTTTCTCGCCCGTCTCCAGCGCGCCTATGACACGCTGGTCGTGCCACCCACCAGGCCGCGCCCTTCCGTCGCGGCTCATATGGGCGCCTGATGACGATGAGCCGCGAAGCCGTTGCCGTGGACGGGGGCGAGATTCCGCGCGATGCGCGCGCGCGCGCGGAGGGAAGGTCCATCGGCGGGTCCGGCGGAAAGGCGGGCAGCCTTTTCGCGACGGCCGGTTTCGGCCTGTCGGGCGCGGCCTTCACCATCGGCATGCTCATGCTCGCGCGGGCCTTGCCGGTGGAGGCCTATGGCCGCTTCACGCTGGCCATCGCCATGTTCAACGTCTTCGGCCTCCTGACCCCGCTGGGCGTGGACCAGTTGCTGCTGCGTCAGCGCATAGATCCGGGGCCGCGCTTCCTGGCATTTCTGTTGGGCGCGGGAACGGTCATGGGAGCGCTCGTCGCCCTGATCGTCGTCGGCATCGGCGGGCTGCGTCCGATGGAGGGGTTCTGGATGGCGGTGGCCGTCTGCGCGGGCGGCATCGTCTCCACGACCAATCTCGGCCTTCGCGTCCATCACCAGCCGGTCCGGTCCATGGCGCTGGCGACCGCCGCGAGCTTCATCCTCCTCGTGGCGGGGGTGGCCGCCGTGCCGCTCGGCATCCGCGATCCCGCCGCCCCGCTCGCCTTTTTCGCGCTGGGTAATGCGGTCTGCGCGGGCCTTGGCTGGCGGGCGCTGAGTTCCGGCTATCGCGTGCCGCCCGCCGACCGGGACTCGATCCTCTGGAAGGAGGCCTTCTCCTTCTTCGGCATCGTTGCCCTGGGGTCCATCTCGCTCCAGATCGAGCGGCTCATCATCCCGGTCCCGCTGGGCATGCAGGAGCTTGCCGTCTTCGCCGTGCTGGCGGCGGTCGCGATCTTCCCCTTCCGCCTGCTGGCGGCTGGGGTGAGCTTCACGCTTGCCCCGCGCCTCAGGCATGCGGCGGACCTTCGCGCCTGCTATCGCGCCGTCCGAGCGGAGATAGTGCTGCTCACGTTCATCTCCGTGGCGGGCAGCGCGACGCTCAGCCTGCTGGGGCCATGGGCGGCGCGGATCATCGCGGGCGACCAGTACCGGATCGGCGTCGGCCTGATGCTCGCCGCCTGCTTCAACGGCGTCACCAAGGTCATCATGGCGATCCCGCGCGCCATCGTCACCGCCTGCGGGAGCACGCGCGACATCGTGCGGCTGAACAGCTTCGGCCTGCTCTGGCTGGCGGCGGTCATCGGCGGTGCCGTTCTGGGCGCGCGATACGGTCTTGAAGGACTTCTCTGGACGGCCAGCCTCGGCGGCCTCGTCGCGCAGTTGCCGTCCATAATGCTTGCCAGGAACTGCTTGGAAAGGAGCGGGCGGACATGACACTGGATCAGCATCGGGATTTCGCTTCCATCGTCCAGGCCCTGCGCAATGACGAGGAGGCGGTGGCCACCGCCGCCGACTATCGCCGCATCAGCCGCGCGCTGAAGGCGGTGGACCAGGGGCCCGCGCTTCGCGTCGCCCTGATGGGCAATATGACGCTCGACCTCCTCTCGCCCTTCCTGATGGTGGAAACGGCGAAGCTGGGGCGCATAGCCTCGCTGCATGTCAGTCCCTTCGGCCAATATATGCAGGACCTGCGAAGCGGCGATCTGGCCGCCTTCGATCCGCAGGTCATCCTGCTGGCCCTGTCGGCCGAACTGATGCGGCCCGCCGCGTTCGGCCGGTTCCATGAACTGGGGCTGGAGGAGCGCCATGCGCTGCGCGACGGCATGGTGGCGGAGATGGAGGACTGGGTGGCCGCCGCCCTGTCGCGCACCGGCGCCAGCCTCCTGGTCGCCAATTTCCCCACGCCCGCCAGCGCGCTCGGCCTTGCCGACCTGACGGCGGACTATGGCGAGCGGGAATTCTTCCTCGACCTCAACCTCCAGCTTCTGCGGGTCATGCGCGCCTATCCCCGCGTGCAGATACTCGACGTGGCGCAGGCCGCGGCGGCGGTCGGCCACCGGCGGGCATTCGACAGCCGCATGCAGCTCCTCGCCAGGACCAACTGGACCGAGGCCATGATGGCGGAGGTCGCCAGCCTCTTCGCCCGCAACGTCATCGGCGCGCTGGGCCTGGCGCGCAAATGCCTGGTCCTCGATCTCGACAACACGCTCTGGGGCGGTGTGGTGGGGGAGGACGGCCCGCATGGCGTGCGCATCGGCATAGGGGATGTGGAGGGGGAGGCGTTCCACGCCTTCCAGACCCGCATCCGCGCGTTGAAGCAACGGGGTATCATCCTGGCCCTCGCCAGCAAGAACAATCCCGCCGACGTCGAGGAGCTGTTCTCGCTGCGCGGCGAGGACATGCCGCTTCGGCTGTCCGACTTCTCCGCGCGCGCCATCGGCTGGGATGCCAAGCATGCCGGCATCCGCACCATCGCCGAAACGCTCAACATCGGCCTCGACGCGATTGTCTTCATCGACGACAATCCGGCCGAGATCGCGCAGATGCGCAGCGCTTGTCCGGATGTGCATTGCGTCCAGCTTCCTCGCGATCCCGCGGCCTATGCCGGGGTGCTGGACGCGCTGCCCTGGTTCGAGAAGGGGCGCGTCACCGCCGATGATGTCGGCAAGGCGCGGCAATATGCGCAGGCGGCCTCCCGCGCGGCCATGCTGGCGGACCGGGACCCCGACGCCTATCTGCGCGAGCTGGAGATGCATGCGACCATCCGCCCCGCGACGAAGGCCGATCTGGTGCGCATCCATCAGATGTTCGCCAAGACCAACCAGTTCAACCTGACGACGCAGCGCCTGTCGATCGCCCAGATCGAGGCGCTGATCGAGGATGCGGACTATCATCTCGTCCTGGGCGCGCTGCGCGACAGGTTCGGCGACCTCGGCATCGTGGCCGTCTACGGCGCCCGCGTCGACGGGGATGTCATCCGCATCGAGCATTTCCTGATGAGCTGCCGTGCCATGGGGCGCGGACTGGAAACCGCCCTTGTGAACAGCGTCAAGCGGTTGGCGCAGGCCATGGAAGGCATAGTAGAACTCCGTTCAGTATTCGTCCCTACTGCCAAAAATGCTCCGGTTGTGACTTTTTATGTCCAACAGGGATTCGAGAAGTATGAGGACGGCCCTCCGGTTGAATATGTGCTGGATGTGCAGAATATCGAACTTCTTCCCTGCGAATGGATTTCCATGGAGAAGAGAGATGATAGTCACATCGGAACAGCTCCGCGAGCTGATCGTGGAAGTTATTGAGGTCGATCCCGAAATGATTGGCTTTGATATCGACAGGGACGGCGTGCCGGGCTGGGATTCGCTTGCGCATCTTCGCATCGTCACGGAACTGGAAAGCCGTTTCAACGTGCGCCTCACCATGAGCCAGATTGTCGAGGCCCGCACCGTCGCGCAGCTTTCGGCCCTGGCGGGCGGGGTCTGACGATGCGCCTTGGCGTCGCCCTTCGTCGTTTTGCGGTTCCCGGCATCGTGACTAGCCTCTATCAT
>JASGGS010000337.1:0-3493 GCA_047602685.1 Sphingobium sp.
CGGTACAGTACCAAAAGCGGAACAGTTCCGGTTTTTCCCGGAAACAGTCCCAAAAACGGGACACGGAACCTTTATTGGAACCTATACCCCCATCTCCTCCTAACGGAGGAGATACCCCCGCTGGTGATTTGCCTGTCGGTTCGGGGGACGGTGATCCCAAGCCTGCGGACACGTCCAAGACGGAGCGCGGACACCGCCTCCCGGAGGACTGGACGCCGCCTGCCGTCGACGATCTCCCACCGACTGCCCGCAATCTCGTCCGGCAATGGCCGCCCGGCGCCTGTCAGGCCGTCTGCGAGGCGTTCCGGCTCCACTGGATCAGCGAGACGCGCGCTGTCGGCTGCAAGAAGAACTGGACTGCTGCGCTCGGCAAATGGCTCATTAACGAGCATGGCCGGATCATGCGGGATGCCGCCCGGGGCGTGAGCTTCGCCCCTGCCGCCCCCATCATGGCGAGAAAGCCGCCTCGCAAGTTCAAGCCCGTGCCCTCGGCGGCGCTGGAAGATCAGCGTTCGGCCATGCTGCGGACCGCGCTGGATAAGGCGCTCGGTGAAGATGTCATGGCCGAATGGTTTGCTTCCAGCGCCCTGCTCGTCAACGCGCCGCTCCTGACCGTCATCTCGCGGTCCGATTTCCACCGCCAGTGGTGCGAACAGCATTACGGCCCGGCCATCGCAGCCGTCGCAGCCAAGGTCAGCAAAGGCGCCGTCATCTCGGTCCGGTGGACCGTGGAAACCCCGAAATCAGCGAAGGATGGAGAAAAGAATGGGTCGGGCAACTAGGGGTCGCATCAGCCGCGCGCGCAGCGTTCCGGCAGTGCAGAAGCATCCCCTCATCGAGCAGGCGCTCAGCAATGGCGCCCGCCTGGACAGGGGCGAATATGAGGTGGCGTCCATCAACAGCCCCTATGGCAAGGAGGTCATGGTGCGGGGCGAGATGAAGCGGCACAAGGCCGTGCGCCGCGTGCCGCAGTATCAGGCCCTGTATCGGCAGGGTATCATAGACCGCGCCATGTTCGCCGCCCTTGAATGGTATGACGGCCGCCTGGGACTGGCGGAGAGTGGCATGTACAAATGTGGCCTCGACACCAGCGGCACGGGCGGCGGAGCGCCTGGGCGTTGCATCCCGGTAGGCGAGGCCGCGATGCAGGCACGCTCTGATGTCGAGTGGGCGCGGTCGTTCATTGATCCCCGTCGCCTGCCCGCCTTCGATGCGGTGATGATGGAGGGCGAGACGTTCAGGGAGGCTGCTCGCCGTATGCATGCCCACCGCTATGTTCGCATATCGGTGCGGCATGCCCGGCGGGTGATGCGAGAGGAGTTCGTGCAGGCCGCCCGGGACATGCTCAACGGTGTGGCCTCGCGTATCATGTCGAAGCGCACCGGCCGCATTCTCGTGTCCGCAGAAACCCCTTGACGGATGGCCCACGCATGATATCGCTCAGTCATCGTCCAGAGGTGCGCCGGGATAACCGGCGCCACGGCCCGCCAACCCCCGGCCAGCAGGCCATGCCGACCCTCTGGTCGCCTCAAAAAACCGCAGAATTCCGCCAGTTTCGACGCCTCGGCCTCCCCTCGTCGCTCCCCCGGCGAGAGGTCGTGTTCTCATTTTGTTCTCGGGTCCTTCCCGGGCCGACGCCCTATACGGGGGGCGACGGCGTGTTTCATTCCCAGCTATGACCCCCGAAAAGGGTTTCCACTGGAGTGGCCATGGACGAGCTAATATCAGCCCGAGAATTTGCGAAGCGCGAGCAGGTCAGCCACACCCTCGTCAACAAAGCGATCAGGCAAGGGAAACTCCCCGTTTCTGGGGATAATCTGATTGCCGCATCCCTTGTCGGCACGGGATGGCGCAAAGGAAATCGGCGGGGCAAAAAAGGGGCGGAGGCAACCGCCTTGGAAGGTGGAAACCGCACCAAAAAGTTTCCACCAAAAGTTTCCACCGCCGCGCAAAAGGTTTCCACTCGAAAGGTTTTCACTCCCGACGATGGACCGCCGCTCGATGAAATCGAGAAAGGTCTGTTCGCGGAGGAAGCCAACGCGTTCATTGATAATGTATTGGCAGGCCGGTTCGTGCCGGTGGGAGATGCCGAAAAGATCAAGGAGAACGCCCTCGCCGCGAAGCATCTGCTGGCCGCGCGAAAAGAAGCGGGCAGTCTTGTCGAAATCGAGGTCGCCGAGAAGATCCTGTTCGATACGCAGCGCGCACAGCGCAATGCGTGGCTGAACTTTCCGTCTCGTATCGGCCCATTGCTGGCGGCCGAGCTGGGGATCGAGGCTGATATGGTATTGGAGGCCCTGACGGCCCATGTCCACGATCAGCTTGCAAAGCTCGGAGAACCCGATCCGGAGTTCGGCGGCGGAAGCGAAACTTGAGAGATTGCGGCGCGCTGCTCGGCGCGGCTGGACTCCCCCGACACGCACCAGCGTCCCGCATTGGGCCGACAATGTGCGGAAGCTCGCCAGCGAGGCGGGCAGCACATCAGGCGATTGGAGGACATCGACAGTTGAGGTCGCCCGCGGCCCGATGCTGTCGGCCACGGAACCCGGCGTACACATCATCACAGCGATGGTGTGCACGCAGTTGATGAAGACGGCCCTGATCGAGAATATTTTCGGCTATTATGCCCATCTCGATCCGTGCCCCATGCTGATCGTGCAGCCCAAGGAGGATGCTGCGGAGCAGTTTTCGAAGGAGCGGATTACGCCGCTCATTCGGTCGACGCCTCGGCTGCGCAAGCTGATCGGTACAGGCAAGACGAGGAACGCGGACGAGACGCTGCTCTACAAGGCGTTTCCCGGCGGGTTTCTCGCGCTGGCCGGTGCCGGCAGTCCTGACAACCTTGCCCGCCGCCCCGTGCGCGTGGTCATGTACGATGAGGTCGATAAGTACCCGATTACGCGCGAAGGCGATCCTATCGCGCTCGGTGACGAGCGCATGGCGACCTTTCCCGCCTGGCTGTCCGTCAGGGCGTGCTCTCCGACCATTTCGGGCGAGAGCCGGATCGAGCAGAGCTATCTCGAAGGCGACCAGCGGCGCGCCTCCATGGTCTGCCCGCATTGCCAGCATCGCATGTTCCCCGAGTTCTTCACCCATGTGCATTGGGAGAAAGACGAGGAGACGGGTGAGCATTTCACGGCAAAGGCAGCGATCCATTGTGAGGCGTGCGGGACGGCGTGGTCGGAGGGGCAGCGCCTCAAGGCGCTGCGCACTATCCGCTGGCACCAGACGCGCCCGTTCCGGTGCTGTGGCAAGCATCATGATCCCCTCAAGGATTATGATCTCGCCTGGAGGGAACCGGAACAGAGTTCGAACGCGCCGGACCCGATCGGCATGATATGGGATTGGTGGGCGAGTGACCGGCACGCGGTCTATCGCGCGAAATGCTCCGATTGCGGGCGCTGGGCGGTCGATAACGAGCATGCGTCGTTCACGGCCTCGAAGTTGTACAGCCCGTGGCCGAAGGATGCGCCGCCTAATATTGCCGCGAAAT
>JASGGS010000338.1:0-3478 GCA_047602685.1 Sphingobium sp.
GCGACCTCATCGTGACCGGCATCGCCCGCGACGAGACGCTTGGCCGCATCTTCCTGGGCAGCACCGTCAACCGGCTGGTGCGCGGATCGCCCGCGCCGGTCCTCGTCGTTCATGATCGCGCTCTGGGGCACTATCGGGATATCGTCGTCGGCACGGATTTCTCGGAGGCGTCGCTACAGGCGCTTCTCCTCACATCGGCCTATTTTCCGACAGCGGCACTGACGCTGTTCCACGGCTATGATGTCCCATTCTCCGGTTATCTGGACGAGCAGGATTTCAAGCGCGGTCTCGGCGTCATGGAAAAGGAACTGGGAACGAAGTTCCTCGGCGATGATCGCGTCGACGACCGTCTCAGGGACAGGACCGACATCGTGATCGCGCATGGCAGCCCGGAACGGTTGCTCAGCGATTATGTCGAGGATCAGCATGTCGATCTGACCGTGATCGGAAGTCATGGACGCGGGGCGCTGTTCGACGCCCTGATCGGGAGCACGGCGAAGAATCTCGTCGAAACGCTCGAGGGCGATCTGCTGATCGTCCACTATCGGCCTAAAGAGTAGCCGATGGCTTTGCTCGCCACCCGCTTCATGACAGGCAAGGGACGCGGGCGGCCTCCGTAAAATTCCGCATATTGACCGGCATTCCCGGGTCCTAGCCTTGCGCCATCCGGCATGGAGGCGGCGATGAAGAATATCCTGTTATTGGTGCATGATGATGAGGGGCAGGAAGCGCGCCTGCAAGCGGCTCTCGACCTGACCCGGGCACTGGATGGCCATCTTGCCTGCATCGACGTGACGATGGTTCCCAATATCGCGGGAGATTATGACGGCACCGGCTCGGCCGTGCTGCTCGCGGACGAGCGGGATCGGGAGGCGGACAACAAGACGAGCCTCGAAGCCCGGCTGGCGTCGGAGGACGTCGCATGGAGCTGGAGCGATGCGGCCGGCTTCGCAGCCGAGGCCGTGCTGGACGCCGCGGCGCTTGCCGATCTCATCGTCCTCAACCGCAAGCTCGACCGCTTCCCCTATCCAGACATGCAGGACATTGCGAGCCGCATCGTCATGAAAGCGCGCAAGCCCGTCGTCGCCGTTCCCGACAATGTGAGGGGCTTCAAACTCGGCCGGGCGCTCATCGCCTGGGACGGACAAGCATCCGCCGCGGCGACGATGCAGGCCTGCGTTCCGCTGCTGGCGCTTGCCGAGGATGTCCAGATCTTCATGGCCCGCGACGGCGCGGTCCAGACCGAGCCACGGGAAGCCGCCGAATATCTCTCACGGCACAATATCCGCGCCTCTGTCAGGATCATCGATGCCGGACCGGCCGCCGCCGATCAGTTGATCGCCGATGAGGCCGCCAACTGGCATGCGGACTATATCCTGATGGGCGCCTATGGGCGCGGAAGGTTGATGGAGACGTTCGGCGGCGTCACAAAGCGCATGCTAGCGCACAGCAAGCTGCCGCTCATCCTCGGTCACTAGGTTGTCGAGGACCGTGCCGGCCGCGCCGTCTTCATCAACGGGCATGGATGCAGCATTCTGGCAAT
Source organism: Sphingobium sp. (assembly GCA_047602685.1). Lineage (GTDB taxonomy): Bacteria > Pseudomonadota > Alphaproteobacteria > Sphingomonadales > Sphingomonadaceae > Sphingobium. The sequence continues at coordinate 1,544 of JASGGS010000338.1, forward strand.
CGGGGCCGGACGAGTTGCTCACGCGCCTCGGTTCCGCGCGTGAAGGGCTGGTCCAGGCGGATGCGGCCGCCCGGCTCGCGCGTGACGGCCCCAACGAGATCCAGGCGGCAGCGCGGCGTCACATCCTCGTCGATCTGCTTCATCGCCTCGCCAATCCGCTGGTCGCCATCCTGCTCGCCGCAGCCGCCATCGCCGGCGTCACCGGCGACCTGGCGAGCTTCGCCATCATCCTCGTCGTCATAATCCTCTCCACCCTGCTCGACATGGTACAGGAACATCGCGCAGAGGCCACGGCGGCCGCGCTCAAGCGCTCGATCGCGCTCCATGCGACCGTGCTGCGCGATGGCCGTCCGGTCGAACTTCCGATCAGCGCTATCGTGGCGGGCGATGTGCTTCAGCTCCGCGCGGGGGATCTCGTGCCCGCCGACGGAATAGTGCTTGCGGCCAATGGCGTGCAGGTCAACGAGGCCTTGCTGACCGGTGAGCCCTACCCCGTCGAAAAAAGCGTCGGTCCCGATCCGGATGCTTCGACACCCGCCGAGGCGCGGGGCGCGCTTTTCCACGGGACATCGGTGATCGCGGGCACCGCGACGATGCTGGTCGTGGAAACCGGCGCCCGGACCCGCTTCGGCGCCATTGCGCAATCGCTTGCCATCGCGCCCGCGCCCACCGCGTTCGAACGCGGCATCCACAAGCTTGGCGTGCTGATCGCGCGGCTGACGCTGTTTCTGGTGCTGTTCGTGCTGCTGGCGCATCTGGCGCTCGGTCGCCCACCTCTGCAATCCTTCCTCTTCGCGATGGCGCTCGCGGTCGGCCTGACGCCCGAACTCCTGCCGATGATCATGACCGTATCGCTGGCGCGCGGCGCGCAGCGCATGGCAAGCGCGAAGGTCGTGGTGAAGCGTCTCTCCGCCATCCACGATCTGGGCGAGATGGACGTGCTATGCACCGACAAGACCGGCACGCTCACCGAGGCGCTGATCACGCTGGTCGGGCATCCCGGTATCGACGGCGAGGATGATGATCGCGTCGCAGAACTGGCCGCGATCAATGCCCGCTTCGAGACCGGCCTCAAGAGTCCGTTGGACGAGGCTCTGCTCACGCACATGACCGGGCGACCGCTGGATGATTGGACCAAGCTCGACGAGCGCCCCTTCGATTTCGAGCGGCGGCGCGTCTCGGTGCTGGCCGAGCGCGATGGCGAGCGGATCGAGATCGTCAAGGGCGCGCCCGAGACGATGCTCGCGCTCTGCCGGCAGGCCCAGGACCGGTCGGGCGCCCTTGTCGCGATCGACGCGGCCTTGCGCGCCCGCCTGACCGCGCTTCATGATGAACGCGCGGCGCAGGGCCTGCGTCTGCTCGGGGTCGCCTGGAAGCCCGCGCAGGGTCAACGGCGCATCGGCGAGGCGGACGACGATGGCCTCATCTTCGCGGGATATTGCGTGTTCGTCGACCCGCCCAAGGAGAGCGCGGCGAACGCGGTTGCCCGACTCGGAGCCGCGGGCATCCGCATCAAGGTCATTTCCGGGGATGCGGGGCCGGTCGTCGAGCATCTCGTTGAGAGCCTGGCGCTCCCGGTGGAAGGATTGCTCACCGGAGAGGAGATCGGCAAGCTCGACGACACGGCGCTCGCCGCACGGGTGAGCCATGTCGACCTGTTCGCGCGCGTCACGCCGGACCAGAAAGTCCGTGTCGTGCGCGCGCTCCGGGCACGGGGGCATATAGTCGGCTTCATGGGCGACGGGATCAACGACGCCCCCGCCATCCATGCGGCGGATGTCGGACTCTCCGTGGACGGCGCCACCGATGTCGCGCGCGAAGCGGCGGACATGATCCTCCTGGCGCCCGACCTCGGCGTCCTGGCCGACGGAGTGATCGAAGGCCGCCGGACCTACGCCAACATCATGAAGTATATCCGGATGGGGACAAGCTCCA
>JASGGS010000339.1:0-3477 GCA_047602685.1 Sphingobium sp.
CGCGCCGCCGCCGTCGCCGCGCGCATCCAGCAGTCCGAGGCGGACCTGCGCGCCGCCCAGGCCCGCATCGCCCTCATCGCCGGACTACAGCGCCAGCAGGCGCGCCGCCTCGCGGAGCAGCAGGCGCCCATATCCCGGCTCACCGCCGGTCTTCAGTCCATCGCTCGGCGCCCCCCCATCCTCGCCCTGCTCCAGCCCGGCTCGATCACCGATGCCGTCCATATGCGCATGGTGCTGGCGGGGGCGATGCCCGTCATCATGGAGCGGACGGCGGGCCTGCGCGCGGAACTGGCCAGGAGCCGCGCGCTGCGCCGCGACGCGGAACTGGCCCGCGCCGCCCTCGTCACCTCCCGCCGCGAACTGACGGAGCGGCGTGCGCAGCTTGCCCGGCTGGAAGCGGTCAAGCGCGTCGCCTCCCGCCAGTTCCGCGACACTGCCGCCATGGAGGCGGACCGCGCCATCGCCATGGGCGAGGATGCGCGCGACATTGTAGACCTGATGCAGCGCATGGAGGATGCGGGCGCGGTGCGGGCGGAACTGGCCGCGCTGCCCGGCCCGCTGATGCGTCCGGCCCAGCCCGGCGAGGCCCGCGCCGCGCCCCCTGCCGCCCGGTCCGGCGGTGGCGGCGTCGTCACTTACCGCCTCCCGGTCGTGGGGGATATTGTCGCGGGTTTCGGAGAGCTTTCGGACACTGGCGTGCGCTCGCGCGGCCTCACCGTGCGCACCGCTCCGGGGGCCACCGTCGTCGCGCCCGCCGATGGCCGCATCGCCTTTGCGGGGCCGTTCCGCGACTATGCCAATATCGTCATCATCGACCATGGGGCGGGCTGGACATCGCTCCTCACCCATATGCGCCGCCTGTCCGTCGCCGTGGGCGAGACGGTGCGGCAGGGCGATCCGCTCGGCATCACCGGCGCGGAGCGTCCGCAGGTGACGATGGAATTGCGCCGCGCCGACCGGCCCGTGGACGTGGCGGCGCTGCTGCGCTGAAGCCCCGGATCATCGTCGCGCGGAGGCGCAAGGAACGCCTGACCCTCTCCGCGCGGCCGGGCGCGAAACCGGCTGTCTATCATTGGAAAGCGGGAGGATGCGCATCCTGATCCTTTGATCCTTGCGTCCTTTGCGCCTCTGCGCGCAAAATCCTGCCCACGCCATGCTCGATGATCCCGCCCTGCTGTCAAATGGGACGAAGAGGAGATAAGGGAGGCGAGCCTAGGGCACGCAAGCCGCCCCGTTTCCTTATCGAAAGAAGGATAGTCGCGCAGAGCCGCGGAGGACGCCGGGACCTGTTCCCTGCGACCCGCGCGAAACCGGCCGATGGTCAAGAGAAAGCAGAAAGGACGCGCATGCCTGATCCTTTGATCCTTGCGTCCTCTGCGCGAACACATTCCTTCGTAAAGCCCCCGCGCCGCTCTCGACGGGAGGAGACCCCGCGTCAGCCCAGCCGGCCGACGATCCGGTCGATTTCCTTCTTCACCAGCGATTCGACCAGTTCGGGCAGCTTGGCCTCCAGCCATTCCTTCAGCATGGGACGCAGCATTTCGCGCACCAGCCCTTCCAGCGTGTTCGATTCGCCGTCCTGCGGGCGTACCAGCAGCGAGGAAAGCTGGCTGAGCGACTGGCGGGCGGCCTGCGCGCTGACGTCGGAGAGGATCTGTTCCTCCGGCGTGGGGGCGGCGGGCTGGCTTGCGGCCTTGGCGGCGCCCTTGCGGGCCAGCGTCACCGTCGGCTCGGGCGCGGCTGCGGCGGGTTCCCCGGCGACAGGCACATTATCCTCCACCATGTCCGTCAGCTCCAGAATCGCGGGATCATGCTCATCGGCGTCGATACCCGCATCGGCATCCTCGTCCCCGTCGCGGCCCGTGCCGCCGCGGCGGCGCGAGACGCGCCCCGATGCAGCCGTCCGGTCCGAACCGTCAGCGATGATCCGCTTGATCGAGGACAGGATGTCTTCCATCGAAGGTTCGTTCGTCACCACGCCCATCACAGCTCCCCAGAATCACGATGCCGCCCTTATTCCGCAACATCTTGCGCCTGCGCAAGCTGGTTAACGGAAACGCGGCGGGGCCTTCCGGCGATGTCCCCGTCCATGCTACCGGGCATAGCATGGCCCGCACGGTCCCGTCATGCGGGCCGTTCCTCTGGTGCTTGTCCCAACGGCTTTCCGCCTGCGGGTTTTCCGGTTCAGAAACGGAAGGGGCGGGGCGCGGCGAAGCCGGGCAGCGGCACCGCTTCCGAATCGACGAAGGCGGTCGCGCCAAAGCCGCCCGCGCTGCGCACGCCGGAACAGAGGCGCGTGACTCCCCGGTCCGCGCGGGCGAAGACGGCGCGGCCGCCCACCTTCACCTGGTCGGTCAGCGTCTCGGGCAGCACTTCCACCGCGCCGTCGATGAACAGCAGGTCATAGGGCGCGCCCGATGCCAGGCCCGCTTCCAGCGGTCCCTCGACCACGGTCACATTCGCCTTGCCCGCGAGATTGGCCCGGGCGGCGGCGGCGAGCGCGGCGTCCGACTCGAGGGCGGTGACCCGGGCGCCCAGTTCGGCGAGCAGCGCGGCGGCATATCCGGTCGCGGCGCCGATCAGCAGGACGGACTGCCCCGCCTCGACCCGCGCCTCGGTGACGAGGCGGGCGGTGGCGAGCGGCGGATTGAGCGCGCGGCCATTGCCCAGCGGCACGGCGCGGTCGATATAGGATGCGGCGCGGCGCTCCTCCGGCACGAACAGTTCGCGCGGCACGGACAGGACGGCGCGAATCACCGCGACATCGTTGACATCGTTGGTGCGCAGCTGGCTTTCCACCATGGCGCGGCGCATCGACGTGTAATTCTGGTCGGTCATGACGGTCCCTTGGGGCGTTATGCTGTGGATGGCTTCGCCTAAGCACGAATCGCCGTGGCAGGAAACCGCTTTTGCATGTCCGCGGGCCTCATCGCCGCGAGGCGGATTGCCTTCCCCCCGATTTTGGTTTAGCGGCGCACCTTCCCACACCGAGGCCCGATGGCGGAGTGGTTACGCAGAGGACTGCAAATCCTTGCACGCCGGTTCGATTCCGGCTCGGGCCTCCATTATCCTGTCAGCCAAAGTGTGCTGATGGTTGAAAAAACCCCAGATTTCCGCTAGTTTATGGTCATTCGCTGGTTGTCAGTGATGGCCTCTGTTTGCCTATAGCCGCAGAAGATGGGGGCCTTTTTTGGGGGCCTCGTAAGGCCCCTGCAGAAGCGAGGCCCCAAATGGCGCTGACCGACACCGCAATCCGAAACGCCAAGCCCAAGGAAAAGCCCTACAAGGTCACAGACGCACAAGGACTTTATCTTCTGGTCAATCCGAGGGGCAGCAAACTCTGGCGCGTCAAATATCGGATCAACGGCGTGGAGCGAAAGCTGGCGTTGGGGTCGTATCCTGAAATCACGTTGGCCGAGGCACGTTCGGCGCGCGATGCGGCCCGTAGGCAAGTTGCCCATGCGGTCGATCCCAACG
>JASGGS010000340.1:0-3469 GCA_047602685.1 Sphingobium sp.
ACTAGAGGATTCTTGGGGGATTCGCGTGGTCAAGCCGGGTGGTAGCAGGGACGGACGATGAACGAGATCGCGTCCAGGTCTCAGTTGCGCATGGCGTTCCTTCGCTGGGCTTTGTTCTGCGTCTCCATCATTCTTCTTGCGGGAATAGGGTCGGGCATCCTTGCCAATAGCGGCTATGGCAATCGCTGGTTCGCCGCGCTGGCCAAGCCTGCCGCCATGCCGCCGGGATGGGCGTTCGCTGCGGCCTGGACCATTCTCTATATCCTGATGGGTCTGGCTCTCGCGGTGGTGATCGGCGCGCGCGGCGCCGCGGGCAGGGGGATCGCCATCACCCTGTTCATCGTGCAGCTTATCCTGAACCTTGCCTGGTCGCCGCTTTTCTTCGCCGCGCATGAGGCGACGCTGGCCGTCTACCTGCTGCTGGTCATTCTCGCTTTGTCCGTGATCGCCACGCTGCTTTTCGCCCGCGTGCGGACATTGGCGGCGGTGCTGCTGCTGCCCTATCTCGCCTGGCTGTGCTTCGCCACCTATCTGAGCTATGAGGTCGACCGGCTGAACCCCGATGCGGAAACGCTTGTGGTGCCGGGTTACAGTACCCAGATATAGACGCAGCACATTCATTCATTTGCAGAGACGGACCATGCAGAGCGAGAACCGTTTTTTCGACGATCTTTCCAAGCTCATCAACGGCGCGGCCGGCACCATTGCCGGCGTGGGCCGCGAATTCGAGGCGAACACGCGCGAACGGGCGCGCGAATGGATAGGCGGCCTCGATTTCGTGACGCGCGAAGAGTTCGAGGCGGTGAAGGCCATGGCCGCCACCGCCCGGGAGGAAGTGGAGTTGCTGAAGGCCCGCCTCGCCGAACTGGAAGGCAAGAAGGGCTGAATTTCCCTGGCTGGCGCACAGTCGGTCCACAAGTTTTCCACAGCTTTTCAACCGGCTTGTCCGCCAGATCGCCGTTAAGGACGTTGTGGTGCTGTGCGGACAGGCCGGATCATGTTACAAAAGGCGAGAGACGAGCGAGACTCTGACGGGTTTTTAAGGAGCGCGCCGCGCTGTCATGATTGATCGAGACGAATTTGCCCATGGCGATCAGGAGGCTGAGCCGATCGACATGCTCGCCGCCTATTTCGAGGCATATGACTGGCCTTTCGAGCATGTGGCAGAGGATGAGATCAGCGCCAAATATCGCGGCAGCTGGACGGAATATGAAATCCGCGCGATCTGGCGGGAGGATGATCAGGTTCTCCAGATATTGGTGATGCCCGATATTCGCGTGGTCGAGGACAAGCGGAGCGCGATCTATGAGGCCATCGCCCTCATCAACGAACAGCTCTGGCTCGGCCATTTCGAAACCTGGTCGAGCAACGGCACGCTGCTTTTCCGCCACGGCGCCCTTCTGGGGGCGCAAGGTTCGTTGACCCTGGATCAGGCGCAACTGCTGATCGAGAGCGCGATCGACGAGTGCGAGCGTTTCTATCCGGTGTTCCAGTTCGTGCTGTGGGGCGGGAAATCGCCCGTGGATGCGCTGGCTGCGAGCCTGATCGAGACCCACGGCGAGGCCTGACATCATGACGGACAATGGTGCGCTGGCGGGCTGGGAACAGTCCCTTCTTCTCATCGGCTGCGGAAACATGGCCGGTGCGATCCTTGCGCGCTGGATGGATAGCGGACTGCCCCCGGAGCGTGTGCATGTGGTCGATCCGGCCAGGCCCGCCCTCGCCAATGGCGTCGCGGTTTCCACGTCCCTGCCGGACAGGATCGCGCCAGGCGCATTTGTCCTTGTCGGAATCAAGCCCCAGCATTTCAGCGGGATTGCCGCCGATCTCGATGCTCGGCTGCAGGGCGCGGACAGCACGGTCCTGTCCATCATGGCGGGCCTGCCGCTCGATCTGATCCGCCGCAGCCTGCCCCGGGCGGGAACGCTGGTGCGCCTCATGCCCAACCTGCCCGTGCGCACGGGTGAGGGGGTGGTCCTGGCCGTGGCGGAGAAAGGCGATCCGAGTGAGGCCGTGTCCCGCCTGCTGGCCCCGCTGGGCCTTGTCGAGACGCTGCCTTCGGAGAGTGATTTCGATCTCGGTACGGCGCTTAGTGGTTGCGGCCCCGCCTATGTCTATCGTTTCATCGACGCGCTGACGGTGGCGGCGACGCGGCTCGGCCTTGATGGCGACCAGGCCGCCCGGCTGGCGCTACAGACCGTTGCCGGGGCCGCATCGGCCGCATCCCGTTCCACGCAGACGCCGGCGGACATGGCCGATGCCGTCGCCAGTCCCGGCGGCATGACCCGGCTCGGCATGGACGTGCTCGATGCCGGGGAGCATCTGGTGAACCTGCTCACCGATACGTTGCGCGCCGCTCGCGACAGGGGCGCCGAACTGGCCGCGGCGACGAAGCTCAGCGCCTGATCTGGAGCGCGACGAGCCGCCGGAGCTGATCCGGTTCCAGAAGCCCTTCCAGCACCCGCCAGAAGCCCGTCACCGGGCCTTGGCCCGCTTGGGCATAGGCGGCTGCCATGCGCTCCCGCTGCCGCGCGAACAATTCCGCCTCCACCGCTCGGCCCCGCGCAGTCAGGCGCAACAGCTTCTGTCGACGATCCCGGATGCCCGGCCGTGTCTCGATGAAAGCGCGGTCGGTCAGGTCCTGAAGCACGCGGTTGAGCGATTGCTTGGTGATGCCGAGCAAGGAGAGGATCGCGCCGACTGTCTGGTCATCCTGGCGCCCGATGAAATAGAGCGCGCGATGATGCGCCTGGCCGAGGCCGTGGGCCGCCAGGACATCCTCGATCGAGCCGGTCATTGCGACATGGGCGAAATGCAGCAATTCCATACCCCGCCGGACCTCATCCTCGCGCAGGAACAGCGGCGAAGCGGAGGGCAGGGCGTCTTTCATGGCAATTTGCTCATTTTATATGTCAGAAGCTGTCGCTTATCGCTTTTCATCGCGGCTATCCACGCTATATGAGCCGCCTGGCCGATGGGGCGTAGCCAAGCGGTAAGGCAGCGGTTTTTGGTACCGCCATGCGGAGGTTCGAATCCTCCCGCCCCAGCCAAGCACCTCTTCACAGTATCGGAAACGGCGGAAGTCCGGCACCTCTCCTATCGGGTCTATCGGTTCGGCCGGGACTAGCAGCTCCCTATATCAAGGGATTGTAGGGAGCGTTGGCGACAAGCGTGCCAAATCCGTTTCGAAGAGGGGTCATTTTCTGGCGCGGCGAACCCTATTTTGCGCGATGCCATAATCGCGGCACTTGGGTTCTGACAAAGGGACTGACGATGGCGCGTTGAAGCTCCGGTGCGATGACCGCCAAGACCCAGGCACAAGATACTGGGCAATCCGGGCGAGGGGGTCTGATGAGCGTCGCGTGGCGTGGTGATCTATAACCGGAGCCGGGAATTCTGCGAAGGCAGCCGGATTTTAGTTCGGGTCTTGCGGCCGTCCCGCGATCTGGTCCCGTCCGATCCGTCGGGC
>JASGGS010000035.1:0-27044 GCA_047602685.1 Sphingobium sp.
AGGCCGATCTCGCGCCGGACGGGCGCGCGCGGCGCTGTCTGCGCCGCGCCCCCCGCTTCCGCTCGCGGCGGACGCGAGGATTCCGGTTGCGGCACGCAGCTTGCCGCCGCGAAACCCATCAGCGCGCCGAAGACGACGCGCGGCATCATGCCTGACGGCATCATAGTCCACCCACACCCATGGCATGGACCTTAGCGGCGAAGGCGCTTCGGATTCAATCCCGTTCGGGCGATCCGAACAGATCGATCTGTCCCGGAACCGACGAGGAGGCTTCGGGCCTGCGCGCCTTGCGCGCGGGCGCCCGCTCCCGGAGCGCGGCCGGGCCAGGTTCGGCCCCGCCCGGCCCGTCGCCCACATGCGCGCCCACCTCGCCATCCGCGAAGCTCAGCAGGACCGCGCCCGCGCGGCGCGCATCGTCCGCCGATCGGACGATGCGCCCCTCTGCTCCTCCGGCCCGCACCAGCGCAAAGCCGCGTTGCAGGGGAAGCTGCGGGTCGAGGGAGGTGAACAGGCGCGACAATCCGTCCAGCGCGCGGCGCCCGTCGGTCAGGCGTCGCTCAATCAGAACGGAATCGAAACGAATAGCGGCCAGCCGATGCTCCGCCCGCTCCCGCATGCGGGACAGGAGGCCGGGCCGGAGCGCGCCGGACGCATCCGACAATTCCCGCCCCGCGTCCGACAAGCGATGCGACAGGCCCCGCCGCAGCCGCTCGCCCAGATCGTCCACCCGCTGCCTCGAGGGGTCGAGAAGCCCGTGACCTTTTGGCAGCAGCCGCCGCATCGCCTCCAGCCGTTCCCAGCCGCGCGTCACCGTGCGCAGCACCGACCGGGCCGACCGCAGCCCCAGCTCCTGCACGAAGTTCAGCAGGTCCACCCGCACCGGCACCGCCATCTCGGCGGCGGCGGTGGGCGTCGGCGCGCGCAGGTCCGCCGCGAAGTCGCACAACGTCGTGTCCGTCTCATGCCCCACGGCGGAGATGACCGGGATGGCGCAATCCGCGACCGCCCGCACCACCGCCTCCTCGTTGAAGGCCCACAGGTCCTCGATCGATCCGCCGCCGCGCGCCACGATCACGACATCGGGCCGCGCCACCGGCCCGCCGGGCCGGATCGCGTCGAATCCCCGGACGGCCGCCGCCACCTGCTCCGCCGCGCCCTGCCCCTGCACCAGCACGGGCCAGACGAGGACATGGCTCGGAAAGCGGTCGCCCAGGCGGTGGAGTATGTCGCGGATCACCGCCCCGGTTGGCGACGTGACGACACCGATGACCCTGGGCAGGCGGGGGATGGGCTTGCGCCGGGCGGGGTCGAACAGTCCCTCCGCCTGCAATCGCTGCTTCATCTTCTCGAAGAGCTGCATCAGGGCGCCCTCGCCCGCCAGCTCCATCGAGTCGATCACGATCTGATATTTGGACCGGCCCGGATAGGTGGTGAGCTTGCCCGTGACGATCACGTCCAGCCCGTCCTCCGGACGAAAGGCGAGACGTCCCGCCCCGCCCTTCCACATCACGCCGTCGATGACCGCGCCGTCATCCTTCAGGCACAGATAGACATGGCCCGACGCCGCGCGCTTGAACCCCGAAATCTCGCCGCGCAGCCGCACATGGGAGAAACGATCCTCCACCGTGCGTTTGAGCAGCGTCGAAATTTCGGAGATGCTGAGCGGCGGCGCGTTGTCGCCTTGGCGCTCCTCCGCTAACAGGCGGCCGGACGCATCGAAACTGACGGGACTATCGACCATGAATATCCTTCTGCTGGGCAGCGGCGGACGCGAGCATGCGCTGGCGTGGAAGCTGGCGCAATCGCCGGTCTGCGAACAGCTCTATGCCGCACCCGGCAATCCCGGCATAGCCGCCCATGCGGATTTGGTCGACATCAACATTTCCGATCATGCGGCGGTCATCGCCTTCTGCCGGACCAACGGCATCGCCCTGGTGGTCGTCGGCCCGGAGCAGCCGTTGGTGGAAGGCATTGCCGATGCCCTGCGCGCCGTGGGCATCCCCGTCTTCGGCCCCGGCAGGGAGGCCGCCCGGCTCGAAGGATCGAAGGCTTTCACCAAGGCGGTGTGCGACGAGGCGGGCATCCCCACCGCCCGCTACGAACGCTGCGACAGTTTCGAGCGCGCCCTCTCCGTCATCGGCGAATTCGGCCTGCCCGTGGTCATCAAGGCCGATGGGCTGGCCGCGGGCAAGGGCGTCATCATCGCGGAAACCGCCGAGGAAGCCCATGCCGCGCTGGAAAACATGTTCGACGGCGGCTTCGGCGCGGCGGGCAACCGCGTGGTGATCGAGGCGTTCCTGACCGGCGAGGAGGCGAGCTTCTTCGCCCTGACCGATGGCGTCACTGTCGTCCCCTTCGGCTCCGCACAGGATCACAAGCGGGTGGGCGACGGCGACACCGGTCCCAATACGGGCGGCATGGGCGCCTATAGTCCCGCGAAGGTCCTGACGCCGGAATTGGAGGCGGAGGTGATGGAGCGCATCGTCCTGCCCACCGTCCGCACGCTGGCCGCGCGCGGCACCCCCTATGTCGGCGTCCTCTATGCGGGCCTGATGCTGACGCCCGCCGGGCCGCAGCTCATCGAATATAATGCCCGCTTCGGCGACCCGGAATGCCAGGTGCTGATGATGCGGCTGGAGGACGATCTGGCCGAACTGCTGCTGGCTGTGGCCGAGGGACGGCTGTCCGGCGCCGCCGCCCGCCTGTCCGACGCGCCCGCCCTCACCGTCGTCATGGCGGCGGAAGGCTATCCCGGCACGCCCGACAAGGGCGCGATCATCACCCTGCCGGACGTTCCGTCCAATGTCGTGATCTTCCATGCAGGCACCGCGCTGAAGGATGGCGACCTGGTGGCGAACGGCGGACGCGTCCTCAACGTCACGGCGACGGGCCGCACTCTGGCGGAAGCGCGGGCGGACGCCTATCTGACGGTTGACAAGATCGCCTTTCCGGGTGGTTTCTGTCGTCGGGACATCGGCTGGCGCGAACTGGCGCGCAGCGCGCATTGAATAGGACCGGATTGCAGGGGAGAGGACGGACATGACGCAGACAGGCTGGATCGTCGTCGGCATTATCGCCATCGTCGCGATCATATTGGTCGCGCTGGTGCTGCGGCGCAAACCCGCCGGCGCCTTGCCGGGCGAGGAAGCGGAAACCCGCCTGCCGGAGCAGGTGACGCCCGAACCGCTCCTCGCGCCCCGGCCTGTCGCGGCGGAGGCTCCGCCTCCCGCGCCCGTCGCGCCCATCGCTCCGCTCGTGACCGAACCCCCCGCCCGGCCGGTGGAGGCGGAACCCCTCGCACCCGCGCCCGTCGCCGTGGCACAGGAGGCCCCCCTTCCCGAACCCGTTGCCATCTCCGAACCGGCGGCGGCGGCGCCCCCCGCGCCCGGCGAGGGCGACGACCTCCTGAAGCTCAAGGGCGTCGGCCCGAAGATCGCCACGCTGCTGAGGGCGGAAGGCGTGACCAGCTTCGCGCAGATCGCGGCATGGACCGACGCCGACCTTACCGCCCTCGACCTCAAGCTCGGCAGCTTCGCCGGGCGGCCGAGGCGCGACAATTGGGTCGATCAGGCCGCCCTGCTCGCCGCCGGGGACATGGCGGGCTATGAGGCGAAATACGGGAAGTTGTGAGGGGCGGTACGTATCCGGGCCGGGTCGGACAGTCTCCTTTACAAACCCCGCGCAAAGAGAGCAGACCATCTGCGAATAACCGCGGAGGATGATTCAGGTGGTCCGATTGCGCCTTCATACCCGGTATCAAAACTCGGCAGGCCAGCGGGTGCGGATCGTCCTGAACCTGAAAGGGCTCAGCTACGATTACGTCCCCATATCCTCGCTTGCCTCTCCCGAATATCGTCATCTTAATCCGCAAGGACTGATGCCCGCGCTGGAAATCGATGGCCATATTGTCACGCAATCCATGGCGATGCTGGAGTTGCTGGAAGAACTGTTTCCTCATCCCGCCATATTGCCGCCCGACCCGTTTCTGAAAGCCGCAGCCCGATCCTTCGCGAATGTCATTGTGTCGGACCTGCATCCCGTGAACAACAACCGGATACGCCGCTATCTCAGCGATCGGCTAGCAGTTGCAGAGCCCGATATCCAAAGCTGGTATAGTCATTGGGTTCAGGAGGCTTTCCAAAGTTTGGAAGCCCTCCTCGCACGCCGATCCCGCCATTATCGATTTTGCTATGGAGATGAGCCGGGTATCGCAGATGCGTGCTTGGTCCCTCAAATGGATAATGCTCGACGGTTCGGATGCGACATATCAGATTACTCCCACCTTATCGCAGTCGATGCCGAGTGCAGAAAAATCGATGCCTTTCTGAAAGCCTCGCCTCAGGCGCAGCCCGACTATCCGACATAAGATGAACGCGGGAAGAGACTGACGTCCGCTTCCAGAGCGCTGTTGGGTCGACTAAGCGGCTCGCATTGGTTGGGGAAAGACCGGTAGCTTTCCAGCAAACAAACCGCCTGGAGATGTATCCATCTTGGAGTGGATCGGTAGTATAGCGGAATGTCTGGTTATAGCCGATAGCGGAATGGCGGCTTTCGTCCCGCAATTCATAAAGGCTGACGTTCCTGGGTCTCGTAATTGAGGACATTCATGTCCCACTTGCTATCCAAGAAAAAGCCGGAACGAACCAGCCTCATTGACCCAGGCCGTAAATCGAACCAACCTCCAACGATGCCTGCATTTGATCATCACTTCTTGCCGCTGACGCCACCCGTGACAAAGGACGAGATAGATCATCAAACAATCTTGGGAACAATTTTCTGGTCAAGCAAAACGGGACAGGAATTGGTGGTGAGGCTTATCGGCGCGAGAGAGCGCATATTCGTAATCGCCATCACCGTGCCAGAAACTGCCCGTGAGCATCCCAATCTCGAAAGCTGGATGAAACAGATCAAGGAAACACTGCTGACAGCGATCCGACTGGCCGCCGATGCTGAGGCCGCCCCGATCTTCTTTAACACGAGCTTTTTAACAATGATGTCGCGGACGGACAATCCAGAGCCGCGTTACGAAATCATGATCGACAGCACGATCAATAAAGATTACCGGCTCAATACCGAAAGCGTCATCGGCTTCTATGGGCAGATAGCCAAGAAGGAAATTGCGCCAATTGCGTCGCTGCTGTCCGACGCACAAATCCCCGCGATGCCACCGCAATACCGAGTTCTTTCGCTCGTCCGTGCGATCGAGCTACTCTGGCCCGATGAACAACTCCGCCGTGGTGCTTTGTCTGTTTGGCAAGCACGCTACGAAGAGCTCAACATCGGCACACGACCGCTAGAAAGCGAGCTTCACGTGATACGGACAAGGTGCGCGCACGGAAGGAGTAGGGGCAGGGTCAATCCTGAACCGTTCGTCGGGATCGGCTACGGCGAGACTACTTTGAGCCAGTTGGTGCGGCTATTACGTAGCGTTGTGATCACCGAGATGATGGATCGTTGGCACATGGAGTTTGGAGGCGACATTCTGACGCCCTAACCTCAACCCACCACGCAACTCCGGTAACATCCGAGGGCGTCCACAAAAGGCCGGTGGATTATGGATCGCGGCTAGGTGTCTTGACCCAGCGATCCAGACTGCCGATGCTGCGATTATGCTGCCAACCGATGATTTCCTTCGCCAGACCCCCCGCGTTTTAGATCCACTTGAACGGCGGAGGATCGAAACCCTCGTTTTTGCTCATGACATGATCAGATCGCACTTGGTCGCCTTTACACGGTCGGCCAGCAGTACGACGAGAAGGCGGAAACGACGCCGAACGCTTTGCCATGTTCAGCGATGCGTGGACGATTGTCGATCAGGTCCATGTCGTTCGGCAGGTGGTCTCAGTCCTAACCGACAAGAAGACCCGTGCGGAAGATACCCAAGCCTATATCGACGACTTTGCATCCGCTCACATACTGCGGAACAAGATGGATCATCTAAACCAGAATCTGCCAAACCGGGTAAAGTCCAGCTCAGAATATACGCAGGCGATGTTCGGCATGTTGTCGTTTATCGGCCCTATGCTGATCAATGGGAGACAGGCTATGCTACTGGAGAAATCCGAGGCAACCTATTCCTGATAAGTGCCGGGCCGTGCCGAAGGACATGGCTGGAGCAATTCCGTTTCATGACCTCGATATACATTTGCCGATTTGCTCCTTTAAGCTGGAGGCTTTCGATACCTTCTTGTTGCTAGAACGCGCGGTGTTTCAGTTGCGGTCGCTTCTTAGACGCATATCCGACGACATGCGAGAGCATATCCATTCCGGCGTTCGAGAGGTTGCGGACACCGCTGGTGTGTCGAAGGACGATTTGCTGCTACCGGCGTCAGGTTACATTGCCGTGCGGATGGATATGGGCTTCAATGTCCACAATGAAGCAGACCCGCCTCCCGAAAGCACCCAGCGGTTCGGGCTGGGTTGATTTGAATGGCTGCTTTCGGGGCTTCAAAAGCCTTGCTTGAATAACCGGGAATGGCGCAATCCCTCATCCGGAGCCATCAGCCGCCTAGCCGTCGCTGACCCGCTCGATGCTCGCGCCCACGGCCTCCAGCTTCTCTTCCAGCCGCTCATAGCCGCGGTCGAGATGATAGACGCGGTTGACCTGCGTCTGCCCGTCCGCCGCCAGCCCCGCGAGGATGAGGCTCATCGACGCGCGAAGGTCGGTCGCCATCACCTGCGCGCCCGACAGCTTGGGCACGCCGCGCACCACGGCCGTCCGGCCGCTGACCGTGATGTCGGCGCCCATGCGCGACAGTTCCGGCACATGCATGTAGCGGTTCTCGAAGATCGTCTCGGTCAGCAGGCTCGCCCCGTCGGCCAGCGTCAGCATCGCCATGAACTGCGCCTGCATGTCCGTCGGAAAGGCGGGGTGCGGCGCGGTGGAGAGGGTCAGCGGCCTGGTCCTGCCATTGGCCGCGACCTTGATGCCGTCCCTGGTCGGCTCGACATGGATGCCCGCATCCGTCAGGCCCGCCAGGATCGCATGCATGTCGTCGGCATTGGCGCCGACCAGCTCCAGCTCGCCCCCGGTGATCGCCGCCGCGCAGGCATAGCTGCCCGCCTCGATCCGGTCCGCCATCACCTTGTAGGTCGCGCCGTAAAGGCGCGGCTTGCCATGGACGGTCAGGCGGTCGGTGCCGATGCCCTCGATCTCGCTGCCCATTTCGACCAGCAGGTTGCACAGGTCCACGATCTCCGGCTCGCGCGCGGCATTCTCGATCACGGTCTCGCCCATCGCCAGGGCGGCGGCCATCAGCGAATTCTCCGTGGCGCCCACGGACGGGAAAGGCAGCGCGATCAGCGCGCCCTTCAGGCCGCCGTCCGGCGCGATGGCGCGGACATAGCCATTGGCCATCTCGATGGTCGCGCCCAGCGTCTGGAACGCCTTCAGGTGGAAGTCGATCGGCCGGTTGCCGATGGCGCAGCCGCCCGGCAGCGAAACCGTCGCCTCGCCCGCGCGGGCCAGCAACGGCCCCAGCACGACGATGGACGCGCGCATCTTGCGCACGATGTCATAGGGCGCGGTGGTGGAGGAGACGCGTCCCGCCTTCAGCGTCATCACCCGCCCGAAATCCTCCGGCCGCGACCCCTCGATGGTGGTCGACACGCCGAGCTGGTTCAGCAGATGCCCGAAACTGTCCACATCGGCGAGGCGCGGCAGGTTGCGCAGCGTCACCGGCTCCTCCGTCAGCAGAGCGCAGGGCAGCAGCGTCAGCGCCGCATTCTTCGCTCCGGAAATCGGCAAACGCCCGCTCAGGCGCTTTCCGCCCTCGATAATGATGCGATCCATGGCCTTGCTTTAGAGCGAAATCGGCCCGAGGCAAGGCCGCGCCGCCGCAAAAAACGTTACAAAAATGACGCCATATTAAGCACTTGAAACAAAAGAGGAAATACGGGCCATTTTGCTTGATCCAGTTTAGTGCGGGAAAGGCCGATGCAGCCATAGGAACGGTCGAGCGTTTTGCCTTTGCAACGAACCTGCAAACGGCAGATGGAAAGAGGTTGAAAGTGACCGAGAGTTGTTTCGCTGCACGTCTCAAGAAATATATGACACTGACATCCGGCGAGGAAAAGGCTCTGGAACGTCTGGAAGAGAACCCGCGTCACGTGCGCAAGGGGCAGATCATCCAGCGGGAAAAGGATCTCGTCACGGAATTATTCGTCGTGTCGAGCGGCCGGATGATGAGCTATGTCATCCTGCCGGACGGGCAGCGCCAGATATTGCGGCTATTCTTTCCAGGCGACTTCATCGGGTCCGCCAGCACTGCCTATTCCAAGGCGCCTGAATCGCTGGCCGCCCTCACGGACGGCGTGGTCTGTCCGTTCGACAAGCATGCGCTGCGCCGGCTGATCGAGGAGCATCCGCGCGTCGCCGCGCTCATGTTCGTGATCTCGCAGACGGAACGCGTGGCGCTGACCGACCGGCTGACATCGCTGGGCCGGGCC
Source organism: Sphingobium sp. (assembly GCA_047602685.1). Lineage (GTDB taxonomy): Bacteria > Pseudomonadota > Alphaproteobacteria > Sphingomonadales > Sphingomonadaceae > Sphingobium. The sequence continues at coordinate 8,449 of JASGGS010000035.1, forward strand.
TCCGCCAAGGCGCGCGTCGCCGCCTTCTTCCTCGACATTGCGGACAGGCTGCGGCTGGCGGACGACAGCATCGGCAACAGTTTCGAGCTGCGCCTGACGCAGGAGGAGATCGGGGATGCGGTCGGCCTTACTTCAGTCCACGTCAACCGCATGATCCGGCAGTTGGAGCTGGAAGGGCTGATCGCGCGCCAGAACGGCACTATCACCCTGCTGGACGAGGAGCGGTTGCAGGAGATCGGCCATTACACCAACCGTTATGACGATCTCGACATGGACTGGCTGCCGACCGGCTGAGGACCGGCCGCCGACGGCGGGTCAGGCCTGGAGTTCGACGTCCCAGTAAAGCCAGTCGCGCCAGCTTTCGTGGAGATAGTTGGGCGGAAAGGCGCGGCCATGATCCTGTAGCTGCCAGGTGGTCGGGCGAATGGGCTGTTCCCGCAGCTTCATGCCCGCCTCGCGCGGGGTCCGCCCTCCCTTCTTGAGGTTGCATGGCGCGCAGGCGGTGGAGACATTCTCCCATGTCGTCCGGCCACCGGCACGGCGCGGCACCACATGATCGAAGGTCAGGTCGCTGCCCGTCCCGCAATATTGGCATGAAAACCGGTCGCGCAGGAACAGGTTGAAGCGGGTGAAGGCGGGATATTCCGATGGCCGGACATATTGCTTCAACGCGATCACCGACGGGATCTTCATGTTGAAGCTGGGCGAATGGACTTCCCTGTCATAGCTGGACACGATGTCCACCCGATCCAAAAAAACCGCCTTGATGGCGGTTTGCCAGGGCCAGAGGCTCAACGGATAATAACTGAGCGGAGTATAGTCTGCGTTCAGGACCAATGACGGGCAGTTATCGGGATGTCTTATGCGTTCGGGATGGTACATGCTCTACGCAACCCCCTGGCAGTCTGTTTTTGCGCCGCGACCCTTCCCCGAAGATCGTGACAGGGGCATGACAGCACCGCCATGACTCCCCGTCAACCCCTTCGAACAGCGCCCCGATGAGTCGAAACGCCCCGGCCGCGAGTCCGGCCGTTGCCGGAACCGCGCGCCCCGCCATCCGCCCGGCCACCCGTTTCGCGCCCAGCCCCACCGGCACGCTGCATGTCGGCCATGGCTGGTCGGCGCTGATGGCGCATGATCTGGCGCGGAGCACCGGCGGCGCCTTCCGCCTGCGGATCGAGGATATTGACGGCGCCCGCTCCCGGCCGGAGCATGTGGCGGGCATAATGGCCGATCTCGACTGGCTGGGCCTGCGCTGGGACGGGCCGGTGATATTCCAGTCGGAACGGCTGCCCCTCTACCGGGCGGCGGTGGAGCGGCTGGCGGCGGAGGACCTTGCCTATCCCTGCTTCTGCACGCGGGCGGACATCGCGCGGGAAATCGCGGCCAGCGCCGCCGCGCCCCATGGACCCGATGGCCCGGCCTATCCCGGGACCTGCGCTGCCCTCCCGGCGGAGGAACGCGCGGACAGGATCGCCGCCGGGGAGACGCATGCCTGGCGCCTCCACATGGCGGAGGCGATGCGGCGCGCCGGACCGCTCGCCTGGCGGGACATGGACCGGGGTATGATCGCCGCCGATCCCCTCCCCTTCGGCGATGTCGTCCTCTCCCGCAAGGATGCGCCCGGCAGCTATCATCTCTGCGCCACGATGGACGATGCGGCGATGGAGATCAGCCACATCCTTCGCGGCACGGACCTGCGGGAAGCAACCCATGTCCATCGCGTGATCCAGGCGCTGCTCGGCCTGCCCGCCCCCTTGTACCGCTTCCATCCCCTCTTGCTGGACGATGCGGGCCGGCGCCTCGCCAAGCGGAGCGGCGGCCTGTCGCTGGCGGAACTGCGCGCGACCGGCGCCGACCCCGCGCGGCTGGCGGCGGACCTGCGCGCCGGGCGCTTTCCGGTTGGAATCCATGCCGCGTCAGCCTAGATAGAGCCTATGAACGCGCTTCTCGTCATCCTCATCATCCTTGCGGCCCTCGCCACCGTCGTCATGCTGGTGCGCGGCATCATCACCTTCCTCAGGACGACCGAGGCGGAGTTGAACAGCACGGAGGCGGGGCCGAGCCAGTCGAGCCTCAAGCAGAACCGGATGATGATGGGCCGCATCCTGTTCCAGGCGCTGGCGATCCTGTTCGTGGCGCTGCTCCTGCTCTTGAACAGCGGCAAATAAGCCGCCTTCCGGTGGTCAAGCTCAACAAGATCTACACGCGCACGGGCGACAAGGGCACGACCGGCCTGGTCGACGGATCGCGCGTCAGCAAGGCGCATGCCCGCATGGCCGCCATTGGCGATGTGGACGAGGCCAACAGCGCCATCGGCATCGCCATAACGGCGCTGGCGGGCAGCGATCATGCCTCCCTCCTCACCGGCATACAGAATGACCTGTTCGATCTCGGCGCCGATCTCGCCACCCCGATGACCGATGCGCCGGACCCCGAATGGGCGCTGCGCATCACGGCGGGGCAGGTGACGCGGCTGGAGCAGGAGATAGACCGGCTGAACGACCGGCTCGAACCGCTCGACAGCTTCGTCCTGCCGGGCGGCACGGCCGCCGCCGCCCATGTCCATCTCGCCCGCGCCATCACCCGCCGCGCCGAACGGGCGGCCGTGCGCGCGCAGGAGGAGGGGGGCGTCAACGCCCATGCGCTCACCTATCTCAACCGCCTGTCCGACCTGTTGTTCGTGCTGGGCTGCGTGCTCAACGACGATGGCCGCGCGGATGTGAAATGGGTTCCCGGCGCCTCGCGTTGATCGCCCTCCCGGCGCGCTTTTTCGGCCCTCAACCAAAGTATGAGTGCAACAAAAGCGTTGCATGAAACATTCATAGGTCTCCCAGCCGGGCAACCGGCCGCGAATGAGGGGGGCTTATGGCTGAACCCATATTTCAGGAGATGCAGGCACGCGATCTGATCGGCCGGTTCGAGGCGGTCCGCGCGCTCAGTCTCTCGCTCACCGCCAATCTGTCGGATGCCGACGCGACCGCGCAGTCCATGCCGGACGCCTCGCCCGCCAAATGGCATCTCGCCCATACGACCTGGTTCTTCGAAACCTTCGTGCTGCGTGACCATGTGCCGGGCTATCGCGCGTTCGACGACCGCTTCGCCTTCCTGTTCAACAGCTATTATGAGGCGGAGGGGCCGCGTCATGACCGGCCCCGCCGCGGCCTGCTCACCCGGCCCTCGCTGGACGATGTGCTGGCCTATCGCGGCCATGTCGATGCCGTGATGTTCAACGCCCTGCCCCTGCTGACGCCCGAGGCGCGGACGCTGGTCGATCTTGGCCTCCATCATGAGCAGCAGCATCAGGAACTGCTCCTGACCGACATATTGCACCTGTTCGCGCAAAACCCGCTCCAGCCGGGCCTGTGGCCGCGCGGCCAGCGCGAACTCGTCGCCGGTCCCGGTCCCATGGCCTGGGTCGAGGGCCGGTCGGGCCTCGTGGAGATCGGCCATGCGGGCGGCGGCTTCGCCTTCGATTGCGAGGGGCCACGGCACAAGATCCACCTCGCGCCTCATGCGCTGGCCGACCGGCTGGTCACCAATGGCGACTGGATCAATTTCATGGAGAGCGGCGGCTATCGTGATCCGGCCCACTGGCTGTCCGACGGCTGGACCTGGGTCCGGACGCAGGAGGTGGAGGCCCCGCTCTACTGGCTGGCGGACGGCGCGGGCGGCTGGACCCGCTTCACCCTGTCGGGCCGCGAGCCGGTGAACCCCGCCGAGCCGGTCACCCATATCAGCCTGTACGAGGCGGATGCCTTTGCAAGCTGGGCGGGCGCGCGCCTGCCGACCGAGGCGGAGTGGGAGGCGGCGGCCGCCCCCCTGCCGCCGGACAGCGGCACCTTCCTCGACCGGGCAGGTCCCTGCCGCCCCACCGTCGCGCGGGATGGGGAGGACGGATTGCGGCAGATGTTCGGCGATGTGTGGGAATGGACCGGCAGCGCCTATCGCCCCTATCCCGGCTTCCATGCCGCCTCCGGAGCGGTGGGGGAATATAATGGCAAGTTCATGTCGGGCCAGTTCGTCCTGCGCGGCGGCAGCTGCGCGACGCCGCGCGGCCATACCCGGTCCAGCTATCGCAACTTCTTCTACCCCCATCAGCGCTGGCAGTTCACCGGCCTCCGCCTCGCAAAGGACCTGCCCCAATGACAGAGATCGACACCCTCCTGCGTCCGCCCGTCGCCGATCCCGTCTTCCGGCGCGACATAGTGGAGGGCCTGTCCGCCCAGCCCAAGGCGACCCCGCCCATATGGTTCTACGACCGGCGCGGGTCGGAGTTGTTCGAGGATATCACCCATCTGCCCGAATATTATCCGACGCGCGCCGAAACGGCGATATTGCGCGCGGAGGGCGCGGCCCTGGCCCAGGCGATCGGCACCGGTCGCTGCGTGGTGGAATTCGGTGCCGGCTCGCTCGCCAAGACGCCGCTGCTGCTGCGCGCCATCCACCCCAGCGCCTATGTGCCGGTCGATATTTCAGGCGACTTCCTGCGCGACAGCGCCGCCCTGCTGGCGCGGGACTTCCCCGCCCTGCCGATCCTTCCCGTGGAAGCGGACTTCACCCGCCCCTTGTCGCTGCCCGCCGCCGGATGTCCGAAGCGGCGCCTGGGCTTCTTCCCCGGCTCCACCATCGGCAATTTCGAACCGCCCACCGCCATCGACCTGCTGCGCTCCATGCGCCTGTCGCTCGGCGACGGGGCGATGCTGCTGATCGGCATGGACCGGATCAAGGGCGAGGAGATACTGATCCCCGCCTATGACGATGCGGCGGGCGTAACGGCGGCGTTCAACCTGAACCTGCTGGACCGCATCAACCGGGAACTGGACGGCACCATGCCCGTCGGCGCCTTTGCCCATGAGGCCCGCTGGAACGACAGCGCCGCGCGGATCGAGATGCATCTGGTGGCGCGCCGCGACATGCGGTTCGACGTGGCGGGCCAGCCTTTCGCGATGAGGGCGGGCGAGAGCATCCATACCGAGAGCAGCCACAAATATGACGGGCGCAGCGCCCGGCTGCTGCTGCGCGCGGGCGGCTGGGAACCTGTGGAGGAATGGCAGGACGAGGCGGGCCTGTTCTCCCTGCATCTCGCCCGCGCAAACTGACGGCGGCAGCCCGGATCAGCCCGCCGGCTTCACCGCCGCATGCGTCTCCACGACCGGCGGCGAAGCCCGTTCGGGCGCCGCCTCCCACAGCCTGATCCATTCCCAGGCGCCCCGGCACACATGCATGGCCCGGCTTTCGATCAGGCGGAACTGCGTGCCGTCCCACACATAATCCTCCGACGCGCCGCAATCCCCGATGCCCCGCCCCTTGGCGAGGCTGGAAAGGACGCCGCGCTTGGCATCCCATAGCGCGTTGACCACCAGCGGCGGCTTGCCCGGCTCCCCCGTGAAGCCCGGCGCGAAGTCGAAGCGCGCGATGGAGAGCATGCGCGATCCCGCCTGTCCCCGCGCGATCAGCGGCACGGCCGAGACATTATAGGCGCCCCCCTCGCAGGGCAGCAGCAGCAGTGCCGCCTCGCTGTCCAGCGGGAACAGCTCCGCCGCGCCTTCCGCCATCAGCATCGCGTCGCAAACGGCCAGCTTGCGCGCCACCGCCATTTCCGGATCGGTGAGGCCGGGCGCGGTATCCGCGTCGGGCGACGGCACCTGCACCACCACGGGCACCGCGGGCGGGGCGGGGACCGCGCTCTCCGCGCCATTGCCCCGCGAGAGAAAGGCGGACTGCGTGCCCATGCGCCCCTGCCGCGTGTCGATGAAGCGCAGGCTGTCCGCCAGCCCGGCGCTGGAGAAGGTGGCGAGCGTGAAGGCCGCCCGCACTTTCTTCTTGCTCGCGATGCGCAGTTCGATCGTCACCGCCTCGCCCATGGCCTGCACGCTGCGCAGCGCGTCGGCCCCGCGAATCGTCGCCTCGTCCCCCTGCGCGGTCAGGCGCGCCGCTTCCCGCCCATTCAGCACCAGCGCGATCTCGGGCGGCAATTGGGTCAGGCCGCCGACACGCAGCACGGTCTCTCCCCCCGGCCCTCCGGCCCGGGATATCTGGAGCAGCAGGGGCTCGTCCCCGCTCCCGCCCGCCTCGGGTTGCAGGGCCACGGCCTCGCACCGCAGCAGGTTGTCGCATCCCACGGCCCAGTCACCGTTATACTGGAGCAGGCCGGGTTGCGGCTTTCCGGCGGGAGGGTTAGCGCTCTTTGAAATCGTCGGCGCGTGGCTGGGCGCGCCGCGCCGCGCGGCGGACACGGGCAGGCAAGCCGCCAATATCATGGCGGTCGCGGCCATCGCGCGCGCCGTTACGGTCAATACGCCCCTTGTCATGCTTTCCTGCATAATGCAGTTGGCGAAGCGCGGGTAGAGCATAGCTCGCCAGATCGTCAGGAAAGGACAGGAAAAGCGATGAGCAGCATCGGTATCGTCGGCGCGGGCCAGATGGGCGCGGGCATCGCGCAGGTTTCCGCTCAGGCGGGATACAAGGTGATCCTGTCCGATGTCGATGTCGAACGCGCGCAAAAGGGCAAGGACGGCATCGCGAAGCTGCTCGCCCGTTCGGTCGCAAAGGGCAAGCTGGAACAGGCCGCCGCCGACGCCGCGCTCGCCAACATCATCCCCACGGGCGACCCCGCCGCCATGGCCGAGGCCGCGCTGGTGATCGAGGCCGCGACGGAGCGCGAGGATGTAAAGCGCGCCATATTCGCCAATATCGGCCGGCATCTCGGTCCGGATGCGATCCTCGCCACCAACACCTCCTCCATCTCCATCACTCGCCTCGCCCAGGCCGCGCCGGAGCCGAAGCGCTTCGTCGGCACGCATTTCTTCAACCCGGTGCCGGTCATGGCCCTCCTTGAAATCATCCGGGGCCTGGCGACCGAGCAGTCGACCGTCGACTTCGTGGTCGATTATGCCGGCAGGATCGGCAAGACCGTCATCGTCGCCAAGGATTCGCCGGGCTTCATCGTCAACCGCATCCTGGTGCCCATGCTGAACGAGGCATGCTTCGTCCTGAGCGAGGGGATTGCCGGCGTCGTGGACATCGACAACGGCATGAAGCTGGGCGCGAACCATCCCATGGGTCCGCTGACCCTCGCCGATTTCGTCGGCCTCGATACGCTGCTGGAAATCTGCAAGGTCTATCTCGACGCCACGGGCGATCCGAAATACCGCCCGGCCCCGCTGCTGATGAAATATGTCGAGGCGGGCTGGTACGGCCGCAAGACGGGGCGCGGTTTCTACGACTATTCCGGACCGGAGCCGGTCCCGACCCTCTGAGGCGTCAGGGCAGCGTCATCCAGCCCAGCCCGAATGCCGCGCCCGCGCCGATCAGGGCGAGCGCGCAGAGCAACAGCATCGCCAGCAGACCCGGCGGCCATCGCCGGGACTGTTCCTCTTCCCATTCCTGCGCCGCCTCCCCGGCGGAAGGCTCGCGGGAGGGAGGGACCGCGGGGAATTCCTCCAGCACCGCCGAAGCATCCGGCGGCGGGCGCCCCACGACGCCGATCAGCACATGCTTCTCCGCCGCGATCGCTGCCTTCTGATGCGCCAAATAGCCGCTGAGCGCCTGCCAATGCGCGTCATTGTCCGGCACGCCCGCCAGATCGGCGACGAACCCCTCCATCTCCGCGTCTATGTCCATCAGGCCGTCCATCGCCATCATGGCGAGGCGCCGGTCGCCGCTTTGAAGGGCGAGGTGAAGGCGGGTCATGGTGAGATTGCTCGCACGCATGAGCTGGAGGCCCATGCCAAGCCGGACATCCCTCTCCCTCGTCTCATCCTCCTGCGCCGCCAGCCTGGCACCTGCACTCACGGCCTATCCCCTTTTCGCGAACCGCGCCCGTTACAGGCCAGCGGCGCGCCGGAAGAAAGCCCGAAAGGTGCGACCCGTGGGGAGATCGCGCCGGATCGTGCCGGGCGGGCTTATCCTATCCGGGGAGGGCGAGCATCAGCCCGGCCAGCGCCCCGCTCATCAGGTTGGCGAGACTCCCCGCCATCACCGCCCGCAGGCCCAGCCGCGCGATCACCGGCCGCTGATTGGGCGCGAGATTGCCCGTCACCGCCATCTGGATCGCGATGGACGCGAAATTGGCGAAGCCGCAGAGCGAGAAGGTGACGATGGCGATGCTGTGCGGCGACAGGCGCGCCTGCACATGGGACAGGTCGAGAAAGGCCACGAACTCGTTCACCACCACCTTCGTCCCGAACAGCGCGCCCGCCGTCCCCGCCTCGTCCCAGGGCACCCCCATCAGCCACAGGAGCGGCCGGAACAACAGACCGAGGATCATCTGGAAGCTGAGGCCGGGATGGCCCAGCAGCCCGCCCGCCATGCCCAGCAGGCCATTGGCCAGGGCGATCAGCGCGACGAAGGCCAGCATCATCGCGCCGACCGCGACCGCCACCTTGACGCCGGTCTGCGCGCCTTGCGCCGCGGCCATGATGATATTCTCCGCCCGCGCCTCGTCCTCCGCCCCGCCGTCGGCGGCCCAAGGCTCGGCCTGCGTGTCGGCGGGATCGTCCGGCATCATGATCTTGGCGACGGCGATGCCGCCCGGCGCGGACATGAAGGAAGCGGCGAGCAGATAGGGCAATAGGTGCGCGCCGATCATGCTGGCATAGGCGCCCAATATGGTCCCCGCGACCCCCGCCATGCCGACGCTCATCATCATGAACAGTTGCGAGGGGGTGAGCGCCGCCAGATAGGGACGGATGACCAGCGGGCTTTCGCTCTGCCCGACGAAGATATTCGCCGCCGCGCACAGGCTCTCGACGCGGGTGATGCCCGTCACCCGGCATATGCCCCCGCCCACCCAGCGTATGACGAACTGCATGATGCCGAGATGATAGAGGATGGAGATGATGGACGCGAAGAAGATGATCGTCGGCAACGCCGCGAGCGCGAAGCTGCCCGCCCCGATTTCCGGCGTGGCCAGCGGCCCGAAGACGAAGGCCGTGCCCGCCTGGGCATAGCCGAGCAGGCCCGTGACCGCGCCGGACAGGATAGCGATCGCCTCCCGTCCCCAGGGCGAGCGCAGGACGAGGAAAGCGATCAGCGCCTGAAGACCGAGCGCCGCCCCCACGACGCGTATCCGGATCGCCCGCCGGTTGGATGAGAAGAGAATCGCCATGACGAGCAGCGCCGCGATGCCGAATATGCCCATGCCCAGCCGTGCCGCGATGATGCCGTCCCCTTCGCCCCATGCCGCCGCCGCCCGCGCCGCGCCCGGCCGTCATCCTGCCTGATGAACGGCAGCGGTCAAGGGGGGAGAGAGGATGGCCCTTGATCGGGCCGCGCCCGGCGGTATCCCTCCTGCCCATGACGCGACCGACCACCAAGACGCTGTTCCTGCCGGGCGCGGGGGCCAGCGCCGCCTTCTGGAGACCCGTGGCCGACCGTCTGGGGCCGGGCGGGACCCTCCTCCACTGGCCGGGCCTCGGCAATGAGGCGCCCGATCCGGCCATCAACGGCATGGACGATCTGGTCGCGCTGGTCCTGCGGCACATGGACGAGCCGGTGAACATCGTCGCGCAGTCCATGGGCGGCTATGTCGCGCTCCGGGCCGCGCTGGCCGCGCCTGCCATGGTCAGGCGCCTCGTCCTGGCCGTCACCTCCGGCGGGGTGCCGGTCTCGGATCTCGGCGGGTCGGACTGGCGTGCCGATTACCGCCGCAACTTTCCCCGTGCAGCGCACTGGATCGCCGATCCCGTACCCGATCTGTCGGAGGCTATCCGGTCGATCCGCGTCCCGGCCCTGCTGCTCTGGGGAGATGCCGACCCGATCAGTCCCGTCGCGGTCGGGGAGCGGCTCCTGTCGCTATTGCCCCATGCCCGGCTGCATGTCGTGCCGGGCGCGGATCATGATCTTGCCCACGACCATGCGGCTCTGGTCGCCGGCCTGATCGGCAGCCATTTGATGGACGGCATGCGGACCGACCAGCCCTGACCGCCGCGGCCTATCCCAGCAGGCGTCCTGCAAGATGGATCGCCACGCCCACCAGACCGCCGACCAGCGTGCCGTTGATGCGGATATATTGAAGGTCGCGGCCCACCGCCTGCTCCAGCCGGGTGGTCACGGTCCGCGCATCCCAGCCGCGCACCGTCTCGCTCACCAGCCGGACTATGCCGTCGCCATAGGCGGCCGCCGTGCCGACCGCCATGCGCCGGGCGAAGCGGTTGAGCAGGCGCCGCACCTCCGGATCGTCCTCCAGCATGCCGCCAAGCTGGCGCAGCATCTCGCCGAACCTGCCGGCCAGCGCGGTACGGGGATCGCGGGCGGCCTTGAGCAGCGCCTCGCGCGCCTGCCGCCACAGGCTCTCCATCCATGCCTGCATGGCGGGATTGCCGATGATCTCGTCGCGCAGCCGCGCCACCTTCTCCTGCATGGCGGGGTCGTGCTGGAGGCGGTGGGCCAGCGTCTCCAGCCCCTCCATCGCCTTTTGCCGCAGCGTGTGACCGGGGTCCTCGGCCGCCTCCGCCAGCATCTTCTGCAGGCCGGAGAGGATCGCATTGGCCAATGTCTCGTCAAGGCCGGTCCAGCGCAGGATGGAACCTGCCCGGTCATGCACCATCTGCCGGATCAGCCCCTCATTGGCGTCCAGCGTGCGGCTCGCCCATGTGATGATCGCCTGCATCACCGGCTCGTGCCGCCCCTCGCGGATCGCCGCCTCCAGCGCCTGCCCCACCAGCGGCGCGAACTCCACGCCGCGCAGCCGCTGCGCGATGGCGCCCTTGACCATGCCGCCCAGCCGCTCGTCGTCCAGCGCGTCCATCAGGTCGGCCAGGAGCCGCGAGGCCCCCTTGCGCAGCCGCCCGTCCATGTCGGGCGGAGCCGAGAGGAAACGGCCCGCCGCGCCCGCGATGTCCAGGCGCGCCATGCGCCGCGCGACGACGGCGGGCGTCAGGAAATTGTCGCGCAGGAACAGGGCCAGCGTGTCGCCGATCCGGTCCTTGTTGCGCGGGATGATCGCCGTATGCGGTATGGGCAGGCCCAGCGGATGGCGGAACAGGGCCGTCACCGCGAACCAGTCGGCAAGGCCGCCCACCATCGCCGCCTCCGCGAAGGCCCGCACATAGCCGATGGCGGGCGCGCCCACGCCCTGCGCCTCGCCCCAGCGCGCCAGGCTGTAGACCACCGCCATCGCCACCAGCAGGCAGGTCGCCACGATCCGCATCGAGCGGCTGCCATTGGGTGGAGCGAGCGAAGCCATGCGGGCGGAACGTGCGGTCATGCGTGGGGTTTCATGGCGCGTGCGAAACAAGGGCGCAAGAACGGAAGGCCCCGCCCCTCATTTCGCCGCGTGCGGCGCGCTCCGTCCATGCTCGTCGCCCGGCTGATATGTCAGCAGGCGCCTGCGCAGATGCGGCCCGATCCAGCGTTCGAAACCGATGGCCAGGCTGAAGCTGGGCGGCACGATCAGCAGGGTCAGCAGGGTGGAAAGGGTCAGGCCGCCGATCACCGTGATGCCCATGGGCGCGCGCCATGCGCCGTCGCCGGACAGGGCCAGCGCGGTCGGCACCATGCCCGCCACCATCGCGACCGTGGTCATCACGATCGGCTGCGCGCGCTTGTGCCCGGCATCGATGATCGCCTCCTTCTTGGGAATGCCCTTCGCCATCTCCTCCAGCGCGAAATCGACCAGCAGGATCGAATTCTTGCCGACGATGCCCAGCAGCATCAGCACGCCGATGAACACCGGCATGGACAAAGGATAGCCCGTGACAAGCAGGGCGAGGCCCCCGCCCAGGGGGGCCAGCAGCAACGATCCCATATTGACGAAGGGCGGCATGACGGAGCGGTAGAGCAGGACCAGCACCGCAAAGACCATCATGACGCCGACCACCACGGCGATGGCGAAATTGACGATCATCTCCGCCTGCCACTTGCTGGCGCCCAGCACGATGCGCGACACGCCGTCGGGCAGCTTCTGGAGCGCGGGCAGCGCGTTGATCGCCTTGTCCGCCTGGCCCGTGACGATGCCGGGGGCGAGGTCCGCGCCGATGGTGATCTGGCGCACCTGGTTGTTGCGGTCGATCTGCGTGGGGCCCGCGCCGAAACCGATGTCGGAGACGAGGTTGAGCGGCACGGAACCGCCCGCCTGCGTCTGCACCGGCAGGTTGCGGATGAAATCGAACTTCTGCCGCGCATCCTCGTCCACCGACACGCGGATCGGCACCTGCCGGTCGGTCAGCGAGAATTTCGCCATATTCTGCTCGATATCGCCCAGCGTCGCGATGCGGATCGCGTTGCTCAGCGCGGAGGTGGTGACGCCCATCTCGGCAGCGAGGTCGAGGCGGGGCTTGATGATGATCTCCGGCCGCTGGAGATTGCCCTCGATGCGCGGCGCGACGATCTCCTTCAAGCCCGCCATCTGCCCGGCCAGCTTCTGCACCGTCTGCTGCAACTTGACGGGATCGTCGCTGCCCAGCGTGACGCCAATCGGCCGGGTCGTGCCGCCGCCCGCCTGATGCATGGAGGTGAAGGCGATCTGCGCGTCGGGGATACGCAGCAATTGCGGCGCGCGCGACCGCTCGAACTGCTGGCTGGTGATGTCGCGCTTGTGCTTCAGGTTGATGAACAAGGTCGCGGTGCCGACCTTGATGTCGGCAAAGGCCGTCTCGACCAGCGGGTCGCGGCGCATCAGGTCCGCCACCTTGTCCGCCACGGCCTCCGTCTGCTCCAGCGTGGCGCCGGGCGCCAGCTTCACGTTGATACGCGCCGTGTCCATGTTCGCGTCGGGCTGGAAGCTCATGGGCAGCTGCGCGAAGGACAGGACGGTCAGGATCAGGGCGACCGTCGCCATGCCCATCATCCATACGCGGTGATCGGCGAAGATCGCGCGGATGCGCCAGGCGCGGCCATATTTGGTGCGGACGATGGCGCGGCGGCGCGTATCGTCCAGCGACCAGCGCAGAACCTTCATATACTGGTCCATCAGCCAGCCCTCGCCATGTTCGGCATGGCCGTGCGCCTTCAGGAAATAGGCGGCGAGCATGGGCGTTATCATGCGCGCGACGGCGAGGGAGACGAGCACGGCGCTGACCACCGTCAGGCCGAAATTCTTGAAGAACTCGCCCGACACGCCCGGCATCAGGGCGACGGGCAGGAACACCGCGACAATGACGCTGGTGGTGGCCAGCACGGCGAGGCCGATCTCGTCCGCCGCGTCGATGGACGCCTGATAGGCCGTCTTACCCATGCGCATGTGGCGCACGATATTCTCGATCTCCACGATGGCGTCGTCGACCAGCACACCGGCAACGAGGCTCAGCGCCAGCAGCGTCAGGCTGTTCAGCGAGAAGCCGAGAAGGTCCATGAACCAGAAGCTCGGAATGGCCGACATGGGGATGGCGAGGGCGGAGATGATCGTCGCCCGCCAGTCGCGCAGGAACAGGAACACCACCACGACGGCCAGCACCGCGCCCTCGATCATCGCGTGGATCGCGGACTTGTACTGCTCCATCGTGTAGCCGACATTGGTGAACAGGACGGAGACCTTGACCTTGGGATTCTCCTTGTGGAGCTGTTCCAGCGCCTGTTCCGCTGCCTTGTAGACGGTGACGTCGGATTCGCCCTTCGCCCGCTCGATGCTGAAGGACAGCACTTGCTTGCCGTCCGACTTGGTGAGGCTCCGCTGCTCGGCATAGAGGTCGCGGACCGTCGCGATGTCCTTCAGCCGCACGGTGCGGCCCGCGCCCACGGTGATCTGCGTGTCGCCCAGCTGATGCGCGGTCGCTGCGTTGCCAAGGACGCGCACGGACTGCTCCGCCCCCGCCACCTGCGCCAGGCCGCCCGCCGCGTTCAGGTTCACCTGCCGCAACTGCTGGTTCACCTGCACGGCGGTGATGCCCTGCGCCTGCATGCGCAGCGGGTCGAGGATCACGCGGATCTCGCGCGTCACGCCGCCCGCGCGGGTGACATTGCCCATGCCCTGAATGGAGAGCAGGCGGCGCGCGATGGTGTTGTCGACATACCAGCTGAGCTGCTCCAGCGTCATGTCGGTCGCCTCCACCTTGTAGAAGGCGAGTACATTGCCGGAGGTGGAGAGGCGCATGACCTGCGGCTCCAATATGCCCTCGGGCAGGTTGGAGCGGATCTGCGCGATGGCGTCGCGCACGTCCGTCACGGCGCGGTCGATGGGCGTGCCGATGGTGAACTGCACCAGCGTCTGGCTGCGCCCTTCCGTCACGGTGCTGTCGATCTGGTCGATGCCCTGGAGGGACCGGACGGCGGCCTCGACCCGCTGCGTCACCTGCGTCTCCAGTTCGGACGGCGCGGCGCCCGGCTGCTGGACGATGACCATCGCCGCGGGGAAGTCGATGTCCGGCTCCGCCTGGATGTCCATGCGGATGAAGGCCATGATGCCCGCCGCGCACAGGGCGACGAACAGCACGATGGGCGGCACCGGATTGCGGATGCACCAGGCCGATATGTTGCGGAAGTCCATGTCGACGCTCCGTCAGCGCGCGCCGGAACGCACCGGCCTCACCTTGTCCCCGGCATTCAGGAAGCCGCCCGCGGTCGCCACCACCGCCTCGCCCCCCGACAGGCCGCCGATCACGGACACGCCCGCATCGGTGACGGCGCCGGTCTCGACCGGACGGCGCACCACCCGGTCCCGCGCATCGACGATATAGACGAAATTGCCCTTCTCGTCGCTCTGCACCGCCGATTCCGGCAGCAGCACGCCCTCGCTCCTGCCCGTCGAGACGGTCGCATGGGCAAAGGCGCCCGGACGCAGCGACGGATCATAGGGCAGCAGGATGCGCACCTGCCCCTGCCGCGTCTGCGGATCGACCACCGGGGAGACCTGCCACACATGGCCCTTGACCGGCACGGTGGCGCCGACCGGCGTGACGGAGGCGGCATTGCCCGGCTTGATCCCCGCTATATCGCCCTCGTTCAGCGCCAGCTTCATTTCCATCTCGCCCTTCATGGCGATGCGGAACAATGTGCCGGAACCGCCGGACACGACCTGCCCCGGCTCCACCGCGCGGGTCAGGACCAGACCGTCGGCGGGCGCGCGCACATCCAGCCGCGCCATGGTCGCGCGCGACTGGTTCAATTGCGCGATGGCGACGTTGAGTTGCGCCACGGCGGCATCGCGCGAGGCGACCTTGCTTTCCAGATCGGCCTTGGAGATGAAGCCGTTGCCGACCAACGCCCGGGCGCGGGTCAGATTGGCCTCGGCCAGCTTCGCATTGGCGCGCGCCACCTCGACCTGCGCGGCGAGGCCCGCGATCTGCTGCGTCTGGACGGATCGCTCCACCACGGCCAGCGTCTGGCCCGCCTTGACCCAGCTTCCCGGCTCGACCAGCACGGACAGGACGCGCCCGCCCTCGCCCACCACGCCCACCGGCATGTCCCGGCGCGCCGCCAGCGATCCGGTGCCGCTCGCCACCCGCTCGATAGTGCCTGTCGTGGCCGCCAGGACGGTGACATTGGGGATTTCCGCGCCCTTGTCCCCGCCGGCGCCCGCATTGTGCAACCGGCTCCAGCCGGACCAGAACGCCAGGACAAGGAGGAAGATCAGGCCGACGCCCGCCGCCATGAAGATGCGGCGCCGAGCCTTGATCCGGGCTTCATCGTCGATATCACGACCGGCGGATCTCAGATCGCCCGCCAGATGGGGTTCGTAATTCATAGTTTGAAGCCTGCCGGGCGCCCCTGCGCCGTTAACCGTCACTGTATTATCCCGACACAGCACCTGGCTCAAGCGGCTTTATTTCGCTCCTGCGCGATGCGCGGCGGGAATAGTTCCCTAGCGCATTATTACAGGCACATCACCTTAAACATGGTTAATATGACGCCCGGACAGCAAAGCGCCCGGCCGGTTGTCCGGCCGGGCGCCTGAAAGCCCGTAAAATCGGGTGTGGAGCTTAGCGGAGCGACCCGCGCCGCACCAGATTGACGATACCCAGCAGCACGACCGCGCCGACCAGCGACACCAGGAAGGATGTCAGCGTCAGCGGCGCGTTGTTGATGCTGCCGCCCGAGAAGATCAGGCCGCCGATGAAGGCGCCGACGATGCCGACGACGATATTCAGGAAAATGCCCTGCTGCGCGTCCGTCCGCATGATGATGCTGGCCAGCCAGCCGATCACGCCACCAATGATGAGCCAAAGAATAAGTCCCATGCCATCCTCCATCTTGTTCCGGACGCGGCCTGCCTTGCGCGCCCTCCAGTCTGCCTATCCAACACTTGACAATTGCGAACGTTCCAAGGGCGCGATGCTGGGCAATTCCCCGATGCTCCGCTATGGAACGCCGGTGCAGGCGGGACGGGGGACGGCATTGGACCTTCAGGCGATAGTCGACGACATTGCGGCCGCCATCGCCGCGCAGACGGACCGGGGATCGGTCGCGACCTATATTCCCGGCCTCGCGCGGATCGACCCGCTGCGGTTCGGCATGGCCATATCGACGGCGGACGGCAGCATGCTGACCAGCGGCGATGCCGATATCCCCTTCTCCATCCAGTCCATATCGAAGGTGTTCGCCCTCACCCTCGCCCTCGGCAAGGTGGGCGACCAGCTCTGGGACCGGGTTGGCCGCGAACCCTCCGGCACGGCGTTCAACTCCATCGTCCAGCTGGAGGCGGAAAAGGGCATACCGCGCAATCCCTTCATCAATGCGGGCGCCATCGTCGTGGCCGACGTCAATCTGGGCGGGCACCAGCCGCGCGAGGCCATTGGCGAGATGCTGCAATTCCTGCGCTATCTGGCGGAGGATGACAGCCTCCATATCGACGAGGATATCGCGCGCGGCGAACAGGAGACGGGCTTCCGCAACTTCGCGCTCGCCAATTACATGCGCGCCTTCGGCAATTTACGGCACTCGGTCGAGCGCGTGCTGGGCGTCTATTTCCACCAGTGCGCCATCGCCATGTCCTGCATGCAGCTTGCCCGGGCGGGCCGCTTCCTGATGCTGGACGGGCAGTCATCCGGCGGGCGGCGCGTCGTTTCCCCGGCGCGGGCGCGCCGCATCAACGCGCTGATGCTGACCTGCGGCCATTATGACGCCAGCGGCGACTTCGCCTTCCGCGTCGGCATGCCGGGCAAATCGGGCGTCGGCGGCGGCATATTGGCCATAGTGCCCGGCCGCGCCAGCATCGCCGTCTGGTCGCCCGGCCTCAACGAGAACGGCAATTCCAGGCTCGGCACCATGGCGCTCCAGATGCTGGCCGAGACGACCGGCTGGTCGATCTTCCGCGCGATGCCGGATCAGGCGCGGAGCGACGGTTAGCGCCTGGCCCCGTTCCCGCCGCATCCTTCCCGCCCATGACAAATCATTGCCGCGCGGTCCGCACGGTTGCGACGGCACCGCCCGCCGCCTAGGGGGCTTCACGGTCGAGACCATGCGTCCCCCTTTCAAGGGCGTCCATCAACGGCAGGGATATCATGGCAAGACAGGCCATCGCGTTTCTTCTCGCCCTCGCGGGCCTCATCGCCGCGCCCGCTTCCGCACGGGACACGCATGACGGGCAGCTTTGGGTCAACCTCACCGCGCTCGGCAGCGTCCGGGGCAATCTAATCTATCATGCGGAGATCCAGCCGCGCATCGGCGACGGCGCCTCGCGCCTCGACCAGTTGCTCCTGCGCCCGGCCATCGGCGTGAAGCTGTCGAACAGCCTCAGCGTCTATCAGGGCTATGCGCGGGTCCGTACCCCTGTGACGGACGGCGCCGACACGACCGAGGACCGCAGCTTCCAGCAGGTCAGCTGGAAGCTCTCCCCGCATTTCTCCTCCCGCACCCGGCTGGAGCAGCGCTGGCTCTCGACCGGCGGCGACACGGGCTGGCGCCTGCGCGAGATGCTGCGCCTCGCCTTCCCCCTCTCGCGCGGCGGCGGGAGGGGCGGCGTGGCGGCGCTCGGCTATGTGGAGGGCTTCTTCGCGCTCAACGACACGGACTGGGGGGCGCGGCGCGGCTTCGACCGGGTGCGCAGCTTCATCGGGGCGGAGGTGCCGGTGGGCGGCAAGTCCACCTTCGAACTCGGCTATATGAACCAGACCGTCAACCAGGCGCGCCGCGGCGACACGATGGACCATATCGCCTCGATCAGCCTTTTTCTGCGGCAATAGTCCGGGGCGGGCCGGGACGCGTCGCTATATTCATTATAAAACTATATCATTACTGACTCAGGCGTACCGGCCGCGCGGCCTCTCCATTGGCAAGCGCCCGCATTGGGCCTACATGCCGTCCATGCCGCCCGACCAGCCCAAGGAAAACCTCCCCGTTCCGCCCATATGGGCGACGCTGCGCCGATTCCTCCCCTATCTCTGGCCCCGCGATGCGCCCTCCATGCGGCGGCGGGTGCTGTTCGCCGTCCTGCTCATGTTGGTAGGGAAACTAGTGAGCTTTTCGATGCCCTTCGCCTACAAGGCGGGGGTCGATCGCATGGTGCCGGGCATGGAGCCGGGGGTCGCGATCACGGTCGCGCTGATCGTCGCCTATGCGGGCGCCCGCTTCGGCAACGCGCTGTTCGAGAACCTGCGCAACATCGCCTTCGAAAGCGTGGGGCAGGAGGCGACGCGCAACCTGTCGGAACATGTGTTCCGCCACCTCCACCGCCTGTCGCTGCGCTTCCACCTCGACCGCAAGACGGGCGGCGTGAC
>JASGGS010000341.1:0-3448 GCA_047602685.1 Sphingobium sp.
CCAGCTCCAGGCGCATCCGCGCGAACTGGGCGTGCGCTGGCTCGTGGCGGCGGTGAACCTCACCTATATGCAGGAGATGCACGCGCCGGGCAGCGTCCTCATCGCCTCCGGCCTGCGCCGCATCGGCAATACCAGCTGGACTATCCTCTCCGCCGCTTTCCAGAACGACGAATGCTGTTCGACCTGCGAGACGGTGATGGTCGCGCAAGGGTCGCTGGATCGCGGCCCGATCGGGGAAGAACTGCGCGCCCGCATGGCGCCCTTCTTCGTCAAGGTGCCGGAAGGGGCGGAGGCCTGATCAGTTCAGCCTGAGGACGACCGTCAGGCCCGGACGTGCGGTCGCCAGCGCTTCCGGCGTAACCGCGATCCGTATGGCATCGGCCCGCGCCCGGTCGAGCAAGGCGTCCGGCACGGCCGGATCGTGCAGCACATGGTCCGCCTCCCCCAGCAGGCGCGCGGCGCGCAGGGTCAGTTCATCGGGATCGGCGGAAGCAAGCAGCACGGTTTCCACCCGCGCTTCCACGCCCTCTTCCGCGGAAGCAAGCCACCGCGCCACCGCTCCGTCATCATGGGCGGAAAAGGGATCGAGCGCCCCGCTTTCCGCCAGCGCCCTATCGAGCGCGCCGCGCCGGTCGCGCGCATCGGGCCAGCGCGCGCGCAACGCGGCGCGCGCCTCTTCCAGCGCGCGCGCCAGCATGCCCACCCCCGGCGGGAGCAGCCGCTCGACCCTCTGCCGCACTGCCTTGGCCAGCCCCGCCGACGCGCCGCCCGTCCCGACCGCGATCAACAGCGGGTCCCGGTCGACAATGGCGGGTATGGTGAAATCGCACAAATCCGGCCGGTCGACCACATTCAGCAGCACGCCGCGCGCGCGTAACCGCTGCGCCGCGGCATCCTGCTCCGCCCGGTCGTCCAGCGCGACCAGCGCCAGCGCGGCCTCGGCATCCTCGCCCACGATCCTCGCCCCAGCCCGCTCCAGCAGGCGGCGCTTGGCTCCGGCCGCCTCGCTGGTGCCGACCAAGATCACCGGCCGACCGTCCAGGCGCAGGAAGACCGGCAGGCTGTGCATGGCCACGTCTCAGTCGCTCAGGAAATCGGGCACATGCTCGGCGGCGATGATCGTCTCCGGCGCGATCCGCTCGGCCACCACCGCGAACCTGTCGCCGTCCACCATCACCTCCGGCACCAGCGCCCGGCTGTTATAGGTGCTGGCCATGGTCGCGCCATAGGCGCCCGCCGTGCGGAAGATGCCGAGGTCGCCGGACTTCACGGCGTCGATGTCCCGGCCCATGGCGAAGGTGTCGCCGCTCTCGCACACCGGGCCGGCAATATTGGCGACCATGCGTTCGCCCGTGGGCCGCACCGCCTCGAAATCATGCCAGGCATCGTACATGGCGGGCCGGGCCAGGTCGTTCATCGCGGCGTCCACGATGATATAGGGCCTGACCGCGCCCGGCTTCACCCAGATGACCTTGGTCAGCAGCACGCCCGCATTGCCCACGATCACGCGGCCCGGCTCGAACATCAGCATGACGTCCCAGCCCCTTGTCGCGCGCTCCACCATCACGCCGTAATCGGCGGGACTGGGCGGCACCTTGTCGCGTTCATAGGGCACGCCCAGTCCGCCGCCCAGGTCCACCCGGTCGATGACATGGCCCGCTGCCCGCAACTCCGCCACCTTTTCGCCCACGCGGCCATAGGCGGCCTCCAGCGGGGCGAGGTCGAAAAGCTGGCTGCCTATATGGCAGGCAAGACCGCGCAGGTTGATGCCCGGCCGCCCTGAAAGGCGCTCGAAAATCCGGTTCGCCTCGCCAATGGGCACGCCGAACTTGTTCTCCTTCATCCCCGTGGAGATCTTGGCATGGGTGCCCGCATCGACATCCGGATTGACGCGCAGGGTCGCGCTCGCGGTCTTGCCCATGGCGGCGGCGATTTCGGCCAGGGCGAACCCTTCTTCCTCCAGTTCCAGGTTGAACTGGCCGACGCCGACCGACAGCGCATACTCCATCTCGGCGCGCGTTTTGCCGACGCCGGAAAAAACGATGTCCTCCGCCTTCATGCCTGCCGCGACCGCGCGCGCCACCTCGCCGCCCGACACCACGTCCGCGCCGAAACCCTGTTTCGCCAGTACCTTCAGCACGGCGATATTGGGATTGGCCTTGATGGCGAAGGCGATGTGCTTGCGCGGCAGCGCGGCCAGCGCATCCCTGAATACCTGCGCATGCCGCTCCAGCGTGGCGCGCGAGTAGATGTAGACGGGCGTGCCGACCTCATCCGCGATCCGCGGCAGCGGTACGTCCTCGGCGTGGAGCACGCCGCCCTTGTAGAGAAAATAGTCCATCCTGTCGGTTCAGTCCTGGCTGGCCGGATAGCGGCCATTATCAGCGCCCGGCCGCTTGTCGAAACTGTCTTCGCGGCGTCGTTCGGATCGGTCGAGGACGTCCCCGTTGCGCGCGGGGCGGCTCTGCGTGCTGGGCTGCATCAGTTCCTCCGGCGTTGCGGCTCGGCTGGCGCCCACGGCGACGGGGAGCGGTGTCATGTCCTTGGTGCGTTCCAGCGAACCCACGCGCCCGCATGCGCCGACGCTCATCGCCAGCAGCATCACGGTCAACAGGACGGGAACGCGGTTCTTCATGGATTTCACTCCCCGCTGAGCGTGTCGCGAGCATCCGCGATCCGCGCCCGCACCTGATCCGGAGCGGTGCCCCCATGGCTGCGGCGGCTCGCGACGGAGGCGTCGACGGTAAGGACGCCATAGACGCCCTCGCCAATGCGTTCGTCAATCGCCTTCAGCGTGGCGAGCGGCAGGCCGGCCAGGGACGTGCCTGCTTCTTCCGCCGCCTTGACCGCGCGGCCGGTGATATGATGCGCCTCGCGGAACGGCACCTTCGCTTCGCGGACCAGCCAGTCGGCCAGGTCGGTGGCGGTGGCGAAGCCGCTTTCGGCAAGGCCGCGCATCCGGTCCGTGCGGAACGTCACCTTTTCCACCATGCCGGACATGGCCGCGATGCACAGGCCCAGCAGGTCATGCGCCTCGAACAAAGGGGGCTTGTCGTCCTGCATGTCCTTGGAATAGGCGAGCGGCAGGCCCTTCATGGTGACGCACAGGCCGGTCATGCAGCCCATGATGCGCCCGGCATGGCCGCGCACCAGTTCCGCCGCGTCCGGATTGCGCTTCTGCGGCATGATCGAGCTGCCGGTCGAATAGGCGTCGGGCAGCGAGACGAAGGCGAAGGGCTGGCTGGCCCAGATGATGAACTCCTCGGCCAGGCGCGACAGGTGCAGGCTGCACTGGGTCGCGGCCATCAGATAGTCGAGCGCGAAGTCGCGGTCGCTGACGCTGTCCAGGCTGTTGTCGGTGGGCCTGTCGAAGCCCAGCGCCGCCGCCGTCGCGTGCCGATCGATCGGAAAGCCGGTCCCGGCCAGCGCGGCCGCGCCCAGCGGGCAC
>JASGGS010000342.1:0-3439 GCA_047602685.1 Sphingobium sp.
CCTTCTGCCCCGCCGCCAGGTTGCGGCGGTAGAAGGCGTTGGATTCCTCGGCGGTGGAAAAGCCCGCATATTGGCGAATCGTCCACGGCTTGCCCGCATACATGGAGGCGCGCACGCCGCGCGTGAACGGCGCGAAGCCCGGCAGGCCCGGGTTGACCGTCACGTCCTCGGCCGTGTAGAGCGGCTTGACGGTGATCCCTTCCGGCGTCCGCCAGTTCAGATCCTTGCCCTTCACCTCCTTGGCGGCGGCGGCGGACCATTGATCGAGGGTCGGTTTGTCGGTCATATGTCGATCCATTCGCTCATGATGCCTCAACAGCCGCTCAGCATGTGCGCGTCACCGCCGAGCAACTCATATTTGTTCCCGTGACGCTCATATACCGCATCGAATGTGCGCGTGCCGGAGAAATGCACGGTAAAGGCTCTGCCGCGGTCGACCTTGACGATCCGGCTGTCGATGTCGCTGCTGTCGTCCTCCACCGCGCCGCCGTCCGAATAGCTGTCCTGATAGGTGACGAGTTCGACCGGGCCGGCCGGCGTCAGTTCCGTGAAGCTGGTCCAGCCGCAGCTATAGCCCTGCCACGTCCCCCCGCCCTCGACCTGCGCCACCGGGTTCGCGGCCAAGTCGTCGCGTATGGCCCAGTCGGAGAAGGCGCCGAAGCTGCCGCTTTTCACCGCTGCCGGGAAGCGGCGGACGACGGTGAAACCCTGCCCGTCCTTCTTCAGATAGGTGGCCGACAGGAGCCCGGAGCTGACATGCGGGGCGTCGACCCCCTCGGCCTTGCTCAGGAGGACCGGCCCGAACGGCGCCGCCACCAGCTTGTGCTCGACATAGCGATAGGCCTGGCCGTCCTGCTCGAACGTCATCGACTTGCCGAAAGCCGCCTCGCTCGCCCGTTCCTCCGCCGATGCCGCATCCTCATGCTTCGGCGCGGCCGCGTTGCCGGCGCCCGCATTCGCGGCATGATTGCCGCTTTCCGCCGGATGCCGGTCGCAGCCGGCCAGCAGCAAGCCCGTGAGGACCGCCGCCGCGCCGATGCGGGATCGAGATGGAAACAGGTTAATGGCCGGCCCCCTTGGGCGTTTCCATGATCTCGGTCAGTTGCCCGCCCATGTCCTTCGGGTGCACGAAGAAGATGAGCGTGCCGTGCGCGCCGATGCGCGGTTCGCCCAGGACGCGTTTGCCCTGCCCCTCGAACCATGCCTTGGCTTCGAGAATGTCCGGCACCTCGTAACAGATATGATGCTGCCCACCGAGGGGGTTCTTCTCGATCCACTTGCCGACCGCGCTGTCCGGGCTGGTCGCCTGCAACAGCTCGATCTGCGTGCCCGCGGTCGGCTTTCCATCCGGGCCCTTCTCGCCCGGCGTGTTGACGAAGGCGACGCGCACCTGCTGGCTTTCCAGCACGAAGGGTTCGGTGATGTCCGTCGCGCCCATCACATCGCGGTAGAAGGCGATGGAGGCGTCGAGGTCCGGCGTCGCGACGCCGATATGGTTGAGCCTGCCCAGTTTCATGTCATACCCTTCGCTGCAATTACCACCGCCAGCACCGTGAGGAAGACAAAGCCGCTTCCCGCGACCGCCATGCCGATCCGAAAGAAGACCGGCCCCTGTTCACGCCGGATCGGTGCCTTGGCCTGTCCTTGTCCAGGGTGCCGCAGCCCTCTCCGCATGACCGATCCGAGATACAGGGCGCCCGCCAGGCAGGCGAGCGCCACGACCCATGGATCAGCCGACATTCTCGATCACGAGCGCAATGCCCTGCCCGCCGCCGATGCACATGGTAATGAGGCCATATTTGCCGCCGATGCGCTTCAGTTCGTAAATCGCCTTCACCGTCATGATGACGCCCGTCGCGCCCACCGGATGGCCGAGCGACACGCCGGAGCCATTGGGGTTCACCTTCTCCGGATCGAAGCCCAGCACCTTGGCGACGGCCGCCGCCTGCGCCGCGAACGCCTCGTTGCTCTCGATCACGTCGATCTGGTCGAGCGACAGGCCCGCACGCTCCAGCGCGATGGGCACGGCCTTGATCGGACCCTCGCCCATATAGTCCGGCTCGACGCCCGCATGGCCCCAGGCGATGATCCTCGCGAGCGGCTTGAGCCCGCGCTTCTCCACCTCTTCGCCCGTCGCCAGCACCACGGCGGCGGCGGCGTCGTTGATGCCCGACGCGTTGGCGGCGGTGACCGTGCCGTCCTTCTTGAAGGCGGGCTTCATCGCGGCCAGCGCCGCCGCATCGATATCGGCGCGGACATGCTCGTCCGTGTCGAAAACGGTCACGCCCTTGCGCGTCTTGATCTCGACGGGGAGTATCTGCTCCTTGAAGCGGCCTTCCGCGATGGCGCGCGCCGCGCGCTGGTGGCTGGTGACGGCCAGGGCGTCCATATCCTCGCGGCTGATGCAGTGGCGCGCCGCCACATTCTCGGCGGTGATGCCCATATGATAGCCGCCGATCGCATCGGACAGGCCGTGCGTCAGAGCGTCTTCCTGGCTGTTATCGCCCATCTTCCTGCCCCAGCGCACGCCATGGTCGTGATAGGGGACGTTGGACATGCTCTCCGCGCCGCCCGCGACGGTGATGCCCGCCTCGCCGAGCTTCATCATCTGCGCCGCCGAGACGATGGCCTGCACGCCCGAGCCGCAGAGGCGGTTGAGGGTCAGCGCGGGCACCGCCGCCGGAATGCCGGACTGGAGCGCGATCACCTTCGACAGCATATTGTCGCGCGCGCTGGTCTGCATGACCTGCCCGATGACGACATGGCCGACATCCTCGCCCGCGACACCGGCGCGGCTCAGCGCCTCCGTCACCACGCGCGCGCCCAGCTCGGAGGGCTTGAAGCCCTTGAGCGAGCCGCCGAAATCGCCCACCGCGGTACGGACGCCGCTGACGATGTAGACATCCTGCAATTCAGACATACGAAATCCTCATTCCGGTCTTTATCTCAAATCCGCACCCGCAAACCATGCTGCCAGTGGCGCGACCAAACCGTTCCGGTGGCCAATCCCCGCCATATCTGCCAGCCGCAAAATGGCGCGACAAGAGAAACGACGATTGGCCAAACGTCACTCACAGCGGGATATTATCGTGCTTCTTCCACGGATTTTCGAGGCTCTTGTTCCGCAGCTTGCGCAGGCCAAGAGCGATCCGCTTGCGGGTCGAGTGCGGCTGGATCACCTCGTCGATGAAGCCCTTCGACGCCGCCACGAACGGGTTGGCGAAGCGGTCCTCATATTCCCTGGTCTTTTCCGCGATCTCTTCCGGGGTCTTGCCGCGGAAGATGATCTCGACCGCGCCCTTGGCGCCCATGACCGCGATCTCGGCCGTGGGCCATGCGAAGTTCAGGTCGCCGCGCAGATGCTTGGAGGACATGACGTCATAGGCGCCGCCATAGGCCTTGCGCGTGATGACGGTGATCTTCGGCACGGTCGCCTCCG
>JASGGS010000343.1:0-3439 GCA_047602685.1 Sphingobium sp.
ATGGGTGCCTGCCCAGTTGACGGACCGTATGACGGGCACGCCCGGCTCATGGACGATCAGGCTATGCGGCTGTGCAGGGGACGCGGGTTCGGTCATGGCCATCCGCCTATCGCGGGAAGCGGTGTGTGGGCAAGGGGCTTGGACGCCGCCATGCCCGGTTCCGTTTGACTTTTGGCGGGGAACACCCATATGCGCCGCGCTGAAACTTCAAGGAGCGATCATGGCCTGGACGAATGAGCGGATAG
Organism: Sphingobium sp.; assembly: GCA_047602685.1. Lineage (GTDB taxonomy): Bacteria > Pseudomonadota > Alphaproteobacteria > Sphingomonadales > Sphingomonadaceae > Sphingobium. The sequence continues at coordinate 246 of JASGGS010000343.1, forward strand.
AACAGCTCAAGACCATGTGGGAACGGGGCATGACCGCCAGCCAGATTGCCGAGGAACTGGGCGGCGTCAGCCGGAACGCGGTGATCGGCAAGGCCCACCGCCTTGGTCTCCAGGCCCGCCCCTCCCCGGTCAAGTCCGGTGACTCGTCGCCGAAGGCTGTCGTCGCGCGCAAGGCGGCAGCCCCTTCAGAGGCCGCGCCTGCTTCCGCGCCGACCCCTGCCGCCGCGGCTCCGGCTGCTCCGGCACCCAAGCCGGTGACGGTCGCGCCTGCTCCCGCACCGGCGGCACCCGCCGTGCCTGCGCCCGCGCCTTCCGCTCTTGCGACCGATGCGGCGGCTCCGGAACAGCCGCCCCAGCCGCGCATCATCTCCGTCGGTCCCGGCGGCTTCCTGCGTCAGGGGCCTGGCGAGCAGCAGCAGCCGATTCCGCCCGCACCGCCGCGTCGTCTCGTGCCTGCAAAGCCGAGTCCGGAGATCGCGGACAAGACCAGCCTGCTCGATCTGACGGAAAAGATCTGCAAATGGCCCGTAGGCCATCCGGGCGAGCCGGATTTCCACTTCTGCGGCGAGAAGGTGAATCCCGGTTTCCCCTATTGCGTGGAACATTGCGGCCGCGCGTATCAGGCCCAGTTGCCGCGCGGCACCCGTCGTCCGCCGCCGCCGCTACCCTTTGGTGGTCCGCGCGTACGCTGATCCGGCGATGCGCGCTTGCCGGGGGGCATGATGCCCCCCTATAGCTAGGCATATGTCCGACGACTTGTTTGCCGACGCCAACGCAGCGGCGTCCCAATCCTATGACGCATCCGCCATTGAGGTGCTGGAGGGGCTTGAGCCTGTCCGGCGCCGTCCGGGCATGTATATCGGCGGTACGGACGAGCGCGCGCTCCATCATCTCGTCGCGGAAATTCTCGATAATGCGATGGACGAGGCGGTGGCGGGCTTTGCCACGCGGATCGAAATCACGCTCGATCCCGGCAACCGCATCGCGATCACGGACAATGGGCGCGGCATGCCCGTCGATCCGCATCCCAAGTTTCCGGGCAAGTCGGCCCTCGAAGTCATACTGACCATGCTCCATTCGGGCGGCAAGTTCAGCGACAAGGCCTATCAGACCTCGGGCGGTCTTCACGGCGTCGGCATCAGCGTGGTCAATGCCCTTTCCGTCTCCACCGAAATCGAGGTCGCTCGCAACAGGGAATTGTTCCGGCAGCGATTTTCCCGCGGTCTGCCGGAGGGACCGCTGGAGAAGATAGGCACCGCCCCCAATCGGCGGGGCACAACCGTCCGCTTCGAACCCGATACCGAGATTTTCGGCAATCTTACCTTCAAGCCCGCGCGCCTGTACAAGCTCGCCCGATCCAAGGCCTATCTGTTCGCCGGCGTCGAGATACGCTGGAAATGCGCGGCGGAGATCATTGCCGACGACACCCCGGCCGAGGCGGTATTTCAGTTTCCCGGCGGCCTTGCCGACCATCTCAAGGAACAGGTCGGCACGCGGGAATGCGCGACGGCGGAATTTTTCCGTGGCACCCACGCCTTTCCCGACAATCAGGGACGGGTGGAGTGGGCCATCGCCTGGCCGCTCTGGTCCGACGGTTCGTTCAGCTGGTATTGCAACACCATCCCAACCCCTGACGGCGGCACGCACGAACAGGGCCTCCGTGCGGCCCTGACCAAGGGGATACGCGCCTTTGGCGAGCTGGTCGGGCAGAAGAAGGCGAAGGATATCCAGGCCGAGGATATCATGACCGGTTGCGAGGTCATGCTCTCCGTCTTCATCCGCGATCCCCAGTTCCAGAGCCAGACCAAGGATCGCCTGACCTCCCCGGAGGCCGCACGCCTCGTGGAGAACGCCGTCCGCGACCATTTCGATCATTTCCTGGCCGACAGCATGGAGCGCGGCAAGGCGCTGCTGTCCCATGTCCTCGATCGCATGGACGAGCGCCTGCGCCGCAAGGCGGAGCGTGACGTCAAGCGCAAGACGGCGACCTCCGGCCGCAAGCTTCGCCTCCCCGGCAAGCTCACCGACTGTTCCGCCGATTCGCCGGAAGGCACTGAGATATTCATTGTGGAAGGGGACAGCGCAGGCGGCTCCGCAAAGCAGGCGCGGGACAGGAAAACCCAGGCCATCCTGCCCATTCGCGGCAAGATACTGAACGTCGCCTCCGCCACCAGTGCCAAGATCCTCGCCAATCAGGAAGTGGCGGACCTCATCCTCGCCTTGGGCTGCGGGACGCGCAAGGACTGCAATCCCGACATTCTCCGCTATGAGCGGGTCGTCATCATGACCGACGCCGATGTGGACGGCGCGCATATCGCGACCCTGCTCATGACCTTCTTCTTCCAGGAGATGCCGGAACTGGTACGCCGCGGGCATCTCTACCTGGCTCAGCCGCCGCTCTATCGCCTCGTGGCGGGCGGCAAGAGCCTCTATGCTCGCGACGACGCCCATCGCGAGGAGTTGCTGGCCAAGGAGTTCAAAGGCAAGAAGGTCGATGTCAGCCGCTTCAAAGGCCTTGGCGAGATGAACCCCGGCCAGCTTCGCGAAACGACCATGGACCCGGCCACGCGCGGCCTTATCCGCATCACCCTGCCCCAAGAATATGAGGATCGGGCGGGCGTGCGCGATCTGGTCGATCGGTTGATGGGCACGAATCCCGCCCATCGCTTCGCCTTCATTCAGGAACATGCCGCCAGCGTCGAGGACGACGCGATCGACGCCTGATCCGGCCGGGAGGAGAGCAATGCGGATAGGCTGGATCGGCCTTGGCGCCATCGGTACCAACATGGTTCGGCGGGCGCTGGGGGCGGGGCATCGGCTCACCGTCTTCGCGCGCGGCAAGGGGCTGGAGGAAGTTATTGCCGAGGGTGCATGGACGTCCGGCGATTACCGGGCGCTCGCGGCCCAAAGCGATGTGCTGGCCATATGCCTCTTCAATGACATTCAGGTCCGCTCCGTCCTTTTCGAGGAAGGTGCCTTGGCATCCATGCGGCCCGGCAGCGTCCTTGCCATCCACACTACCGGTTCACCGGGCCTCGCACGGGAAATCGGTGCCCTCGCGCCGGAGGGGGTGGAGGTCATGGACGCCACGTTCAGCGGCGGACCGCATACGGTTCTTGCAGGAGAGCTGACCGCCATGGTGGGCGGAACGGCCGAAGCACCGCAGCGGAAGCCGGTGATGGAGTCCAGCCGTG
>JASGGS010000344.1:0-3431 GCA_047602685.1 Sphingobium sp.
GCCTCCCCCTCGACCAGCAGCGCAAGGTCGCACCAGCCCTGCCGGTCGTCGCGTCCGGCGAAATAGCCGTCCTCGACATTGAAGCCGCCGATGACCGCGCGCCTGCCGTCCGCGATCGCCATCTTCTGATGGTTGCGGATGAGATAGCGGGTCGATCGCCGCGTCCCGAAACGGCCGAAGCGCCCGCCCACGCGCAGCAGCGGATCGAAAAAGGAATCCGGCGTGGCGCCGGAACCAAAGGCATCGATCATGAGCGTCACCGCCACGCCGCGCCCGCTGGCGGCGACCAGCGCGTCGCGCACCCGCTCGCCCGACATGTCGGCGGTGAAGATGTAGAAATAGAGGCAGAGCCGGTCGCGCGCACCGGCGATGAGAGCGAGAAGCGTCGCAAGCCGCTCCGGCCCCTCCTCCACGAGATCGAGCATGTTGCCGGCGATGACTGCCCTGTGTTCCGTCGACACGCCCGCTCTTCTTCCCCATATTATCTTGTCGCGCCGCCCCATGTGGAACAGGCGGGGCCTTTTGCCAACCACCCTTGACAGAACGGGGTTCCGTCACAAAGTTGACTTGGACCGGCTCTGCTGATAGCAGGCCGGGCTTCCCGTCATCCCAGCATTGCAGGATCAGCATTATGGCGCGCGTTACCGTCGAGGATTGCATCGACAAGGTTACCAACCGGTTCGATCTGGTGCTGCTGGCTGCCCAGCGCGCCCGCTCCATCTCCGGCGGTGCCGAACTGACCATCGATCGCGATCGTGACAAGAATCCTGTCGTGGCCCTGCGCGAAATCGCGGAAGAAACGGTCACGCCGGACGATCTCAAGGCCGATCTGATCGGTTCGATGCAGAAGGTTCAGATCGACGACGACGATACGCCGGACGAGATCGGATCGCTGGCCCGGTCGGCCGAGGCGTTGCGCCTCACCGCCGCGACTCCGCCGCGGAACCACAATATCGGCGGTGACTACGAGGGCTGATCGCCCTTTCATCGTCCGACGGCTTGACGGCCCGCTCCTCTCCCGAGGCGCGGGTCGTTTCATTTGGGCAGTTCGCCGCTCGGCTATCTGCTTCCTGCGCGGCTTGAAATGGGACGCGATCCCTTATGAGCACTCAAGTTGTAGCCGCAGGATAATATGATATTGGAACAGGGGAAGTGGGGACTTCGACTCATGCAGGTCTTTGCGGGGCGGCGAGCGCCGCACCATGCCCTGAAAGCGGGTCGATCGGGGGAACGCATGCGCTATCAGATATTGGACGGCTTTCGCGGCTTTTTCCTGATCTTCATGTTCATCGCGCATGCCAATGAGCAACTAAAGACGCTGATTGGGAAATATAGCCATCATAATTTCGGATGGGTCGAAGACGCGCAGGGGTTTGTTTTCATATCGGGCCTGGTCATCGGCTTGGTCTACGGCAAGAGATTGCTGAGACAGGGCGTCAATTCAATGCACCTGGCATTGATAAACCGGCAGAAGACAATCTATATATATTATATATTTATAATATTATCATTATATTTCATTTACATTATTGTCGATGGCCATACCCGCTCCGAAATCCTTCTGAGCTATCGGGAGGGATCGTGGCGCTATATATTGACGTCGATGATGTTGTTGAGCGCGTCCAAGTTCATGGACATCCTTCCCATGTACCTCGTTTTCATGGCATTTACAGGCTTGGCCCTTAATGCGATGTCCAAGGGGCGCGAAGCATTGGTCCTCGCCATCTCCGCTCTCATGTGGGTCATGGCGCAAAGCCATGGCTATGATGCAATCCTGCTGGCAATCCGCGAACAGGCCGCCGGGCTATTGGGCGGGCCCATCGGCGAGTCTCCCCATTTCGATCTGTTCGGTTGGCAGTTCATCTATTTTCTGGGTCTCTATCTGGGCTTCCGCATGGCCAGGAATGACTTGGACCTATCATTCATGAAAACCCGGACCGGATCGGAAATAGCGCTGTTCTGCTTCGTTTCCATCATGCTGTTCCTGATATTCAAACGCATGTCCTTCGCGTCATGGCTCGATCCGGAATATGTGAAGATGATCCGCCTTCACCAAGTTCGGTCCATCCTTTCACCCGTCTATCTTTTCGCGTTTCTGGTGGATCTGTACCTCCTGACCTGGCTGATCGTCGCAGGCGTCGACTCCGGCAACAAGGCGGTCAGGTTCGTCGGCTCGAAAGTGAAGCTGTTATTTTCCAGCAAACCCCTTGTGTTTTTAGGGCAGCATTCTCTCCAAGTATATTCTTTCCATATTATCCTGGTTTATCTGATCAGCATAATCCTGGACGGTCAGCCCGTTGGCCAGTTGCGAGGATTTGCCATCATCTTTCTTGGCATCGCGCTGCTTTACGGGGTGGCTTACCTGCACGATAAGTGGAGCCATTGGAGCAAGCCTGTTTTGGCAAGTTGAATGGCGGGTCGGCCGTCGCTCTCCCTTGCGAAGAAGGCTCGTCCTGGGCGCAAGCGCCGCTTCACTCGACCAGCGCGCTGGCCGCCGATAAGCATCTATATAGGCTGCGAGCGTGCCCGACAGAGCGCGGGGATGCTTCGTCATCCATCCGCCGGAATCCCGCTACACCTTTGAACTTGTATTTCTGCGCCGCTCAGAAGCGCTCAGGTTTCACCGCCGCTAGGCGTTCCGGGATTTATGAGCGTGCCGCTATCAAGTGCGTTCAGGATCAAGGCAGGCCCCCGCCGAAGCGGAAGGCCCTTCCCCTCAAAACCGGTTCTCAGACCCCCTGCGGCCTCGGATCGCCGAAGGAGCCGCCGCTGCGCTTGCCACCGCTCTTGGGGATGGAGGTGCCGGTTACCGGGACCGCCACCGGACGGATGGCCGGTGTGTCGCGGGCAATGTCGCCCTTGTCGAGCAGCGTCTTGATCTCGTCGCCGGACAGGGTTTCATATTCCAGCAGCGCATTGGCCAGCAGGTGAAGCTGGTGCTCATGCTCCGTCAGCACGGCCTTGGCACGATCATAACCAGTGTCCACGATACGGCGAATCTCGGTGTCGATCTTCTTCGCCGTCTCGTCCGACATATGGACGCGCTGCGACTGCGAATAACCAAGGAAGGTCTCGCCCTGCGGCTCCTCATATTGAAGGGGACCGAGTTCGTCGGACATGCCCCACTGGGTCACCATGTCCCGGGCCAGCTTGGTAGCGTACTGGATATCGCCCGAAGCGCCGCTCGACACCTTGTCATAGCCGAAGATGATCTCCTCCGCGACGCGGCCGCCCATGGCCACGGCCAGGTTCGCATGCATCTTGTCACGATGATAGCTGTAGCTGTCTCGCTCCGGCAGCCGCATCACCATGCCCAGCGCGCGGCCGCGCGGGATGATGGTCGCCTTGTGGATCGGGTCGATGGTCTTGTCGAGCATCAGCGCGATGATGGCGTGGCCGGCCTCGTGATAGGCGGTGTTGCGCTTCTCCTC
>JASGGS010000345.1:0-3405 GCA_047602685.1 Sphingobium sp.
AGGCGGTCTGGAATGTCGCGGCGCCCGCCGCGCCGGCCGCGCCAAGGGCCAGCAGGCGCTGCCATGCTTGGCGCTGCGGCACGAGGCGCGCGGCGAGCAGGATCGCGGCCGTGGCGGCCAGCGGCAGGATATAGGCGGGCGAGAGGGAATCGCACCAGGGCACGAGGCCGCGCCGCCAGCCGAGCGTGGCGAGGAGGAGCAGCGCGCCGCCACCCGCCAGCGCGGCGAGATAAGCGGCGATCCCCGCCCATGCTTCCGCCCGGATCAGATAGCGCAGGGCCAGCACGCCGCCCAGCAGCATCGCCAGCGGCAGGCTTTCCAGCGCGACGATGAGCGAGAAGGCCATGACGAGGCCGGGCCACAGACCGCCCGCCGCGTCCCTTTCCCGCAGGGCGAGGAGCAGGAGGACGGCAAGCGTCCCCAGCAGGATCTGCCAGCCATGATGGTCGATGCGCAGGGCCTGGAACTGGATCAGCACGCTGACCGAGGTCGCCAGCATGGCGGCGGCCGCGACGCTCACCGCCTGCCGCCCGCTGACCCGCACAGTCAGCCTGTGGAGCGTGAGGAACAGCGCCAGCAACAGGGAGAAGGGCACGATGCAGAGCGCCAGCCGCTCCGCCAGCCCCTGCTCCACGAACAGGGACAGGAGGCGGATGCAGGCCGCGATGGGGATATCGACCAGGCGGCTCCAGTGCATGGGGCCGCCCACCGGCGGATTGATGCGATATTGGGTGACGTCAAACCAGCTCTGTCCCGCCAGCCAGTCGCGCACCTCCACAAGACGCAGCGCGTCGTCGGGATCGATGAAGTTCAGCGCGACGAGATTGTCCCAGCGCATGGACAGGACCACGGCCACGCTGAGCAGCCATAGGCCCAGCACCGCCAGGAGCGCGTGGCGCGGGGTCATGGCGCGGTCCCCCGTCATGCGCGGAAGATCAGTATGCGGCGCGCCATATAGGTCGCCTGGAAGCTGAGTACCATGGCCGCCAGCTTGGCGAGGCGCGGGTCAAGCCCGGCCCGGTGCCCGGCGCCGACAATGACCATGGTGATAGCGAGGCCCAGCAGGCCGGACAGAATGAACAACGCCTTCTGCCCCGCGCGCGCGGGGCCGTCCGCCGCCATGCCGCCCGCGAAGACCAGCCGCGTGGAGATCAGCCAGTGCAGCACAAGGCCGAAGACATAGCCCGCCGCCGACGCGGCGACCGGCGGCAGCCCCGCGCGCAGCAGCAACAGGAAGAGGCCCGTGTCGAAGCCGAGCGCGACGATGCTGGCGAGGAGATAACGATTATAGGTGCGCGACAACAGCGCGCCGGCCGTCCTGGCGATCATGGCCGGATGAGCGGGCTTGACCGGGCGATCGGAGGCCGGACAGGCATGGACGGTCAGGCCGCGCGCGTGACGTGGCCTGGCACCAGCCGTTCGGACGCCAGCGCCGCCCGCTCGCCCTCGTCGCCCGCCTCATGATATTCCGCATCCTCATTGACGCCCCATATGTCGTAGATGCGCGCGCCCGCCTCGATATTGCGGACGGTCAGCATCGCCGTCATCATGGCGTGATCCTGATTATTATAGCGGTGCATGCCGTTGCGGCCGACGAGGTGGAGCGTGGGATATCTCGCTTCCAGCTCCTCCCGCATGACGCGCACATTCTCGGCATAGGCATCGTCATAGACCGGATAGGCCTTTTCCTGCCGCACCACCGCGCCGCCGACCACCTGATCGGGACGGGCGAGGCCGAGTATCGCCATTTCCGTCTTGGCCAGTTCCACCAGATCGGCGTCGGCGGACGACCAGAGGCCGTCCCCTTCGAAGCAGAAATATTCGAGGCCGACACAGGCGATATCCTGATCCGGCACCATTTCCGGCGACCAGCTCCGGAAATTCTGGATGCGGCCGACCTTCACCTTGCTGTCATGGATGTAGATCCAGTTGTCGGGGAACAGATCCTCCGACCGGATCATCAGCGCCACGGTCAGGAAGTCGCGATATTTGAGGTCCAGCGCCTCGTTCAGCGTCTTCGGCAGCGGGTGGATGCGGCCCGCAAGCTCGCGCATCGGCGCGGAACTGATGACATGGGCGGCGTTGATCGTGATCGCATCGCCATCCGCGCCCGTCGCGGTCACGCGCCAGCGGCCCGTCACCTGATCCTGCGCCAGCTGCTTCAGCGCATGGCCCATGACGACCCTGTTGCCGCCCGCCAGCACCTTGTCCCGCGCGGCCTCCCACATCATGCCGGGGCCGAGACGCGGATAGCGGAAGGTCTCCAGCAGCGTCTTGGTCGCCATGCCGTCATTGGGGCGCCTGTTGAGGCCGAGGCTGCGCTTCAGCCCGTCGAGGACCGCCGCGCCGAGGCTCAACCCCTTGATGCGCTGAGCCGCCCAGTCGGCCGACATCTCGTCGCAGGGCATGCCCCATACCTTCTCCGTATAGGTCTTGAAGAAGATGGAGAACAGCTTGTGCCCGAACTGGTTGACGGTCCAGTCCTGAAAGGAGCGCACCTGCCTGTTGGGAAACAGCTTGGCCTTGGCGAAGCTGGCCATGCACAGGGTCGAGCGGACGATGCCGAGATTCCACAGCGCCTCGAACGCGCGGAGCGGATAGCTGTAGAACTTGCCCTCATAATAGATGCGGCTCATGCGCGGGCGCTGGATGAAGTCATCCGGCAATATCTCGTTCCACAAATCCACGACCTCCTTCGCCTTGGAGAAGAAGCGGTGGCCGCCAATGTCGAAACGGAAGCCCTCATGCTCCACCGTGCGGCTGATCCCGCCCACATAATGGGCGTCCTTCTCGATCACCGTGACGCTGTACCCCTTCCTGGTCAGCAGATAGGCGGCGGTCAGCCCAGCAGGACCGGCGCCGATGATGGCGACGTCAGTGCTGTGGTCGGAGGCATGCATTCGTTCGTGTCCCTTCGAACGGATTGATGGGACAGGAGATGCGGGAAAAGGTCTAAGATGTGGTTAATGGAGGGTTGAGCGGGACCAAGGCAAACCGGCCTTGGCCCCCGCATCCTGGGAGTTAGCGAGGCTTTACGAGCGAATGACGAGAAGCCGCCGTGCCATAGGCTTTGGAATCATAGCCACCGATAACAATATCCCTGCGTGCAAGAATATCGGAAATCCTCACATCATAATATGGCATCTCTTCAAAACTATCGGAGCACCGCAACACATCATAATAGACAAAACAGCTTTCTGAAGATGCATTGTAACTGTATATGTAATGATCCCCTTCAAAAACTAATAATCTCGTTTGACCATGTAGAGTTTCCGGATCATTATTTTCATATATTGGGTAAACTCTTGTATTTATAGACAAAGGTGTAAAATCATCATCCCTTCTGATTATATTTATATAATAATTATTTGAATATTTCAAGGAATGAGCGATAGCTTCATCGAA
>JASGGS010000346.1:0-3351 GCA_047602685.1 Sphingobium sp.
CCGCCCAAGCGGGATTGCGCGGGCTGGCCGTTCACGCGCGCTCGGGGCGGCTTCAGGACGCCGCGTCCTCCATGGCGTCCACGCAACTGCGCCGCATCTTGTCGAGAAGGGCGACCAGCGCATCCAGCTCGTCCGGGGCCATGCCGCGCAAAAGCTGGTCCTCGCCCCGCTTCACCTCCGCCGCGATGCGCCGCAGGGCCGCTTCGCCCTCCTCCGTCGCGAAGAGGCTGTGCTTGCGCCGGTCCGTCGCGCTGCGCCTGCGGCAGGCCCAGCCCAGTTCCTCCAGCCGGTCCACTATGGCGACGATGGTGGACTTGTCGGTGCCGGAATGCAGGGTCAGCTCATTTTGCGACATGCCCGGATTGCCGATGATGATGCCGAGGCTGGACAGGGTGTGCGGGCGCAGGCCGAGCGAGGCCGACAGCTCGGTCAGGCAGCGCGTGAGGATGATGTCCACCTGCCGCAGCTTCACGGATAGGAGGCCGGACAGCGGACCGAGCATGTCGATCGGGTTCCCGTCCGACGCATGACGCCGGGGCATGCCGCCGCGAATCGCCTTTTCCCTGTCTTCCGTCACGCCCGCTCCACCGCCCATTTCAGCCATATTTTGAAATATTTGAGGCGGTATCGCCGCAAAGTCCAATGCTTAAGGCGGAAAGACGGCCGGTCCGCCTCCCGCAGGGCCGACGATGGGCGAAGGCGACCGTTGACTCAAGAAATGGTTTGTGTTGCAAATAATACGTCCTGGTTTCATTTCTGAGCCGGGACGATGAGCCTGGGGAGATCGCGACCGGAAAATCCGGCGCGGCCGCAGGCATGAACAGGGGAGGATGTCAGCATGACGGCTAAGCGTGTCCAATGGATTCTGGGCGGGGCGAGCCTGTCCGCTCTGGCCCTGACGGCCAGCCCGGCGGCGGCGCAGGACGGCGATATCGTCGTCACCGCGCGCCGCGTGGAGGAACGTTTGCAGGACGTTCCCATCTCGATCACGGTCTTCAACCAGCAGCAGATCAGCAACCGCAACGTGGTGTCGGCCAATGACCTCGCCACCTACACGCCGTCGCTGACCTCCAATCCGCGCTTCGGCCAGGAAAGCGCCACCTTCGCCATTCGCGGCTTCGTGCAGGAAGGCTTCACCTCGCCCTCCGTCGCGGTCTATTTCGCCGATGTCGTGGCGCCCCGCGCCAATGGCGGGACGGAGAACGGCAACGGCGCGGGCGCGGGCGCCTTTTTCGACCTCCAGAATGTGCAGGTGCTGAAAGGGCCGCAGGGCACATTGTTCGGCCGCAACACGACGGGCGGCGCCGTGCTGCTCGTCCCGCAGAAGCCGACGGGCAGCCTGGAAGGTTATGTCGAGGGCGCGGCGGGCAATTATAATCTGCGCCGCGTGCAGGGCGTGGTGAACGTGCCCGTGCTCGACAGCCTGCGCATCCGCCTGGGCGTGGACCGGCAGACGCGCGACGGCTATCTGCGCAACGTCTCCGGCATCGGGCCGCGCGATTTCGCGGATGTCGACTATACCGCCGCGCGCGTCAGCGTGGTCGCGGACCTGACGCCCAATCTCGAAAATTATATGATCGCATCGTACAGCATATCCAATACCAACGGATTCTATCCGAAGATCCGGACGCAGGACAATATCGAGCGCGATCCGTTCCCCGCGCTGCGCGCCGCGCAGATCGCGGCGACCAGCGGCGATTATTACGACATCTCCAACGGCCTGCCCAACGCCTATCAGCGGATCGAGCAATGGCAGATCATCAACACCACCACCTGGCATGCCAGCGACACGCTGACCCTGCGCAACATCGCCAGCTATGCCGAATTCCGCCAGCAGCAGGCGTCGAACATCTATGGCGAGAACGGCTATCAGAACGGCACCGCCCTGCCCTATTATGCCGTCACGGTCGTGCCCGCCCCCAATTCCAACAACGCGCAGCAATCGACCTTCACCGAGGAGTTGCAGGTGCAGGGACGCACGGCCGACGACCGGCTGACCTATCAGATCGGCGGCTATCTGGAGCTGTCGGAGCCGCTGGGCGGGTTCCAGACCAGCTATTCGCCCAACGGCCTCGCCTGCACCGACATAGTGGCCCTGCAATGCACGGACGTGACGGGGCGCGGCAACCTCCAGATCTCCGCCAGCAAATATCGCTTCCGCAATCTGGGCCTCTATACGCAGGCCACGGTCAAGGTGACGGACAAGATCGGCATCACGGCGGGCTTTCGCTACACATCCGACGTGACGTCCGGCGAGGGCCAGGTGCGCCGCCTGCTGTTCGATACGCCCAATGTGCCGCGCTACACCTGCTCCAACCCGGTCACGCAGGTCCGCGGGCCGATCTCCTCCGATCCGGCGCAGGCCTCCATCGACATACGGAACGATCCGAGCCGCTGCTCCTTCGTCCGGCGCGTGTCCTCGTCCAAGCCGACCTGGCTGATCGATATCGACTACAAGCCGACCGACGACATCCTCCTCTACGCCAAATATGCGCGCGGATACCGGCAGGGCAGCGTCAACGTCTCCAATTACGGGCTGGAGGCATGGCAGCCGGAGAAGGTCGATCTCTACGAGATCGGCGCCAAGACCAGCTTCCGGGGCGCGGTCAGCGGCTTCTTCAACGTCGCGGCCTTCTACAACGACTTCTCCAACCAGCAGCTTCGCATCAACACGGTGAGCTGCCTCAACCTGCCGTCCGACCCGGATTGCGCGGGCGTGCCGCCGTCCGAATATCCCTCCCCCGCTGCGGGCATCGCCAATGCGGGCAAGTCGCGCATCCAGGGCGTGGAGGTGGATGCGTCCGTCACCCTGTTCGAGGGGCTGAAGCTCGACGCGAGCTATGCCTATCTGGACACGAAGCTGCAATCGGCGGTGCCGCCGTCGGTCATCCCGCGCGGCTTCGCGGACCTGCGCTCCGCCTATATCCTCGGCGGGCCGCTGTCGCTGACGCCGAGGAACAAATATACGGTCACCGCCGCCTATACGCTGCCCCTGCCGGAGCAGGCGGGCAAGGTCACGCTGGCCGCGACCTTCACCCATCAGGACAGCACGTTCGGCAATACCAGCTCCATCGTGAATCCCGGCACGTCGAGCATCGACAACAATAATGAGTGGCTGCCGCCGCAGGACAATCTGAACGTCAACCTCAACTGGAACGGCGTCGGCGGCGGGCCGGTCGACCTGGCCCTGTTCGTCACCAATGTGACGAAGGAGAAATATCATGTCTACACGGTGGGCTCCTCCTTCGGCTGGGACGCGTTCGTCCTCAACCAGCCGCGCATGTGGGGCGCCCGCCTGAAATATCGTTTCGGAAGCTGACGGGAAAGCACCTCCCGTGCTTTTGCGGCGGT
>JASGGS010000347.1:0-3344 GCA_047602685.1 Sphingobium sp.
TCCTCCAGCCGGGCGAATATGGTCGACAGCGCGCCGCGCGCCGCGTCATGATCCTCCCGCGTCGCGGCGCCCGACAGGGCGGACAGCGCGGCGGAAAAGCCCGGCAGATAATCCGTCCAGGCCCGGTTGACGGCGCGCCGCACCGGATCGGCGGGGTGCAGGCGCGGCTCGATGCTCTCGTCCAGATACTCGGCGATGGCATTGGATTCGAACAGCGCCGTCCCGTCGTCGATTTGCAGGACGGGCACCTTGCCATGGGGAGAGATGGCGGAGAACCAGTCGGGCCGGTTGTCCGATTCGATATGGACGAATTCGAACGCGACCCCCTTTTCGCGCAGCACGATGGCCGCCCTCTGCACCCAGGGGCAGGCCTTGAAGCTGACAAGGCGATAGCGCGGCACGGGCTGCTCCACCGGCGCGGACGGGGCCGTCATGCCGCCACGCCCGGCGCGGGCCGGTTCCGCACCGCCTCCCGCACCAGCGGGATCAGCTCGCGGCCATATTGCTCGGCATCCTCCAGCGGATCGAACCCGCGAATGAGGAAGGTCCTGATGCCGAGATCATAATAATCGAGCAGCGCGTCGGCCACCTGCTCGCCGGTCCCGACCAGCGAGGTCGAATTGCCGCCCGCGCCCGTCACGCGCGCGACGCCGGTCCACAGGCGCTTGTCGAGCCGCTCGCCCCGCGACGCGGCGAGCAGCAGCCGCGCCGATCCCTCGCTCTTGGGCGTCCCGTCGAAATCCTGGAGGCCCAGGGCCGCGCGCTGCTTGCGGGTACGCTCCAATATGGCGTCGGCGCGCTTCCACGCCGCCTCCTCCGTGTCCGCCAATATGGGGCGCAGCGACAGGCTGAACTCTATGGTCCGGCCATGGCGCGCCGCCGCCGCGCGGACGCGGGCCACCTTCTCACGCACCTGGTCCAGCGTCTCGCCGAACAGCGCGTAAATGTCCGCATGCTTGCCCGCCGCCTCTATCGCCGCGTCCGACGATCCGCCGAAGAAGACGGGGATATGCGGCTTCTGCACGGGCTTTTCCTGAACGAAGCCGCCCTTGAAGCGATAATAGCGCCCCTCATGGTCGAACGGCTCCTCGCTGGTCCACAGGCGGCGCAGCAGGCCGACATATTCGTCGGTCCGGGCATAGCGCTCCTCCTTGTTCAGGAAATCGCCGTCGCGCTGCTGCTCCGCATCGTCGGCGCCGGAGATGATGTGGACCGACGCGCGGCCCCCGCTGAGCTGGTCGATGGTGGCGAATGTGCGCGCGGCCAGCGTCGGCGCGACGAAACCCGGCCGGTGGGCGAGCATGATGCCCAGCCTTTGCGTCACCGCCGCGACATAGGTGCCCAGATGCAGCCCGTCCGGGGATGTCGATCCATAGCCGATCAGCACCCGGTCGAAGCCCGCTTCCTCATGGGCGATGGCGAACCGGCGCAGATAATCGGTGTCGAACGTCCCCGTTCCGGCCCGGAGGGCGAGATCGGCGGGATTGCGGTGCGCGACGAGGCCGGTGAAGGAAATGGACATCGATCTTCTCCCAATGGCGCGGAATGGAGGATCGATGCGGGAGGATGGCGCCGCTTACCAACAAGTTATGGCGCGGGACCGTTGGATTATGCTCATTCGAGAGGCTTTCCGCGCCCGGCCCCGCCCCCGTTGGGGGGAGGGGCCGCGTTCCCCTTGTCCCTCTCCCGCCCCTATTGCCCCTCGATCCCGTCCTCATGCACCATCCAGTGGACGAAGCGGTGCAGCGGGTACATGGCGTCATGCGGCGCGCCGATGGTGGCAGGGCCCGCCTCGCCCAGATGGACGACGCGCTGCGCGCCCCCCGCCGCCAGCCGGTCGCGATAATCGGCCATGCGGTGGAAGGGGTAGAAGCCCACCGTCTGCGTCGCGACATTGATATATTTCACCGCATCGTCCAGCCTGTCGACGCGGACCACATTGGCGGTCTTGTTGATCGGGTGGAAATCCACCGGCTCGTCGGACCGGATGACGACGCCCTTGCCGTCCGTCTTGCCCCAGATGCGGAACTCGTCGTCCATCATGGACAGCATGTCGATCTGTTCCTTCAGGTCCATGTCATAGGCGCGCACGTCGCCGCTGGCCGCCGCGCGCTCCGCGATGCGCTTGTGGAGCGCGGCGCAGAAGCGGTCGACCTGCTCCTGTGTCCCCTCCACATATTGGAAGCGGCTGGCGACGCAGGCCTCCTGGTTCAGCGTCATCACGTCGGCGGAGGCGAGGTCGGCGGCCAGCGCGATGCTCTCCTCGCTGTCAAAGGCCTCCCTGCCGATCATGGAAATGCTGGTCTTGGGGTCGAAGGACACCAGTTGCAGGCCCGGCCCGGTATATTTGATGAGGTTGTTGATGGCGTCGCCGCCGCCCCAGCCGACGATCTTGTCGAAATATTGGGGCCGCAGCAGCACCGGCTCGATCGTCTCGTCCCCGCCGCGCCAATAGACGGCGGACATGGACTTCACGATCGGATGCTCCGGGTCGATCGCCGCCATGGTGCGCAGGATCGCGACGGTGGTGAAGGGGTCGGACGACGACATCTTGAACAGGTTCACGCCCTTCACCAGCGCGCCATGGGCGATGGACTTCACCGCCACGCCCGGCGAATTGCCCGGCAGCACATGGATCAGGCGCGGGGCGAAGGCGCGCACGAAGCTCTTGCGGCCCGTGAAATCCTGCTTGGGCACCCATTCGTCCAGCGCGCGCGGATCGGGGAAATTCTGCTCCAGCTCGGCCATCAGGCGGCGCTTCTCCAGCGTGTGCGTGGCGTAGAGCGCCTGGTTGGCGACGACCTCTCGCGGCAGGATATGCTGCGCGCACATGCGGTCGATGCATTCCTGGAAGATGTCGTTGCGGGGATCGCGGATGCGCTCGCCCGTCTCCACCAGGAAATCGATGATCTCCGCGACCGGCACGTTGAGCAGCGGCGGCACCTCCGTGCGCGGCAGGACCGCCGCGTTCAGGTCGATCCGCGGCGAGGCAAAGGTGACGCCCAGATCGCGCGACCTGTGGGTCTGGCCCGCGCCCTCCACCACCTTGCCGCGCAGGAAGAAGGGCGCGGAGACGACCGCCTCGGCCTCCGTCGCGCCGGCCTTGTTCACGTCAACGAGCGAGTTCATGGCTTATCTCTCCGACTGCTGTTCTTCCGTAATAACGAAACTATGACGTATCATTATGCGATGGACGCGAGTCGGGCAAGGGGGAATCGAGTCGGGCGAACGGGAATCGGCGCCGGCCGCAACCACGCTGATGGCCCCGAATCCGGTAGGGAAACCCGTGACCTTTTTCAGAGGGGGAGCAGCATTTCCGCCACGGGCGCGAAGCTGCGCCGGTG
>JASGGS010000348.1:0-3310 GCA_047602685.1 Sphingobium sp.
ATCTGAAGTCGAAGGGGCTGGGCAAGGCCTGCGCGCTCATCACCGACGGGCGCTTCTCCGGCGGTACCTCGGGCCTCTCCATCGGCCATGTCTCGCCCGAAGCGGCCGAGGGCGGACTGATCGCGCTGGTCAATACGGGCGATCCGATCGAGATCGATATTCCCAACCGCTCGATCAAGCTGGCCGTGGACGACGCGGAACTGGCGAAGCGCCATGAGGAGATGCTGGAGCGCGGCAAGAAGGCATGGAAGCCCTTTGGCCGCAAGCGCAATGTCTCCCCGGCCCTGCGCGCCTATGCGGCACTCACCACCAACGCCGCGCGCGGCGCGGTGCGCGATGTGAGCCAGGTCGAAAAGGATTAGTCATAGCTCCTTTAATAGGGGCGCCCCTTTGCAGTAATGGGTGCCCTTTTTCTTTGTTTCGTCTTTGCGTCGAAACATATTGTGAATCATTTTCACATAAGACATGTTTGCGGGCATGAAACTGCGCTTTCCCGCTTTCGTCCTCTCCTGCCTCTTCATGACAGCAAGTCCGGCTTCCGCCCGCTGGCTGGAGGCGAGATCCGCGAATTTCATCGTGTACAGCGAGGGAAGCGAAAAGGCGCTGCGGGACTCCACGGCCCTGCTGGAGGATTATGACGCACTGCTGCGTACCCTGACCGGCACCAGCGCGCCGCCGTCCCGCAGCCCGCTCAAGGTCTATCTGGTCGATACGGCCGCCAAGCTGCGGGAGGTGGCGGACGTTCCGGCGCAGGCCGCGGGCTTCTACAGCGCGCGTGTCGGCGGCACCGCGGCCTTTGCCGTGCGCAGCAATGACCCGTTGATGGACGGGCAGGAAATACTCCTGCACGAATATGCCCATCATTTCACCAATCGCTATTATCCGGCGTGGTATCCCGGCTGGTATAGCGAGGGCTTGGCCGAATATCTGTCGACCGCGCGTATCCTGCCGGACCGGATCGAGATCGGGCGCTATAATCCCGGCCGCGCGATCACGCTACTGCGCGGCACATGGCTGCCCGCCGAGAGGGTCCTGGCGCCCGGCCGCAAGCCGATCTCCAAGGGCGAGATGGGACAGTTCTACGCGGAAAGCTGGCTCATCGTCCATTATCTCTTCGCTACGGAAGAGCGCAAGCAGGCGCTCGTCCGCTATCTGGCCGACCTGCATCGGGGCGTGGCGGAGGAAACGGCCTTCCGGTCCGCCTTCGCCATGGATCACCGCGCCTTCGACCAGCAGCTCCGCCTCTATATGGGTGGGCGTATCGCTTATGGCACGATGCGACGGGAGGCCACGTCAACGCCCGCCATCGCAATCAAGCCGCTGCCGGATTCCGCGGACGCCGTGATCCTGCCTCATGCGGCATTGACCATCGGCATCCCCCGCGCGGAACGGGAGCAGGAGATATTGGCGGCCGCACGGCAGGCGGCGGCGCGCTTTCCGGACGATCCCTATGCGCAACGGGTGCTGGCGCGGGCGGAGATCAATTCGGGCGACAGGGCCAGGGGCACGACGCTGATCGAGACGCTGATCGAAAAGACTCCGCACGATCCCGAACTGCTCTATATTCGCGGCACAGCCGATTTCTATACGGGCCGCAAGGATGCGGCGGTCCGGGCGGAGCGCTTCGCGGCCGCGCGGCCGTGGTTCGCCCGCGCGGTCGAGGCCGACCCCGCTTATTATACCGCGCTCTACAGGCTCGCGCAGACCACGCCGCCGGGCAGCGGGGACGAGGTGGCTTTGGAGCAATTGCGCACCGCGCATGAACTGGCGCCGCTGGTGGGCGACATCGCCATCGACACAACGAGTGCGCTGATGGCCCGCAAACGCTATGCGGAGGCACTGGCCGTCATCCAGCCCGTCGCCACCAATCCTCATGGCGGCAACGCGGCAAGGGCGGCCGCCCTCTATGCGGAGGTGCGCACGGCCCTGGCCGATCAGGCCGAATCCCAAGCCGATGGGGCCGAGCGCCTCAGCAGATAGATATCCATGATCCAGCCATGGTCCCGGCGCAGGGCCGCGCGTGCCTCGACGATGCGCGGTCCCGCCTCCGCCAGCGGGCCGGAGTACAGTGTCTGCGCCGCCATGCCGAGATAGGCGCCCCACCAGATGTGAAGCCCCTCCGGCGGCAACGTCCGGAACGCGCATTTCCCGTCCAGCATCGCGACCACGCTGCTGGCGTCGGCCGGCCAGCCGCGCTCGGCCAGAAGGCGTCCGGTGGTGACGAGCACCGACTCGGCAAGCCTGTTGAGCGGGATGGCATGGGCCGCCGTCAGCATCTGCATGCTGGTGATGCCGGGCACCACCCGCACATGGAGCGGCATGCCGCCCGCCCCCAGCCGTCCGGCGATCCGCAGCGTGCTGTCGTAGAGCGAGGGATCGCCCCAGACGAGCAGGGCCAGCCGTCCGCCCTGCGGCAGATGCTCCGCGATCCGGGCGCTCCATATTGCGGCTATGGCATCATGCCAGTCCCGCACGGCATCGAGATAGGGCGGCGTCGCCTCCCGCGCCGGCATGTCGAACTCCACGACGCGCGTATCGCCGGTCAGCACTTCCGCGCAAATGGCGCGGCGCAGGTCGATGAGGTCCGACTTCGCTTCCCCCTTGCGCGGCAGGAGTATGAGGTCGGCCCGGTTCATGGCGCGGATCGCCTCCCGCGTCAGATGGTCGGGATTGCCCGTGCCGATGCCGATGAGGCTGAGCTCGATCATGCTCCTTGCTCCGCCGCGATCAGGTGGAAGAAGCTGCCCGATGCCAGGCCCCGGCGCGAGCCGGTCTCCGCCACGGCCTCGCCCTCCGCATCCTCGATATGGGCCAGCGGCTCATCAGGCTGGGCAAGGATCGAGGAATAGTGGAACTCATGTCCGCGCAGCACCGCGCCCCGGGCGAAGCCGGCGACGGGCGCGAGGAGGCGCGCATGGCGATAGCCCAGATGCAGGCGCCGCTCTTGATAGCTGGTCACGAGGCCGAGAAGCCCGGCCATTCGGTGCGCATGGCCGTCCTTGTCCAGCAGCGCCTCCCCCAGCACCATATAGCCGCCGCATTCGCCATGGACGCGGCGCCCCTTCAGCCCGTCCAGAAACGCGCGCGCGCCCGCCAACCGCCCGGCATGCAGTTCCGGATAGCCGCCCGGCAGCCAAACGATGTCGGCCCCCGCGTCCGGTGCCTCGTCGGCCAGTGGGGAGAAGGACATGATCTGCGCCCCAGCCCTTTGCCAGCTTTCGAGAAGATGGGGATAGGTGAAGGAAAAGGCCTCGTCCCGCGCGATCGCGATGCGCTGGCCGGGGGGGGGCGGCGGCACGGACGGCGCGGC
>JASGGS010000349.1:0-3300 GCA_047602685.1 Sphingobium sp.
GCCTCGGCGGCGAGCGCGGCCGGCTCAAGCGGGCGCGCGGCGGCCATGGAGGTCGGCTCGCTGTTCGACAGGGCGAGGCGTCCGGGCAGGCCGCCATCATCGGCGCGCGGCTGCACGCCCAGGAAGGAGGCGATGCGCTCCGGATAGGCGCCCGCCTGCGCGCTGGCCGCCCACTGGTTGATGCGCTGCTGGAGCTGGTTGCCCGACAGGTCCTGCCCGGCGACGAGGCGCGCCTGACCCCATTGCCCGCCAAGGGCCAGGGCATAGGCCAGGTTCTGGCGTGTCTGCGCGTCCGCCTCGGGCGCGCGGACCGCTTCCAGCAGGGCGCGCACGCCCTCGTTCGCGTCCCCGGCCATCGCCATGGCGAGGCCATAGTCGGACGCGGGGAGCTGGTCGATATGGGCGCTCAGCAGCGCGCGGGCGCCTTCCGGGCCGCCCATGGCGGTGCGGACGAGGGAGAGGCTGATGATGGTGCGCGGATCGTTCGCGCCCAGCGCCATCGCATCCTCGAACGCGGTGCGCGCGGACGCGTAGCGGCCATTGGCGAGATAGGCGCGGCCGAGCAGCGTGCGGGCGGATGCCTCGCGCGGCTGTGCTTCGACAAGGCGCTCGGCATCGAGCAGCGCGCGGGCGAAATCGCGTGCGCCGAGCGAACGTTCGATGCCGGTCGCGATGCTGCCCGCCTGCGCGGAGGCGATGGCGGGGCGGCGTTCCATCCTGGCGCCGCTGCACGCGACCATCGTCGACAGGACGATGAGCGATGCGCCGCCGATGCGCGAGAAGGTCCTGCGGGTCATGGTCATGTCCCTCTCCATGCCTTTCAGTCGGTTGTGCCCGCCCGCACCTTCGGATCGGTGGCGAGGGCGTCGATATGCGGATTCTGTTCGATCAGGGCGTCCAGCGCGCCGATCAGCAATTGCTGTGCCGACAGGTTCGTCACGGCGCTGAGCAGGCGCAGGCGCAGATGGCGCTCCGCGTCGATGCGCAGGGTGAAGGCGCTCTTGCGATGCGTGCCGGTCGCGGCTCTGGACAAGGCCTCGACCTTGGCCTTGCGCGGGGCGGCCTGTTTCGGCGCCAATGCGGGAGCGGCCGGTGCGGCGGGAGCCGGAACGCCCTTGGCGCGCGCCTCATCGCGGCGGGCCAGCGTCTCCTGGATGGCGGCGATATGCTGCGCGACCGGGGAGGGCGCGGCGGTGGGCACGGCGGCCGGCGTTTCCGCATCCTCGCCCATGTCGTTCCAGCCGAGATCGTCGAGCGCGCCGATGGCGCGCGGGCCGACCGTCGCGCCGAGGCCGGTCACGGTCTGGCGGCGCATGGCGGGACGGGCAAGCCCCTTGCGGGCGAGAAGCCCGGCGGTCAGGGAAGCGGCGCCCTTGGGTTCCATCGCCTGCCTCCTCAGGAGCCGAGCACGCGGCGGCCGAAGCCGGCGGGCTGGCGCGGCGCGGGCGGCATATTGCCGGGCGTGAAGACCGTGCGGCGGAAATTCCGCTCCAGCCGGTCGGCGATATAGGTCCAGAGCGATTCGATCTCCCTGGCCGACTTGCAGTTGGGATCGAGTTCCATGACCGTGCGCCCGTCGATCATGGACGAGGCGAAATCGGTGCGGTGATGGACGGTGATGGGCGCAACGGTGCCGTGCTGCGACAGGGCGACGGCGGCCTCCGCGGTGATGCGCGCCTTGGGCGTGCCCGCGTTGACGACGAAGATCAGCGGCTTCTGCGCGCGCTCGCACAGCTCGACCGTGGCGCCCACGGCGCGCAGGTCGTGCGGGGAGGGCCGGGTCGGCACCACGATCAGTTCCGCCACGGAAATCACGCTCTGGATCGCCATGGTGATGGCGGGCGGCGTGTCGATGACGGCGAGCTTGAAGCCCTTGAGGCGCAGCGTCTCCAGATCGGCGGCCAGCCGCGCGACAGTGGTATGGGCGAAGGCCGGATAGTCATCCTCGCGCTCGTTCCACCAGTCGGCGAGCGACCCTTGGGGATCGATGTCGATCAGGACGACCGGACCCATGCCGGCGCGCTGTGCCTGCACGGCCAGATGCCCGGAAAGAGTGGTCTTTCCGGAGCCGCCCTTCTGCGATGCAAGCGCCAATATCCTCACGCTTCATGACCCCCATGGATGCAATTGGCGGGGAAATTCACATGGCGGGTGCTAAAATCCGGTTAATCGGATCGTAGGAGAGGGGGGACTGGAGGCAGCGGCGCGCATGGCCGTGGCGCACCGCCCTCTAATACTTATGTCTATATCATATGGCCGCGGAGCATTGTTAGGATCGCCGGGCCGATTCGACCTCCAGGCGTTCGGCCTCGCGGTAAATCCTCCCGATTGCGCGAGCGGACCCGGCAAGGCGCCTGCCGGGTCCAACCCCTTATGAGCGGTTTCAATAGCAATTCTCTATCTATTAGATTGAGTTTTCCGCCGCGGCGCGGCAAAAGGCTGTTGTTACCAATCCTCTCCCTCTAACCCGGTCGCCCAGCCCCTTGGCGGCCGGGTTTTTTTGTCTTCCATGATGATGACTGCGCCGAAGATCGGGCTTATGGTTAGAGCTTGTTAACCATCCCGGTCTATTTTCCACGGTACGAAAGTGGTTGGAGGACCAAGTTATCATGAGAGCAGCGCTGGTGGGGACCATCGTGGCGACAGTGGCAGCGGCGGCGGCAACGCCGGTCGCGGCCGATGTCAAGGCGGGCGTCGACGCATGGCAGCAGGGCGATTATGCCAAGGCGATCACGGAATGGCGGCCCATGGCCGCCACCGGTGATCCCGACGCGCAGTTCAACCTGGGGCAGGCCTATAAGCTGGGCCGTGGCGTTCCGGTCGATCTGCCCATCGCGATGGACTGGTTCCGCAAGGCGGCGGTGCAGGGGCATCCGCGCGCGGCCGACAATCTGGGCCTCCTCCTGTTCCAGCAGGGCAAGCGGGAAGAGGCCTTGCCCTTCATCCGCAAGTCGGCGGAGCGCGGTGAACCGCGCGCGCAATATATTCTGGGCACGGCCATGTTCAACGGCGACCTCGTGTCGAAGGACTGGGTGACGGCCTATGCGCTGATGACTCGCGCATCCGCCGCCGGTCTGACCCAGGCGCAGAACAGCCTGGAGGTGATGGACAAATATATCGGCACCGAGGACCGGCAAAAGGGCCTGGCGCTGGCCGCGAAGATGGCGAACGAGCCGAAGGGCGAAACCGCGCTGGCCTCGGCCACGCCGCAGCCCGCCGCTCCCGCCCGTCCCGCTGCCGCCGCTCCGGTGCCACCGCGCCGTGCCGCGGGCGCATCGGGCACGGCCCCGCCGCCGCCCG
>JASGGS010000350.1:0-3271 GCA_047602685.1 Sphingobium sp.
CACGGCCGTGCGCGGCGCGGCGGCCGCCAGCGCCGTGGTGGGGGGTGCAATGCCGGCCTGCCCGGCGGCGGTGCGCACGACAGAGGATTGCACGGTGGCGGGCTGCGCGGCGGCGAGGGCGAGCAGGAGCAGAGGGGCGAACCGCGGATCTCTCCGGGAGATTGTCTTTTTCATTGATCGCAGAATGGCGGCTCATCGGCGGTTCGTCCAGCAAATCCGTGGGTTTCCGGCGGGATATTGCCCTGTTTCGGGGCGTGACGGCCGGTCGTGGCGCCCATGGCCCCTCCACCTCCCCCGATCCGCCTGCAATCGCCCCGGCCTCGGCTGTTTCGGCTAGCGGAATTATCGTCTAGCAGGGGGCGCATGACGTCCCCCGCCCCATTCCTGCCGCGCGCGCTGCTGCACAGTCCGGCGGGGGGCGGCGTCCTGCTGATCGCGGCGGGCGCGGCGGCTATCCTGCTCGTCAACGCGGTTCCCGGCGGGGCGCATCTCTACCATCATCTGCTGCATGAGGCGACGGGGCCGGAACTGACGCCGAGGCTGGGACCGATGACCGTGCATCTCTGGATCAACGACGGCCTGATGACGCTGTTCTTCCTGCTCGTCGGGCTGGAGATAAAGCGCGAATGGGTGGACGGCAGCCTGGCGCGGTGGGACCAGCGGTGCCTGCCCATCATCGCGGCGGGGGCCGGTATGGCGGTGCCCGCCCTCGTCTATCTGGCGGTGACCGACGGGCATCCCGGACTGGCGGCGGGCTGGGCCATACCCGCCGCGACCGACATCGCCTTCGCCCTGGGCGTGCTGGCGCTGCTGGGCAGGCGCGTTCCGGCATCGCTCACCATCCTGCTCACCACCATCGCCATCGTCGACGACATGGGGGCGATCGCGATCATCGCGCTTGCCTATAGCAAGGGGCTATATCTTCCCGCCCTGGCAGGCGCCGCGCTGGTCCTCGCCGCGATGTCCGGGTTGAACCGCGCGGGCGTGACGCGCCTCCTGCCTTATCTGGCGGGCTTCGCGGCGCTCTGGTACTTGCTGCTGTTGTCGGGCGTGCATGCGACGCTGGCCGGTGTCCTCACCGCGCTGACCGTGCCGGTCCGCGCGCGGCGGGGGCGGCCCGATCCCGGCGGGAGCGCGCTCGGCCGCCTGGAAAGGGCGCTGCATCCCTGGATTGCCTTCCTCGTCGTGCCGGTCTTCGGCTTCGCCAATGCCGGTGTCGTCCTGCCCGCCAGCTTGGGCGAGGCGCTTCTCTCCCCCCTGCCCCTCGGCATCGCGGCGGGGCTGTTCGTCGGCAAGCAGGCGGGCATCCTCGCCGCCGTCCGCCTGTCCGTCGCCTGCGGCCTCGCCGCCATCCCTCGCGGCGCGACATGGCTCCAGGTCCACGGCCTCGCCCTCATCTGCGGCATCGGCTTCACCATGAGCCTGTTCATCGGCGGCCTCGCCTTCCCCGGCAATGCCGCGTTGATGGAGGAGGCGAGGATCGGCGTGCTGGCGGGATCGCTGCTCTCGGCGCTTGCGGGCCTTCTCCTGCTGCGCTTCGCCCCGGCGCGCGGGGAGGCGGCATGAAGGCGCCGCCGCGCACCGTCGGCCTGATGGGCGGTTCCTTCAATCCGGCCCATGGCGGCCACCGCTTCATCGCGCTCGAAGCGCTCCGGGCGCTGCGCCTGGACGAGATATGGTGGCTCGTCTCCCCCGGCAATCCGCTGAAGGAGGCGGAGGGGATGGCGCCCCTTGCCGCCCGCTATGCCAGCGCCCTCGCCGCCTCCCGCCGCGCGCGTATCCGTCCCACCATGGTCGAGCGCGACCTCGGCACGCGCTACACCGTCGACACCCTCCGCGCGCTGCGGCGGCGCTATCCGCATATCCGTTTCATCTGGATCATGGGCGGCGACAATCTGCACCAGTTCCACAGGTGGAGGCACTGGCGCGCCATGGCGCGGTCCATGCCGATTGCAGTCATTGCCCGTCCGGGTTATGATGAGGCTGTCCATGGCAACCCTGCCATGGCCTGGTTGCGGCGTTTCGTCCGGCGCGCGCGCCAGAGCGGAAGATGGACGCAGTGGAGACCTCCGGCGCTTGTGCAATTGCGCTTTCGCCCCGATCCGCGATCGGCGACCCAGTTTCGCCGCGCGAATCCCCACTGGCAAAATCACCACCGCCACCAATATCTACGGGACGTGGTTACGCGCCGCCTATTGCCCGTAAAGGAGTGACATTGCACAGTCCGCAACCCGCCAATGACACGGCAACCGGTTTCACCCCCGCCGCAGCGGTCGATTCGCTGCATCGCACGGTTCTCCAGTCCCTGGACGACGATCAGGCGCAGGAGGTGATCTCCATCCCCCTCGAAGGCAAGAGCAGCATCGCCGACCACATGGTGATCGCGTCGGGCCGCTCGTCGCGCCAGGTCGCCGCCATGGCGCAGAAACTGGCCGAGAGGGTCAAGAAGTCGCATGGCATCACTGTCCGGATCGAGGGGCTGCCCGTCGCCGACTGGGTGCTGCTCGACGCGGGCGACGTGATCGTCCACATCTTCCGCCCGGAAGTGCGCAGCTTCTACAATCTGGAGCGCATGTGGGGCTTTGTCGACACGCCGGTGGCGGGCGAGGCCTGATCCGCTGACAGATCGAACCGGGCGCGCGCGTCCATGATGCTTCTGCACATAGTGGCGCGCGGGCGCATCGGGCGCGGGCCGGAGGCCGATCTGGTCGCGCGCTATGGCGGGCGGCTCAGCTGGCCTTTCAAGGTGACGGAACTGCCCGACAGGGGCGGCAAGATCCCGCCCTTGCCCACCAACAGCGCGCGCATTCTCCTCGACGAGCATGGCGATCAGCTCACCTCCATGCAGCTTGCCGGGCTTCTCGGCCGCTGGCGGGACGAGGGACGGCGCGAATGCCGGTTCGAAATCGGCGCGGCGGACGGCTTCAGCGCGGAGGAGCGGCGCGCCGCCGACCGCCTCATCGCCTTCGGCCGCATGACCTGGCCGCACATGATGGCCCGCGCCATGCTGGCCGAGCAATTATGGCGCGCCACCAGCATCCTTGCCAATCACCCCTATCATCGCGAAGGATAGCGCCATGACGGCGGGGGCGATGAGCGGTGGAGTAGGGCGCGTCGCGGCTTGCGCGGCGCTTGTCCTTGTCGCCTTCACCACGGCGAGCGCCGCCGCTCCCTCCCTCGCCGACGAGCAGCGCGCGCTCGCGCAGGCCCGCGCCCAGGCCGACCAGGCCCGTCGCCGCAGCGAGGCGCTGGAACGGCGCGCCGCCGGTGC
>JASGGS010000036.1:0-26928 GCA_047602685.1 Sphingobium sp.
GAACATCCGGCGATTTGGAAATCGCGGAAAACAAGGAATTTAAGAGTGGGTTTGCTTCGATCGACGCAAACCCCGCTCCAGAGGCTGACCGCCGCCCGCTCCCTGTCGGTTTCAGCGCGTCAGCTTCTTGTAGGCGAGGCGCGTCGGGCGATCCGCCGCGTCGCCCAAGCGACGGCGCTTGTCTTCCTCATAGGCTTCGAAATTGCCCTCGAACCATTCGACATGGCTGTCGCCCTCAAAGGCGAGGATATGCGTGGCGAGGCGATCGAGGAAGAAGCGGTCGTGGCTGATGACCACGGCGCAGCCCGCGAAATTCTCCAGCGCATCCTCCAGCGCGCGCAGCGTCTCGACGTCGAGGTCGTTGGTCGGCTCGTCGAGCAGGAGGACATTGCCCCCCTCCTTCAGCATCTTGGCCATGTGGACGCGGTTGCGCTCGCCGCCCGACAATTGACCCACCTTCTTTTGCTGGTCCGGCCCCTTGAAGTTGAAGGCGCCGACATAGGCGCGCGTCTGGATCTCATGCTTGCCGATGGTCATGAGGTCATGGCCGCCGGAGATTTCCTCCCAGACATTGTGATTGGGGTCGAGGGCGTCGCGACTCTGGTCGACATAGCCGAGCCTGACCGTCGGGCCGACCTCCAGGGTGCCCGCGTCCGGCTGTTCCTGGCCGGTGATCAGGCGGAACAGGGTGGACTTGCCGGCGCCGTTCGGGCCGATGACGCCGACAATGCCGCCCGGCGGCAGGATGAAGTCCAGGCCCTCGAACAGCAGCTTGTCGCCATAGCTCTTGGTCAGGCCCTTGGCCTCGATCACCTTGCCGCCCAGGCGCTCGGGCGTCTGGATGACGATCTGCGCCTTGCCGGGCGCGCGCGCCTCCTGCTTCTCCACCAGTTCGTCAAAGGCGCGGATACGGGCCTTGCTCTTGGTCTGGCGGGCCTTGGGGGACTGGCGAATCCACTCCAGCTCCTCCTTGATCGCTTTCTGGCGGCCCGCTTCCTCACGCTCCTCCTGCTCCATCCGCTTGGCCTTGGCTTCCAGCCAGTTGGAATAATTGCCCTCGAACGGGATGCCGCGGCCGCGGTCCAGCTCCAGTACCCAGCCCACCACATTGTCGAGGAAGTAGCGGTCGTGGGTGACGAGGATGACATTGCCCGTATAGTTGATGAGATGCTGTTCGAGCCAAGCGACGCTTTCCGCGTCGAGATGGTTGGTCGGTTCGTCGAGTAGCAGGATGTCGGGCTTTTCGAGGAGCAGGCGGCACAGCGCGATGCGGCGCTTCTCACCGCCCGACAGATTGTCCACCGACCAGTCGCCCGGCGGGCAGCGCAGCGCCTCCATGGCGATCTCGAGCTGGTTGTCGAGCGTCCAGCCGTCCACCGCATCGATCTTTTCCTGCAACTCGCCCATCTCGGTCATCAGGGCGTCGAAATCCGCATCTTCCGGCGGGTCGGCCATGAGATTGGAGATTTCATTGAAGCGGTCGACCAGATCGGCCACGCCGCGCACGCCGTCCTTGACGTTCTCGATCACCGTCTTGCCGGGATCGAGCTGCGGCTCCTGGGCGAGATAGCCGACGCGCAGGCCCTCCGCCGCCCAGGCCTCGCCCTGGAATTCGGTGTCCATGCCCGCCATGACCTTCATCAGCGTCGATTTGCCGGCGCCGTTCACGCCGATGACGGCGATCTTGGTGCCGGGCAGGAATTGCAGGTGGATATTGTTGAACACCGGCTTGTTGGCGCCGGGAAAGGTCTTCGTGAGACCCTTCATCACGAAGGAATACTGCACCGCCATTGGGTTTCGACTCCGATTCAAATGCCTTTGCTGAACGGCGCCTGTCCGTGCGCGCCGCCGGGGATGGCGCGGCTTCTAACCGAGGGTCGCGCCCAACGCAAACGGCGCCGCTTCCAAAGCGGTTTCGACGCAGTTTTAACGGCTTGTCGCTCCGTCCAAACGTTCCGTCGCCGCAATTCCGACCGGTTCAGTTGATAAAAAAGCGTTGATTTGGCCGATGAGGTCGTTATTTGGGGCCACTCGTGCATGGGTACTCCCATGCGCGGGGTTGTTGCTATGGGAGCCTACAAGATGAACAAGTTCGCTGTTGTTTTCGCCGCGACCGGCCTGCTGGCCCTCGCCGCGTGCGGTGAGAAGCCCGCTGCGGAAGCTAACAACGCTTCCAACGAAGTCGTGATCAACGAGACCGAGAACGCTGCTAACGCTCTCGACAACGCCGCTGGCAATCTCTCCAACGCTGCGAACGCGACGGAGAACGCTGCGAGCAACGTCGCGAACGCGCACTGATCGTCGCGTTTCACGCACGAGTTCAGGGCGATCCTGCCGTGGCAGGGTCGCCCTTTCCTTTTGCGCCCTCTCTCGGAAATGATGCGCGCTTTCGCTTGCTTCCGGGAAGAAACGGGCGCTAAGGCCAAATCCGGCTCGGGGAGTAGCGCAGCCTGGTAGCGCATCTGCTTTGGGAGCAGAGGGTCGCAGGTTCGAATCCTGTCTCCCCGACCATTTTCCTTCAATGAAAATCCCGTGATTTCGGTAGGATGCGGACATTGCGAGGATGCCTGTGGCCATTGAGGCGCGGCAGGTCCGGATACACGGCCTTGTCGCCGGAAGCAGCCTCTGCGGTCGTGCGACGATCGTCCGACAGATGGTCCAGCTCCTCCGTGCGATCCACTATGCGGTCCGCCATGAGATGGATCACGTCCACATCGCCCTCCCGCACGCGCTGTACCACGCCATGCGCCTCCATCAGCCGGGCGGCCATGATCGGTAGCCGGTAATGCTCGAACAGCCGCGCCCATAGCAGGATGTTGACGATCCCCGTCTCGTCCTCGAGCGTGGCAAAGATGGCATTGCCCTTGCCCGGTCGCTGCCGCACGAGGACCACGCCCGCGACCTTCGCGCGCTTGCCGTTCGCGACATGGCCCATTTCCTGGCTGGAGAGCACGCCTTCCGCCCGGAACATGGGGCGCAAAAAGGTCATGGGATGCTGTTTCAGGGACAGCCGGGTCGTCTGATAATCGGCGGCGACCCCCTCCGAAAGCGGCATGGGAGGAAGGGCCATGTCGCTTTCCTCGCCTGTTTCGCGGGCATCGGCGGCGGCAAAGAGGGGCAATATGCCTGCCGGCATGCGCCTGACCTCCCATGCCGCATCCCGCCTCTCCTGTCCCAGCGAGCGGCAGGCGTCGGCATCGGCCAGCAATTGCAGCGCACGGGACGACAGGGGAACAGGAGGAAGCCCGTCCTCTTCCTTGCCGGCATTGATCCTGACGCGCCGTGCCACTTCCTCGACGGTGGCGAACGGACCGCCCCGCTCGCGTTCCTTCACGATCGCCTTGCCCCACTCCTCACGGAAGCCGTCAATCTGGCGGAAACCCAGTCGCAGGATGAAATCCCTGTCCTTCCGACTGGCGGGGACGATGTTCCCCCAGCGAGAATTGTGCGGAATCCATTGTCCGGACTCGACGGGATCGCCCTGGGCCAGCGCTTCAAGCCCATTGTCCCAGCAACTCGCATTGACATCGATGGAGCGCACCACCACGCCATGCTCGATCGCGTCCCGGACGATCTGGGCGGGGGCATAGAAGCCCATGGGCTGCGAATTGAGCAGCGCGGCCGCGAAGACCGTGGGATGGAAGCATTTCAGCCATGCCGAACAATAGACAAGCAGGGCGAAGCTGATGGCATGGCTTTCCGGAAAGCCATAGCTGCCGAAGCCCTTGATCTGGTTATAGCAGCGCTCGGCGAATTCCTTGTCATAGCCTCGGCCGACCATGCCCCTGACCATTTTCTCCTCGAAATGGCCAATCGTTCCGACATTGCGGAAGGTGGCCATGGCGCGGCGGAGCTGGTTGGCCTCGCCGTCGGTAAAGCCTGCGGCCTTGATGGCGAGGTTCATGGCCTGCTCCTGAAACAGGGGCACGCCAAAGGTGTGGCCGAGTATCCCTTCCAGTTCCTTCGGGTCATATTGCGGAGATGGAGAGGGAAATACGACCTCTTCCTTGCCCGATCGGCGCCGGAGATAGGGATGGACCATATCTCCTTCGATCGGACCAGGGCGCACTATCGCCACCTGAATGGCCAGGTCGTAGAATTTGCGCGGCTTCAGGCGGGGGAGCATGTTGATCTGCGCGCGGCTTTCCACCTGGAAGACGCCCACGCTGTCCCCACGGCAAAGCATGTCATAGACCCTTGGCTCTTCCGGCGGGACGCTGGCCAGCGTCAGGTCGCCGAGGCCATGGGTCCGCATCAGGTCGAACCCCTTGCGTATGCAGGTCAGCATGCCCAGGGCCAGCACATCGACCTTCATCAGGCCAAGCGCGTCAATATCGTCCTTGTCCCATTCGATGAAGGTCCGATCCTTCATCGCGCCCTTGTGGATCGGGACTGTCTCGTCGAGGCGATCCTGCGTCAGCACGAAACCGCCGACATGCTGGGAGAGGTGCCGGGGCGCCTGCAGGAGACGGTCGACCAGTTCCTTGAGCCGCATGATATCGGCGGTGGCCAGGTCGAGGCCCGCATCGCGGAACCGCCTCTCCTCCATCCCGCTGGCATAGCTGCCCCAGACGGTGCTGGCGATCCGTGCGGTCACATCCTCGGACAGGCCCAGAGCCTTTCCCACCTCCCGCACGGTACTGCGCGGCCGATAATGGATGACGGTGGCGGCGATGCCGGCGCGTTCCCGGCCATAGCGCTCGTAAATATGCTGGATCACCTCTTCGCGCCGCTCATGCTCGAAATCGACGTCGATGTCGGGCGGTTCATCGCGGTCTTCCGAGATGAAGCGGGAGAAGAGGAGATTATGCCTGTCCGGATCGACCTCGGTAATGCCCAGGCAGTAACAGACGGCGGAATTGGCTGCCGATCCGCGACCCTGGCAGAGTATCTGCCGGTTGCGGGCAAAGTTCACCGCATCATATACGGTCAGGAAATAATAGGCATAGTTGCGGCTGCCGATCAGGGCGAATTCCTTGGCCAGAGACTGCGCGACCTTGGCGGGAATGCCGTTCGGATAGCGTTTCCTCGCGTTCCGCCAGGTCTCATGCTCCAGCCATTCCTGTGGCTCCCATCCTTCCGGCACCGGCTCGTGCGGATATTCATATTGCAGATGTTCCAGATGAAACCCGATCCGGCCCACCACATCGCGCCATGCCTCCACCGCTTGCGGCCAGTCCCGGAACAGCCTTTTCATCTCATGCGCGGATTTCAGGTGGCGTTCGGCATTCGTCCCCAGCCTGCGCCCGGCCTCATGGATGGTGGTGCCCTCGCGGATGCAGGTGACGATATCATGGAGCGGCCGGTCTTCCGGCACCGCGTACAATGCATCGCAGGTGGCAAGCAGTGGGATGCCCAACCGCCGCGCCATCGCCGCCAGCCGGGCAAGCCGCCGCCGATCCGGCCCGGTACGCGGCATGGTGGCGCCCAGCCACAGGGCATCCGGAGCGGCCCTGGCCAGTTTCGCGAGGACCGCTTCATCCTCCTCCCCGCCCATGGCGATGAACAGCATGTCCTGCGCATGGTCCAGCAGGTCGGAGAAGAGGAGGTCGCATTCCCCTTTCTTCACATGATCTTTCAGGTTGCCCGTGCTGAGCAGGCGCGTCAGGCGGCCCCAGCCATGGCGATTGACCGGATAGGCCACGATGTCCGGCGTTCCGTCCGAGAAACAGAGCCGGGCACCGACGATGAGGCGGAAGGACAGCGCGGGGGGCAGGAACCGGCGGGCATGCTCGCGCCGTTCCTCCACTTGCTCTGCCGTTTCACCGCCGCGAGGCGCGGATTGCCGATAATCCTCTTTCAGCGTCTGTCGCAGCTGGCGGACGGCGACCAGCGCCCGCACGACGCCGGATACCGTGTTCCGGTCCGCAATGCCGATGGCGCGATGGCCCAGGGCGAGCGCCTGCGCCACCATGTCGAAGGGATCGGAGGCGCCGCGCAGGAAGCTGAAATGGGTCGCGGCGACCAGTTCGGCAAAGTCCGCCTGCTCAATGGGAGGAGGCGCGCCTCCCGGAAGGCGCGGCGCGAAAGGCGCCACCTTGCCGGGCATGGTTTCCGGTCCCGGATCACGTCCCCTGCTCATGCGAACAATCCGTGCAGATACCAGCGCGGCATGGGCTTTTCCGCTTCGAAGAAGCCATGGCGGAAGATCCAGAAGCGGCGGCCGCGCCTGTCCTCCACCCGGTAATAGTCGCGCGTGCGGGAGGCATCCTCGCCCAGGCGATAACGCAGCCGGGTCTCTCCTTCCCCGCCATCGTCCCTGGGCATGTCACAGGCAATGGGGCGCTGCCGCCACCATTGGGCGGCGATACGCTCCGGTCCCTCGAACCGCGCCACTTCATGCAGGACACGACGCCAGCGGAAGCGTAGCGGCGGGCCGTCGGGCACCTCCGCGCCCAGAACCTCTATGGGCTGGGGCGGGTCAAACAGGTGGATCGGACGCAGCGGCGGTTCTTCCGCCGCCGGTATGGGCCAGGATAGGGGCGGCGGTGCATCCAGTGCGGGAAGGGAGAATTCGGCCTGTTCCGGGATATGCGTATCGCGCGGGGCAAAGCGCCTGATGCGGCCGCGGCCCAGCCGGGTGCTCAGACGTTCGACCAGCGCCATCACCTCCGCTTCGGCAACGGCACCGCCTTCCAGCCGCAATTGCGCGGCGCCCAGCTTTTCGGTCAAGGGGACGATGAGGCGGACGAGATCGAAGCCGAAACCGGGATCGAGCGGGTCCGCAAGCGTCTCCACCCGTTCCCGCACCAGACGCATCAGCGCGGGCACATCACGGCTCGGGCTACCCGTCTCTACCGACAGGCGGCGCACCAGCCCGTCGGTCCGGAAGAGCAGGATGTCGAAGCGGCGTCCGCCCTCATGGGCTTCCTCCAGTCTGGCCACGGCCTCATGAGCCAGTTCCTCCAGGATGAGGAGGACGGTTTCCGTGCGGGCGACGGGTTCCGCGAAACGGCGCTCCACGCTCGGCGGCGGCACGACATGGCGGGGGACGAGCGTGCTGTCCTCATCGCCCGTGATCCGCCGGATCGCGGTCACGGCGGCCTGCCCGAACCGCGCGGCGATATTGGCCAGCGGGCGGCGGGCGACGTCGCCGACCGTCTTGAGACCGGCGCGGCGCAGCGCGGTCAGCGCCTCCTCCTCCAGTTCCAGCGCCCTGACAGGCAGGCGGCGGATCGCCGTCGCCTCGTCGGGCGCGGGCGACGATCCATGGCGGGCCAGCGCCCGCGCGCCTTCGGGTGTGTTCGCACAGGCAAGGCGCACGCTCATGCCCATCCGGGCCAGGCGATCCTCCATGTCCGCCAGCAATCCCGCCTCGCCGCCGAAAAGATGCGCGCAGCCCCTGATGTCGAGGATCAACCCATCGGGTGGATCGAGCGCCACGACCGGCGTGTAGCGGCCGCAGCCATCGGCGAGCCGGTCCAGCCATTCTCCATCGGCATGGGGATCATGGTCGAACAGCGCGAGGTTCGGCCATCGTGCCCGCGCATCGGCCATGGACAGGCCGGGGACCAGGCCAAGGGCCGCCGCAGCCTTGTCCACCGCCACCAGCCGCATCGCGCCGCGCAGCTTCTCGACCAGTGCATGGGGACCGTCAGCCCGCACGCCGGAGAGGTTCAGGCGCTCCGTCGGCAACCAGGGGAAGAACAGGGCGAGATAGCGGCGATCCCGCATGATCGCGCCCGTCCGCTTTTCTGAAACATGATCCGTCACGATCCCACTCCACGCGCCATGGACCGGCCGGAGGTCCCGCGCGCCTGCGCAGCAATTGGATTTCGAACATGGGCGCGCCGGGGGCATTGGCCTCCAGCGCGATGGAGGGGGCGGCTGTCACCTGCCAGCGCGTGTCCGCCGCACTCGGCACCGGCTCGCCGCCGATCCGGAGCAGGAACAGCGTGACGCCGGAGCCCTCCGCCGCCAGCATCAGGCGTCGGCTGGCCGTGAGGTCCAGACCGCGCATCGGCCCCCAGCATTCGACCAGCAAGGCGCCCAGCCCGGCACAGCGGGTCGCCTCGGCCGCGGCATGCAGTAATGCGCCCTCGTCCGGGACAAGGCCGAGCAGCAGCATGGCGGGGTCGAGACCCAGTTCGCCAAGGCCGGTGGCATGCAGCCCGCCCGCGCGTTTCTGCACGGTCTCCGTTCGCAGCCAGAGGAAAGGGCGCATCTCCCTCGCTCCGTCCGATTTCATCGCGCGCAGGGCCAGGAGAGCGGTAAGGCCGGCGCCGCTTCCGGCGTATTCCTCCCCGGCAAAGACTTCATGTAGCCGTCCCCTGGCGAAGCCGCCGCCCAGGGCGCGGTCGATCCCTTCATGCCCGGACGCGAAGAGGGACGCCGCCGCCGTCGTCCGGCGCGGTTCGAGCCTTTCCAGACTATGCCGCACCTGGGCGAGGAGACGGGACGAATCGCGCATATGTTCACTATATGTTCCAATGATGGATTTGAGAAGCCGTTGGCGCCCGCGCCTCCGGTCCCGCCGTGCAATATTGGGGCTACAATTCCGAAATCTCCCGGTTGCGATGCCGGGCCAGAAACGCCCTCGGTTCGCATGAAGACCGGAGAATTATATGGGCCTGGATATTGACGATCATCGGGACGAAGGCTTGTTCCATGACCTAGAGCGCCTGACCGCGCAACGCATGGGACGGCGGCAGTCGATGCGCTGGCTTGCATCGGCGGGGACATTCGCGCTGCTGGGCTGCGGCGGGGAATCGGGGTCCTCCACCTCCTCCGCCAGCACGACGACGAGCAGCAGCAGTTCGTCCACATCGACATCCGGCACGAGCAGCGGTAGCAGCACCACGACAACGACCGGCAGCGGAACCTGCATCGCCGACCCGACGGAGACCAACGGCCCCTACCCCGCCGATGGATCGAACACGCGCAACGGCACGGTCGTCAACGTCCTGACCAGCAGCGGCGTGGTCCGCACCGACATCAGGAGCAGCTTCGGCAGTTCCACGGCCACGGCGGCGGGCATCTACATGACGCTGACCATCACGCTGGTGGACGTGAACAACAGCTGCGCGCCCCTGTCCGGCTATGCCATCTATATCTGGCACTGCAACGCGACCGGGCAATATTCGCTCTACGACCTGCCCAACGAGAATTACCTGCGCGGCGTGGCGGAGACGGATGCCGATGGCAAGGTGACCTTCACCTCCATCTTCCCCGGCTGCTATGCGGGCCGCTATCCGCATATCCATTTCGAGGTCTATCGCAGCCTCAACACGGCGACCAGCTACGCCAACCGGCTGCTCGTCTCGCAATTCGCCATGCCCGCGGCCCAGTGCAACACGGTCTATTCGGGATCGAGCACCTATGGATCGAGCAGCAGCAATTTCGCCAGCATCAGCATCGCCAACGACAATGTTTTCGGCGACAACACGGCGGCGCAGATCGCGCAGCAGACCATCGCCATGACCGGCGACCTGACCAACGGTTTCGCCGGAACCGTCACGGTCGGGCTGGCATGAGCCAATCCTCTCCATCGGCTTTGCCTGCGGCCTTCGACCCGGCTATCAATGGCGGAGCGTTCAGCGAAGCCGATGGGACAATGCCTCCGGAACCCAGCAGCCATATATTGGTGGTCGACGACGATCCGGAAATCCGCGCCCTGCTCGGAGAGTTTCTCGGCGCCCATGGTTTCGTCGTGGAAGGCGCTGCCGATGGGGAGGAGATGGACGCGCATCTGGCGGTCCGCCCGTTCGATCTGGCCGTCATGGACGTGATGATGCCGGGCGAGGACGGCCTGTCCATCCTGCGGCGTCTGCGCGCGGCCTCCCGCATGCCGGTCATCATGCTATCGGCGGTCGGAAGCGACGTGGACCGGATCATCGGGCTGGAAATGGGCGCGGACGACTATCTCGCCAAGCCGTGCAACCCGCGCGAGCTGCTGGCGCGCATCCGGGTGGCCCTGCGCCGCGCGCGGGAGGCGGGGGCGCGGCCCGCCGCTCCCGCCGAGGGGGAGGCGGCCAAGGCGGTTCTGGGCTTCGACGGCTGGACCATCGACCTCGACCAGCGGCTGCTGATCGATCCGGACGATGTGCTCATATCCCTGACCGACGGCGAGTTCCGCCTGCTGCGCGCCTTCGTCCAGCATCCCCGCCGCGTGCTGAGCCGGGACCAGCTCCTCGAATATAGCGCGGGCGTGGATGTGGACAGCTATGACCGGGCGATCGACGTGCAGATCAGCCGCCTGCGCCGCAAGCTGCAGCATGGCCGGGCGGGCGACCTCATCCGCACCGTGCGCAGCGAAGGCTATTTGTTCACCCCGCAGGTCAGGCGCGTCCCGGCGCCCGAATGATCGCGCGCCTCACCATCTATCAGCGCATCGTCGCGCTGACGGCGGCGGCGATCCTGTTGTCGCTGGGCGCGATGATGATCGTCACCTTCCGTGGGCCGCCGCCGGTTTCCCGGCCATTGGGGCTGGACGATCTGGCGCGGCTGCTCGAGGGCGAGCGCCCGCCGGACTGGCGGATCGAACGGCATAAGCTCACACGTTTCCCTACCCAATCGGAGGGGCAGATGCCGCATCCGGCAATGGAGGCGCAACTGGCGGAGCGGCTGGGCGTGCCGGTCTCCTCGGTGCGCCTGCTGCTCCAGGCGCCGCCGGGAGGGCCGCCCGGCGAAGGGCCGGGACCTGAGTTGGACCCGGAGCCGGGACGGGGGGCGAGGCCCGGCCGGGGGCCGGGGATGGAGGCGGTTCAAGGTCCCTTCACCCTCGTGATACGGCGGGAAAAGGCTTGGCTCGTCCTACAGGGGACACAGAGTCCGGCGATACTATATTGGTATTCCATAACTTTTTCATTGATGGGCGGAGTCTTCATCCTGCTGATGCTGCCTGTCCGCCGGGTGGCGCGCACCATCGGCGATCCCATTGCACGGCTGGCGGCCATGGCGGAGGAAGGCAGCGAATTGCGCCCCTCCTCCGGACAGGAGGACAGCCGCGACGCGCCGCCGGAGATCCGCGCGCTCGTGTCCGCCATGGAGGGGATGCAGCGGCGCATCAGGGATCAGGAGCGGGACCGGGCCGCATTGCTGCGCGCCATCGCCCACGACCTGCGCACGCCCATGACCCGCCTCTCCTTCCGCGTCGACCGCCTGCCCGAGAACCAGCGCGAGCGGGCGCAGGCGGACATTGCGGAGATGCGCGCCATGATCTCCGCCATACTCGACTTCATGGACGGCCATAGCGCTTCCCGCCCGACGCGCGTGGATGCGGCGTCGCTGATAGAGGCGCTGGTGGACAGCTATCGCGAGCAGGGGTCGCCCGTGGACCTTCAGGCGGAGGCGCGGCTGGTCGTGCTGGCCGATGCCGCGCTGCTGCGGCGGGCGGTGCAGAATGTGCTCGACAACGCCCTGCGCTACGCGGGGAACGCGCATGTCGCCCTGCGGTCGGACGGGCGGGCGGCGCAGCTCGTCATAGAGGATGACGGGCCCGGCATAGCCCCGTCGGTCATCGCGCGGGCCACGGAGCCTTTCTGGCGGGGCGAGGCATCGCGCGCCCGCTCGACGGGCGGCGTGGGCCTGGGCCTTGCCATCGTGCAGGAAGCGATGGCGGCGATGCACGGCACATTGTCCATCGCCAATCGCCCCGGCGGGGGCGGCCTGTGCGTGGTGCTCGGCCTCCCCCTCGCCGGATAGGGTCAATCCTCCGGCAGCAGGGCCTGGAGCCGGGTCAGGAGGCCGTTGATGCGCTCCGCCGCTTCGGTGAAGGTCCTGACGTCATCGCGCTTGTTATTGGCGCGCGCTTCCTTGGCGGCCTCCACATAGCCTTCCTGGTCGGCTTCCAGTGCATCGACGAGGATGCCGATCTCGTCTTCGGTCAGGCTGATCTTGATGGACTTGGACATGGATTCTCCGATGTTCGGGTTGATGGGGCGCCTGACGGATCAGGCGTGATATTCGTGGAAGGTCTTGAGCGCCCGCGCGTCGTGCAGCGCATTGTGCGGCACCTGGCTGTTCCCGGCAGTGCTGAAGCCCGGCGTGCGGATCAGCTCGAACGTCAGGCCGTCCACCGTCACCATGTCGCCCGGTCCGGTGAGGAGCAGCATGCAGAATTGCGCTATATCCTCCGGCCAGTCGGCGATGATGGTAGGGGTCGGATCGCCCTCCAGATAGTGGGCGAGATGCGCGGCGGCCTGCGCCCGGCTCATATGATTGTCGAGGCCGGGCGGCACATGGCGCAGATAGGGCATGACATTCAGCTCGACCCAGGGATGGACGGGATCGTCCATCGGGACCGAGGTATAGAATTCCTGGTCGCCATATTCCGGCACCAGCGCCAGACTGATGAGCGCCCCGCCGAAGCCATTGAATTCCGTGTCGAGAAAATAGCGCATGGAGGAGAAATATCTCGCAATCTGCCTTGGGGGTCTGCCGGGATGAACGCCGCGATGCGCGGGAAGGTGCCCCGCCGTCAAGCGCCGCCGCCAAATCATGTCCGGACAGAAACGAAAAGGCATCGGCGCAAATACGCCAAAAGGCGTATCAACACATTGATCAGGGCGGCCGATGACGGTTGCCGACGGAAAGCCCGCAACGGGCTTCCGCACCGGGGGAAAACAAGATGACGGACAAACCCGTCCTGCCGATGACCAAGCGCGACCTCCTGACCCTGATCGGGCGGACGGCGGGCGCATCGGCCATGTATATGGCGATGTCGAGCCTGGGACAGGCGCAGACATCCCCTTTCAAGGGGCCGGTGAAGCTGGACGGTGACGTGAAGGGCGCGTCCGTGCTGATCCTGGGCGCGGGCGTGGCGGGACTGACCGCCGCGCTGGAACTGCGCCGGGCCGGATACAAGGTTCAGGTGCTGGAATATAATGGCCGCGTCGGCGGGCGAAGCTGGACATTGCGCGGGGGCGACAGCTTCACCGAACTGGGCGGCGCCACGCAGAACTGCACCTTTGCGCCGGGCAACTACATCAATCCCGGCCCGTGGCGCATCCCGTACAACCATTATGCCATCATGCATTATTGCCGCGAGCTGGGCGTGGCGCTCGAGCCGTTCATGCAGCTCAACTATAATGCCTATATCCACTCGACCCGGGCGTTTGGGGGCAAGCCGCAGCGTTACCGCCACATACAGGCGGACTTTTACGGCCATGTCGGGGAGCTGATGGCGAAGGCCGCCAACAAGGGCGCGCTCGCCGATGCGGTGACGAAGGAAGACGGCGAGATACTGCTCCAGGCCCTGCGCGGCTGGGGCGCGCTGGACAAGGATTATCGCTATGTGAAGGGGCGCGCGTCGAGCGAGCGGCGCGGCTGGACCAAGGGGCCGGGCGGCGGCCTGACCGCGGAACCCATCCCCTCCGACCCCATGACGCTGGAGACGGTCCTGCAATCGGGCATGTGGCGCAATATCGCGACCAGCCTGTCCAACGACCACCAGACGGCGATCTTCCAGCCCGTGGGCGGCATGGACATGGTGGCCAAGGCGTTCGAACGGGAGGTCGGCGACCTCATCCGCCTGAACAGCAAGGTGACGGCGATCCAGCAGGACGAGAAGGGCGTCACCGTCGCCTATCAGGACAGTAAGACGGGCGCGGCGGGGCAGGCAAGGGCCGACTGGTGCCTCTGCACCATTCCCCTTTCCATATTGAGCCAGATCGACATGAACGTGGACGCGCCCATGGCCAATGCGATCCGCGCCGTGCCCTATGAGGCGGGCTTCAAGGTCGGCCTCGAATTCAAGCGGCGCTTCTGGGAGCAGGACGAGCAAATCTACGGCGGCATCACCACCACCGACCTGCCCATCCTCCAGATCAGCTATCCCAGCACCAATTACGGGGCCAAGGGGCCGTCGGCCCTGCTGGGCGGCTATGCCTTCGGCGCCTATGCCTATGAATTCACGTCGCTTCCTCCCGCCGAGCGGGTGGCGCGGGCGGTGGAATGGGGCGCGCAGATCCATCCGCAGTACAAGGAGGAATATATAAGCGGCATCTCGGTCGGCTGGCATCGCGTGCCGTGGACGCAGGGCTGCTTCGGCAACTGGAGCGAGGAGGCGCGGGCCGAGCATTACAAGAATCTCTGCCAGATCGACGGACGCATCCTGCTGGCGGGCGAGCATGCCTCCTACATCCCCGCCTGGCAGGAAGGCGGCATCACCTCCGCGCTCGACGCGATCTCGCGTCTGCACCAACATGTCATGGCGGGCTGATCCGATGAAGATTGCAACCCTCTCCCTTGCCGCCGCCGCGCTGGCCGCCCTCGGCTCCATGACCGCCGCCCTCGCCCAGTCTTCTGCGGAGCCGGCCTCCGCCGCCGCCAATATGAGCGCGGCGGCGCGGCCCGGCGATGCGGACGGCGCCTTCGTCACGCCGACGAAATTCAGCGAGCCGACGGGCGCGGCCCTCTACAAGCGCGTCTGCGCCGGATGCCACATGGCCGATGCCAGCGGGGCGAAGGGCGCGGGCTTCTACCCCGCCCTCGCCCGCAATCCCAAGATGGAGGCGGGCGGATATCCGCTCTACATCGTCCTCCACGGGATGAACGGCATGCCCGCCGTGGGCAAGATGATGACGGACCAGCAGGTGGCCGACGTCGTGAATTACGTCCGCACCCATTTCGGCAACCGCTACAGGGACGCGGTGTCGGCGGAGGATGCCAGGGCGGCCCGCTGACCGGCGCTGATGGCGGGCGGATGCAGGAACCCTCTTGGCGTCGGCCATATCTCTGCTAATAATGTCATCTTGTCAGGTGCTATTATAAGGCGGGACTCGGGAACGGGTCGCCGTCGCGCCTGATCGCTGACCTGTTGGGAGAGGAAGCCGATGATCCGGAACCTGCCGCCGCATTGGGACCTGGAAGCCGACATCGTGTCGGTCGGATCGGGCGGAGGCGGCCTCGCCGCCGCCATCGCCGCGCACGATCACGGCGCGAGCGCGATCATCCTGGAACGCGCCGGGCAGGTGGGCGGCGTCACCGCGCTGTCCATGGGCGAGGTGTGGATCGCCGGAAACCATCTGGCGGCCGCGGCGGGCATCAAGGATTCGCCGGAAAGCGGCTTTCGCTACATGCAGGCCCTGTCCATGGGCTATGGCGAGGACGGGGCGATGCTGAACCAGGCGCTGCACGGGCCGGTGGCGCTGCGCTATTTCGAGGAGGCGATCGGCCTCAGGATGCGGGTCATCCGTGGCTGCCCGGACTATTATTATCCCCACAGCAACGACAGCCTGGCGGAGGGCCGCTATCTGGAAGTCGAGCCTTTCCCGGCCGGGACGCTGGGCGAATGGCAGCACCGCACGCGCATATCGCCGCAGGTGCCCTATGGCCTCAACCATGAGGATATCTTCCGCGGCGGCGGCACGGCGAGCATGCTCGAATGGGATTACGGCCTCATGGCCGAGCGCATCACGAAGGATGAGCGCTGTCTCGGCCCCGGCCTCGCCGCCTATTTCGTGAAGGGCGTGATCGACCGCGGCATCCCCATGGAGACGGGCGTCAATGTCGAGGAACTG
The DNA here is from genome assembly GCA_047602685.1 of Sphingobium sp. Classification (GTDB taxonomy): domain Bacteria; phylum Pseudomonadota; class Alphaproteobacteria; order Sphingomonadales; family Sphingomonadaceae; genus Sphingobium. The sequence goes on from JASGGS010000036.1 coordinate 15,462, forward strand.
ATCGGCGACGGGGAGCGGATCGTCGGCGTGCGGGCGACGGCGGGGACCTCTTCGTCAAGGCGAACAGGGGCGTGGTGATCGCGGTCAGCACGCATGAGCGCAATCCGGAGCTTGCCAGGACCGTCTCCAACCATCTCGACGCGGTGTCCATGGTCATGGGCACGGTGGACGGCGCGCATCTGCGCCTCGCGGGGCAGGTGGGCGCGCGAATCGCGCGGGTGCCCGACCCTGCCAATCTGGGCGTCCATACACCGGGCGAGGAGCTGGAGAACGGCTATCCGCTCTGGCGCGGTTCCCTCTCCTTCCTCGGCCTGCCGCATGTCATCGTCGTGAACGGCGCTGGCCGCCGCTTCGCCAACGAGGCGTTCTACCGGGCGCTCTATTATGCGGTGGATGCGATAGACGGCGCGCGGCAGACGCATCCCAACTATCCCTGCTGGGCGATATTCGATGCGCAGGCACGGGCCAAATATCCCTTCGGCTCCGTCATGCCGGGACAGGAGCTGCCGGAGGGCATGGGCTTCACCGCCGACAGCCTGGAGGAACTGGCGCGCGGGATCGGCGTCGATCCGGCGGGCCTCGCCGATACTGTAGCGACCTTCAACCGCCATGCCGAAACGGGCGAGGACCCGGATTTCGGACGCGGCACCTTCCCCTGGGGGCAGGTGATGGTCGGCGACCTGAAGCATAAGCCCAATCCCAATCTCGGCCCGCTCCTCAAGGCGCCTTATCATGCCGTGGAGCTGAAACGCATGGGCGGCGGTGGCATAGCGGGCACGGGGCTGGTCGCCGACCATCATTGCCGCGCGGTCGACTGGAACAACCGGGTCATAGAGGGTCTCTATGTCGCGGGCAATTCCATGGTCCGGTTCGACAATGGCGCGGTGATGCAGAGCGGCGTCACCAACGCGCGGGGCATGACCCACGGCTATCTGATCGGCCGTCATGCCGCCGGACGGCCGAGCGACCTGTTCGAGCGGACGCTGACCGCCCGCACGCCGGAGCCTGCCGCATGATCGAGACCGAGCAGGGCGTCACCATCGCCGCGCCCATCGACGCCCTGTGGGAATATGTGCGCGATATCGAGGCGTGGGCGAACCTGATGCCCGGCCTTCAGGACTGCGCGGTGATCGACGGCGACAACAGCCTCTGGACGCTCAAGGTCGGCGCGGGCGGCCTCGTCCGCACGGTGAAGGTCCGCGTCCATGTCGAACAATGGGCGGGACCGGACCGGGCCGTCTTCACCTACAGGCTGGAAGGCGATCCGGTGGAAGGCGGCGGCAGTTATGCCGCGACCGCGACCGGCCCCCATGAGACGGCGGTCATGTTGCATGTCCGCGTGGCGGGCAGCGGTCCGATGGCCCCCATGTGGGAGGCGCTGGGCAAGCCGTTGCTCCCCCAATTCGCCAAGGCCTTTGCAGGGCAGTTGAAGGAGCGGGTCGAGGCGAGCCTCCTCCCCGCCGGCGCCGAGGATGAAACCGCCCCTTCCGGCGGCAAATGGGGCCGGTGCGTCACCCGCTGGTTCCGGCGGGCAGGAGAAGCGCGATGAGCGAGCAGAACAAGCGGACCGTCCTCACCTTCATCGAGGCGATGGGGGCGAGCGACAAGGAGGCGGCGATCCCCTGCCTCGACCCGGAAGCCTTCACCATCGCCAAGGGCTATACGAAGTTCGCGGGCCGCCGGGACTATGCGACGATCATCGGCACCATCGATGCGTTCCGCACCCTCCTCCCCACCGGCCTGCGTCCCGATGTCAGGAGCGTGACGGCGGAGGGCGACCGGGTGGCGGTGGAATGGGAGGGCGATGCGGTGACGGCCGAGGGCAAGCCCTATCGCAACCAATATTGCATGATCTTCACCCTGCGCGGCGGCAGGATCGTGCAGGTCAACGAATATTTCTGCACCATCCACGCGGACGAGGTGCTGTGGCCGCTGGTCGAGGCGATGGGCGCCGCGCCCCCGCCGGGCTGACGGCAATGCCCTGATCGCTCCTGTCGTCCTGTGAGATAGAATTTCATCATTTCCGCCGGGGGCCGGTGAAGCCTAGCGTGTTCAGACCGAAACGAACGAGAGGACTGGACCGATGGACGCGAAAACAACCAAGGACCCGCTGAGTTGTCCGATGAAGGAGCCGGGCGCGCTCCGCTCGCTGCTCGGCAGGACGAACCGTGACTGGTGGCCGAACCAGTTGTCGCTGGATATCCTCCAGCAAAATGGCCTGTCGGGCAATCCGCTGGGCGACGACTTCGACTATGCGAAGGCGTTCAAGTCGCTGGACTATGCGGCGGTCAAGAAGGACCTGACCGCGCTGATGACCGACAGCCAGCCCTGGTGGCCGGCGGATTATGGCCATTACGGCCCGTTCTTCATCCGCATGGCATGGCACAGCGCGGGCACGTACCGGACAGGCGACGGCCGGGGCGGCTCCTCCTCCGGATCGCAGCGCTTCGCGCCGCTCAACAGTTGGCCGGACAATGCCAATCTGGACAAGGCGCGCCGCCTGCTGTGGCCGATCAAGCAGAAATATGGCCGCAAGCTGAGCTGGGCCGACCTGCTGATCCTGGCGGGCAATGTCGCCATCGAATCGATGGGCGGCCCGGTGTTCGGCTTCGGCGGCGGGCGCGCGGACGTGTTCGAGCCGGAGAAGGACATCTACTGGGGCACCGAGGAGCAATGGGTCGGACAGGAGGGCAACGAGACCCGCATCCAGCCCGAGAAGAACATGGTGCTGGAAAGCCCGCTGGCGGCGATCCAGATGGGCCTCATCTACGTCAATCCGGAAGGACCGGGCGGCAATCCCGACGCGCTCCAGTCCGCCCGCGACATACGCGAGACCTTCGCGCGAATGGGCATGAACGACGAGGAAACGGTGGCCCTGACGGCGGGCGGCCATACCTTCGGCAAGGCCCATGGCGCGGGCGACGTGTCCAAGATCGGCGCGGAGCCGGAGGGCGCGGACATCGCGCAGCAGGGCCTCGGCTGGCAGAGCGGCCATGAAAGCGGCTTTGGCGATCATACGATCACCAGCGGCATAGAGGGCGCGTGGACGCCGACCCCGACCCAATGGGACAACACATTCTTCCACATGCTGCTCGACTATGACTATGAGCTGGTGCGCAGCCCCGCCGGGGTCAAGCAGTGGCAGCCCATTGGCCAGAAGCCGGAAGACCTGGCGCCCGGCGCCCACAGCCCGGACCGCCGCCTGCCCACCATGATGACGACGGCCGACATCGCGCTGAAGACGGACCCGGAATATCTCAGGATATCCCGGCGCTTCCGGGACAATCCGGACCAGTTCGCCGACGCCTTCGCCCGGGCATGGTTCAAGCTGTGCCATCGCGACATGGGGCCGAAGTCCCGCTATCTCGGCCCGGAAGTGCCCGCCGAGGACCTGATCTGGCAGGACCCCCTGCCCGCCCTCGACCATGTTCTGGTCGATGCGGCGGACGTGGCGGCGCTGAAGGAGAAGATACTGGCATCGGGCCTGAGCGTCGCGGAACTGGTGCAGACGGCATGGGCCTCCGCCTCCACCTTCCGGGGATCGGACCATCGCGGCGGCGCCAATGGCGGGCGCATCCGCCTGGCCCCGCAAAAGGACTGGGACGCCAACCAGCCCGAACAGCTCGCCCGCGTGCTGTCGGTGCTGGAAGGGATCAAGGCCGGGTTCGATAATGGCGCGAAGAAGATCAGCATCGCCGACCTGATCGTGCTGGCAGGTTCGGCGGCGATCGAGAAGGCGGCGAAGGATGCCGGCCATGACGTCGCCGTGCCCTTCACCCCGGGCCGGGTCGATGCGACGCAGGAGCAGACGGACCCCGAGAATTTCGCGGTCCTGGAACCCCGCGTCGATGGCTTCCGCAACTATCTGCCGGTGCCGTTCAACGTGCCGACGGAGGAGCTGCTGATCGACCGCGCCCAGTTGCTGACGCTCAGCGCGCCGGAGATGACGGTGCTGGTGGGCGGCCTGCGCGTGCTGGGCGCCAATCATGGCGGCACGGACCATGGCGTGTTCACGGACCGTCCGGGGCAGTTGACGAACGACTTCTTCGTCAACCTGCTCGACATGAACACGGCGTGGAAGGAAAGCGACGAGAAGGGCCTGTTCCTCGGCACCGACCGCGCGACCGACCGGCAGAAATGGACGGCGACGCGCGTCGATCTCGTCTTCGGCTCGAACTCGCAGCTTCGCGCCCTGTCGGAGGTCTATGCCGCCGCCGACGCGAAGGAGACGTTCGTGCAGGACTTCGTGGCGGCCTGGACCAAGGTGATGGACGCCGACCGCTACGATCTGGCGGCCTGACATATATCGGCCTGCGGCACGTCCTCACCGGGCGTGCCGCGGGCTTTTCCATGCTTCCTTGAGGAAATCATGCTATTCATCGGCATCTTTGAAGGGATGCCGATGCGGCTGACGCGCTACAGTGATTTCGCCATGCGGGTTCTGCTCTATCTCGGCTCGCGGCCGGGCGAGCTAAGCTCCATAGCGGAGATCGCCCGGGCCTATGCGATCTCCAAGGATCATCTGATGAAGGTGGTCAACGATCTGGTGAATGCGGGCTATCTGGAGAGCGTGCGCGGCCGCTATGGCGGGATCAGGCTGGCGCGCCCGGCGGCGGAGATCAATATCGGCGCCGTCCTGCGCCATACGGAAGAGGATTTCGACCTGGTGGGATGCGGCGAGTGCCTCATCGCGAGGGGATGCGGCCTGACCAGCGTGCTGGATGAGGCGCTGGACGCGTTTCTCGGCATATTGGACCGGTACAGCCTGGCCGACGTGCTGGCTCGCAAGGGGGATTTCCGGCACCTGCTTGTCGCGGCGGGGGCGGCATAGGCGGGCGTCAGTCGCCGCCGGTCCGGCTCAGGACCGGCTGGCCCGGTCCGTCCACCTCCTGCACATCGCCCCTCTGCCCATCACCCCCTTGCGCATCACCATCGCCATGGAAGCCCATATCCTGCCAGCGCAGCGGGACGAGCGCATCCTCCGCCGCCCGGTCGATCCGCGAGAGGTCGATGCCGGGCACCAGCGAAGCGACGATATCCCTCAGCAATCCGGGAATGCGCTGCCGCTGGAGCACGGCCCATGTGATGCGGGACGGGAACATGCCGTTCAGGTCGATGACCCTGAGGTCGCTGTCGAGCGTGTCGATGGCGAATTCCGCCAATATGCCGATGCCCATGCCGGCGCGCACATAGGTCTTGACCGTATCCGTGTCGCGGGCGGTGAAGGCGATATGCGGCTCCACGCCCGCTTCCCGGAATATTTCAGTGAAGGACACCTCCCGCTCCAGCATGGAATCATAGGTGACCAGCGGCAGGGCGGCGAGATGCCGGATGGTAGGCCCTTCCGGCAGGTCGTAGCCGCTGGTGCGCGGCACCAGCCCCACAAGGTCCCAGCGATAGACGGGCAGGCACATGGCGCGCTGCGTGGGACGCTCCACATGGCTGACGAGCGCCAGATCGGCCTCGCCCGTCTCGATCGCCTCTATGGCCTCGCGATTGCCGCTGGGGACCAGCTGCACGGCAAGGTCGGGATAGAGCCTGCGCGCGGTCGCCAGCGGTCCGGGCAGAAGCAGGCGCGCCTGTGTGTGGGTCGTGGCGATGCGGAGCGGCCGCGTGTTGCGCGTCGCGGCGGCCAGCGCCTTTATCGCCGTGACCTCGCCCAGGATGGACCGGGCGCTGCCGACCACGCCCTGCCCCAGTTCGGTCAGCGCGCGCAGCCCCTTGCCGTGCCGGACGAACAGGGGGGCGCCCAGCTCCTCCTCCAGCAGGCGGAGCTGGCGCGAAAGGCCGGGCTGGGTGGAATTGAGGCGCCGGGCCGCGACCGTGATGTTCATTTCGGCATCCACGATCGCAAGCAGATGGCGAAGCTGCGCCAGCGTCATTCCCTATTGCCCCATCCCGGCGGTGACGACGCGCCGCTCCCGCCAGCCTCATAACCAAAAAGCCATATGCCGAAAGGAAATATCATTTTCAATGCCTATCGATTCGATAGACAATAGGCGACGAAGAAAAGGTTCGGCATTCCTCATGTTTTCTCCTTCCCTCCTGTCGCGCAGGCATATGCTCTCGCTTACCGTCGGTCTTGGGGCCGTCGCCATGACGGCGGCCTGCGGCGGCGGGCGCGACGCGTCGGGACCGGCGGGCGGCGGCGACAATGGCAAGGGGGATGAAAGCCCGCCCGCGACCATCACCATCGGCGCGCCCGCGACGGCGGGAACGCGCCAGTCGATCATGGGCGCGCAGGGCATCGCGCGGGTCAAGGGCTGGCTGGAGGAGGAGTTCCGCCGCGACGGCGTGCGCTTCGACTTTCCCGGTTTCCGCGGCGGCGCGGCGACGGTCAACCAGGCGCTGGCCAATGGCCAGGTCGACCTTGCCTATGCGGGCGATCTGGTCGCCATCATCGGCCGCTCGGCGGGGATCGACACGCGCGTCATCATGCCCTGCGGCCGCTTCGAAAATGCCTATCTGGCCGTGCCGCCCCGCTCGCCGATCAAGGCTGTCGCCGACCTGAAGGGGCGCACCGTCGCCTATTTCAAGGGCAGCTACCTCCACCTCCAGGTCGTGAAGATACTGGCGGCGCATGGCATGACGGAGGCGGACCTCAAGTCGATCAACCTCGACCATGCGACGGCCGCCACGGCGCTTGCCAATGGCGATGTGGAGGCGGTTTTCGGCGGGCTGGAGACGCTGGCGCTCAAGGATCGCGGCATTGCGCGAATGGCCTACAGCACCCGGGGCCAGGACCCGCGCCTGACCGGGCAGGCCGCCGTGCTGGTGCGCGGGGAATTTGCCGAGCGCTATCCCCGCACGCTCGCCCGCATCGCCAAGGTGTGGGTCCGCGCGGCGGACTGGGCGAGCGATCCGGCGCATCGCGACGAGGTTTTCAGGCTCTGGGCGACCGGCAGCCGCACGCCGGAGCAGATGCTCTACAATTATGGCGACAGGCCGCTCGTCGAGCGCGTCAGTCCGCTGATCGACCCTTTCCTCCTCGCGCAGTTCGAGGAGACACAGAAACTTGCGGCGCAGCTTGGCCTGCTGCGCGGCAAGCCGTTCGACATCGAACGATGGTTCGACCGCCACTATCTGGATGAGGCGCTTCGCGACCTCTCCCTACAGAAGCGCTGGCGTCCACTCGGTCCGCTGGGCGAGCCTGCCTAGCTCCCTTTTCAACCAGAACAGACAATCGAGGAAGACATGCGTCATATCAAGCGCCGTGGGGGCGCGCGCCTCCGCACAGCCACGTTCAGCCTTGCCGCCCTGTCGGCGATCACGCTTGCCCTGCCCGCCCATGCCCGGACGACGCCCGACGAGGGCGAAGCGGCCGGGGATGGAGATATCGTCGTCACCGCCGGACGGCGCGAGACCCGCCTGCTGGAGACACCGATCGCGGTCAACGCGCTCGACACCGGCAGGCTGCAACAGGACAGGGCCTTCCGCTCGCTCAACGATCTTGCCGGACTGGCGGCGGGCCTTCACGCCCCAAGTTCCTCCACGGCCAGCACCGAGCCTTTCTTCATCCGCGGCATCGGGACGTCGCGCGCCAACGGCAACCCGTCCGTCGGCGTCTATCTGGACGATGTGTATGTCGCCCGCCCCTTCGGCCTCTCCTATCTGGGCGGCATGCCCGATCTGGAGCGGATCGAGATCCTGCACGGCCCGCAGGGCACGCTTTACGGCCAGAATACCAGCGCCGGCGCGATCAAGCTGATCACCAAGGCCCCCGCCGAGCATTTCGAGGGATGGATCAGCGCGGGCCTGGGCAGCAACGGGCTGTTCGAGACGCGCGGTCATGTGTCGGGACCGCTGGTGCCGGGCGTGCTGGCCGCGAGCCTCGCCTATGTCCATTCGGACACCCATGGCGAATTGCGCGACACGGGCCGCAACGGCAAGAACAGCGCCGAGGTCCGGCTGGATCAGGTGCGCGGCGTGCTGCGCTTCACGCCGTCGAGCCGCTTCACCGCCACCCTGACGCTCGACGGCATGACCTATGACGAGGATTATGTCCTCGCCCCCGATCCGCGCTATATTCCCGGCGCGCAGCCCCGGCAGACCCATACGAGCTTCTACGAGACGCCGACCTATACCGGCGGCGGCGCGGCGCTGAAGCTGGAGCAGGCGCTGGGCGACCATCTCCACCTGCGCTCGATCACGGCATGGCGCGGATACAAGACGCCGATGGCCACCGACTGGAGCACGCTGCCGACGCAGAACAGGATATATGGCTTCGGCCAGACGCTGCGGCAGAACCAGCTTTCGCAGGAATTCCAGGTCGCGGGCGATTATGACCGGCTGAACTTCATCGCGGGCGCCATCCTCTATCGCGAGAGCTTCAGCGTGGACCGGCTGACCTGGGCCGGCAGCAGCTACACGACGCTGCACAGCGACAGCCTGACCCATTCGCTCGGCCTTTACGGCCAGGCCAGCTACAAGCTGACCGACGCGCTGACGCTGACGGCGGGCCTGCGCTACAGCGCGGAGCGCAAGGAGATGGACGCCTCCTCCTACAACAGCAATATCGACGGGCTGGACCTTTCGCCCATCTACGTGCTGGGCGGCCTGCGCAAGAATTATGACGGCTTCACGCCGAAGGTCTCGCTGGATTACCGCTTCTCCCCCAATGTCCTCGTCTATGCGAGCTGGGCGAAGGGCATCACCTCGGGCGGGTATAATCCCGCCTCCAGCACCGCCGCCATCGCCGCCGTGCCGGTCGATCTGGAAAAGGTCACCACCTATGAGGGCGGGTTGAAGTTCGCCGCATGGAAGGGGCTGCTCAAGACCAATATCGCCGTCTTCTACAATGATTATCGGGATTATCAGGCGTCGGTCACCAACCCGGTCATCAACGGGCAGACGGTGCCGGGCGGCGTGATCGTCAATGCGGGCGACGCGCATACCTATGGCCTTGAGCTGGATAGCGAGCTGAAGCCGACATCGCGCTGGTCGCTGGGCGCGTCGGTCGCGCTGCTCCGGACCAGATTCGACAGCTTCCTGAACCCGAGCGGCGCGGCGACCAGCAACCTGACCGGGCAGGCCCTGCCCAAGGCGCCGGAGTTCACCCTGGGCCTCAACACCACCTATACCCTGCCGCTCGGCGCGCTCGGTTCGCTGCGCTTCACCGGCGTGGTGCGCCACGAATCCTCGTCCTTCTCCGACATCAGCGCGACGCGGACGCTGACCGCCTATCCCGACCAGACCTATGTCGATGTCGGCCTGACCCACAGGATCGGGCACTGGACGACCAGCCTGACCGTCAAGAACCTGCTGGACGAGACCTATATCCTTCCCGGCCTCTACAGCCCGGCCCGGAACATCTATACCGTCACCTATAATAACAGCCGTTCCTTCCTGCTGAGCGTGCGGCATGACTTCTGAGCAGGCGGTGATGGCGCCTGCCGCGGGATCGCTGCGGGACCGCGTGGGCGCGGCGGAATGGAAGGCACGGGTCGAGCTGGCCGTGCTGTACCGGTTGGCGGCGCTGCATGGATGGGACGATTTCCTGTTCACCCATATCTCCGCGCGGATACCGGGGCCGGAAAACCATTTCCTCCTCAACCCCCTGGGCCGCTGGTTCGACGAGATCACCGCGTCGAGCCTGGTCAAGGTGGACCTGGAGGGCCGCGTCCTCCAGGACGAAGGGGCGATCAACGGCGCGGGCTTCGTGATCCATTCGGCGATCCACATGGCCCGGCCGGACGCCCATTTCATCGTCCATTTCCACAGCGATGACGGCGTGGCGCTGGCCAGCCAGAAGGAAGGGCTGCTCCCCCTCAACCAGCGCGCGCTGTCGGTGATCCCGCGCCTTGCCTATCATGACTATGAGGGCATTGCGGAGGACCTGTCGGAGCGGGAGCGGCTGGTCGCCAATCTGGGCGACAAGCCCATGCTGATCCTGCGCAACCATGGCACGCTGGCGCTGGGTCCCACCGCCGCCGAGGCGTGGCTGCGCATCTACAGCCTCGAAAAGGCGGCGACGGCGCAGATCCGGGCGCTGTCGGCGGGACGCGGCGGCGTGCTGCCCGCCCCGGTCGAGGCGCAGCGGACGGTCTATGACCAGGTGCGCCGCCGTCCCGTCGCCATCAAGGACGGCCTCACCTGGCCCGCGATCGTGCGCAAGGTGGACAGGGAAAGCCCGGGCTATGACGTCTGAGCGCAAGACCGGCGTCGTCCTGTGGGCAGGCATTGGCCGTCAGGCGATTGCCGAGCGGCTGGCGCGGGCGGACGTCATCGACCTGCGCGTCGTGGACGATATCGATGGCCTGGAGACCGCGCTGCCGGGCGCCGCGATACTGGCGCTCCCTTCCTATCATTATAGCGGGGAGGTCGCGCGGCTGATCGATCGGCGGGGCAGCGGCCTCGGCCTCCTCCAGTTGCTGACCGCCGGTTACGAGCAGGTGGAGCGGCATGGCGTTCCCGCGACGCTCACCGTCGCCAATGCCAGTCCGGCCATGGCGCCGCCGGTGGCGGAGCATGCGATCGCGCTCCTCCTCGCCCTTGCCCGCAACCTGCCCGCGATGATCGGGCGGCAGCGGGAGAAACGTTGGGAACGGGGCGACTTGCGCGCCCTGCGCAGTCTGTCCGGGGCGAAGGTCGCCATTGTCGGACTGGGCGCCATAGGGCGCGAGGTGGCGCGGCGGCTGCGCGGATTCGGCGCCCATGTCATCGCGGTCTCGCGCGCGGCGCATGGCGATCCGCTGGCCGATGCGGTGATCCCGCTCGATCGTCTGGACGACGCGCTGGCGCTGGCCGATGCGGTGATCCTGTCGCTGCCCTACACCGCCGCCAATCATCATCTGATCGGCGCGCGGGCGCTGGCGCGGCTTCGTCGCGGCGCGCTGCTCGTCAATGTCGCGCGCGGCGGGCTGGTGGATACGGATGCGGTTGTCGCGGCGCTGGAAAGCGGGCATCTGGGCGGCTTTGCGACCGATGTCGCCGAGACGGAACCCCTTCCCTCCTCCTCCCCGCTCTGGTCGGCGCCCAATAGCCTCATCACGCCTCATGTCGCGGCGGCCGACGGGGATGCGGGACTGCGGCGGCTCGCCGAATTCGCGGCGTCGAACATCCTGCGCCATATTGCGGGCGAGGGAGCGGGCAGCATCGTCAGCTTGCCCCAGCCGGCCGGTGCCGCTGGCGGGGATAGGCCCTGATGTTCGTCGTCATCTTCACTCATGTCCGGCCGGTCGAGGAGGTGGATCGCCACAGGGAGGCGCATTTCGCCTATATCGACCGGCGCTATGCGGAGGGCGTCTACCTGCTCTCCGGCCGCCGCGAGCCGCGCAACGGCGCGGTCATCCTGGCCGCGGGCGACGACCCGGCGGCGATGGAGGAGATCGTCCGGGCCGATCCGTTCATCCGTGCGGGCGTCGCGCGGTACGAGATCGTGCCGTTCCTGCCCGGCCGCGCCGCGCCGTCCCTCGCCGCCCTGCTGCCCCCGTCCGCCGGGGCCGGACAGGCTTGACCGTGCCGCGCC
>JASGGS010000351.1:0-3228 GCA_047602685.1 Sphingobium sp.
GCGTGAGGCCACGGAACTCACGGGCAGCTTCGGTGCGCTGCTCGTCGATGCCGAAGTCGGCAGCTCGGGCGCCGGAGTTCGAGACGAGGATCAGGGCGTCCGCGATGGCATTGCGATAGCCATCGTCATCCACCAGCGTGCGGCCGACCGTGACATTCACGGTGGGACGGGCGCGGGCCGAAATCAGATGGTCGGCAATGCGCTGCTGTAGGGCGGTCTCGGTTAGCGTGCCCGCCTCGCTGTCGCGGATCAGGTCGAACTGGATCGCGCTGAGTTCATCAGCGCGGCCGCAAAGCTCGATGATGCGCGAGGCGGGGATAGTCGGCGCGCGAACGGTGTCGGCAGCGGGAGCCTGTACGGGGGCGGCGGTCGCACCTGCGGGGGTGTGAGGTTCGGTGCGGGTGCCGCCATTCGGCTCGACAACGACAGTTGTCGCAGCGGCGGGCGCCGGGATCGGAGCGGGAGCGGCCGCAGCCGCGCCGCCGGGGAGGTTGCGTCGCATATCTTCTTCCTCATTGGAGTTGCCGTGGGGGGACTGGCCCGGCTCCGACCGAACCACGGCGTTCGGATCGGCGGGAACGGATACGAAGCTTGCTTCAAGCAGCTCCCAGGCGACGGCGCGCCATGTGTCGTGATCGGTGTCGTCGGTGGCGGTAAGCTGCCAACGCGTGACCTTGTAACCGATGCTGATCGCGCTGATTTCGCCCCGCTTGACGCGCGCCTCGATGTCGCGGCCCGCTGGCGTGTCGGCGAATTCGATGACGCCGATCAGCTGGCCATCTTCGATGCGAACCGAGAGGATACGGCCGATGACAGCATCAAGCTGATACTGGTTGTGAGAATCGAGAAGCGGGCAGATGCCAGCGGCGACACGAGAGAGATCGATCGCCTCCGCGCTGATCTCCAGCTCTTCGGTGAAGCCATAGCGGCGGACGGCCGTACCGGCTGAAAGCACTGCTTCGACGGTGCGCGCGTCCGCATTATAGCTGGACGCGCGAAGAGACAGGTCACGGACGCCCCGGCCGCCTACCTGCGGCTGACGGCGCTCTTCTGGGTCGATGACGTCTGCGGGAGGCGTGTTGCGGGTCATGATGCCGGTCCGCATCTGGTCGATCTCGGTCGCGTTGCGCGGCTTCTCGCGGCGCCTGGCCTTGCCGTCGTCCGTCTGCTCGGAAGACGTGCGGGAGGGGACCTCCGCAGGATCCTGCGGGGCCGGGGTCGGCTTGGTCATGATGATGTCCTTCAGGTTCGCGCGAGCATGAACAGCTGGCGGGCGAGCGAGACGAGAGCGGATCGGTCGCCCTCGCTCAAATTCTGATCGGCGGCCACAGCCTGACCGGGCGTCATCGGATCGCCCTTGAAGGCGATCCCAAGCTTGTCGAGCAGCGATTTCCCATCGACGATCTGCTGCATCATCTCTTCCTGAGTGAAGCCGCGCGAGTTCAGCAGGTTTTCACGACTTTCGAGGCCTGACTCCATCTCGAGAATATCGGCTTCCGCATCACCCTTGCGGTCGAGGCTCTCGAACGGTGGCGGGGTCCACTTGCAGGTGGCGGGCCTGTTGGGGAGCAGAGCGAAATCGATACCCGCCTTCAAGAACCAGTCGAACACCGTATTGAGCGCCGGAATGAAGGTCAGCCAATGCAGCCTGCCGATATAGCGTTTATGTTGAAGCTCGCCTGCCCGGTAAGAAGAGAAATTAACGTTGCTGAGATCGCCGCTGATCATCTCATAGGTGATCGATAGCCCGGCGGCTGACGCGAGTAGACCAATGCGGAACAGTTCGCCGATGCCGCCGCTTTTCGGCGGATTGCTGAACGTGATCTGCTCCCCATCTTCGAGAGTTTCAACCATGCCAGGGCGCAGTTCTTCAACCGGCGTGCCGTAACCATCTTCGCCAGCCGGGATGCCGATATTCGGGTCCTCGCCATCCGGCGCCGGCGCGCGATAGCGGAAGCCGACCAGACAGGCAGCGATATTGGTCTTCACGATCTCCGCCTCGATGCCCTCGTCAATGTCGCCAAGGCGCTTGACGATGGGGTCGAAGACGCTGATGCCCTCAATCTGACCGACAAATTCCTGATCGAAGAGATGGATGACCTCATCGGCAGCGAACCGGACCGTATCGAACGAATGCCGCGCGCCCTTCCGGTGGCGGTAGAAATGATAGGCAACGGGAAAACCCTCGCCATCCAGTTCGATGCCGCCCTCGATATTGTCTCCGACCTTAGTGACGGCCAGCATGCCCTTATCGAAGGTCTGCAGACGGAGAGGGATCGTGCCCGGCGCGGACTTCACATAGCGGGGAACGATGAAGCACTCTCCGTCGCGCAACATGCAGATGCCCCACAGCTTCTGCAGGGCGTACAGGTCGCGGCTCTTGCCGCTGTCACCGGCCCCCCGATACTCGCAAAGATTGATCCACTCGGCCCATAGCGACTTGAGCTTGGCCGAGCCCTGCGGCGCGCCGGTGATGCCCCAGCCGATCAGACTGTTCATGAGGGCATGAAGGCCCTTTTTCGCAAACGGGTTTTCCGCGATCAGTCGCAATATGGTGAGACGCGATACCAGTCTACGCGGCCGAGCATCATCGGGATTGCCCGTATTTACGCCGAAATTCGCACTATTTCCGCCCAAGAAACGCTTTTTCGGAGCCGAAGGCTGGCGCTCAAGAACATTGCGGGCATTCCGGCGCTGCAATCCCGCCGCAGGCGAGAAATAGGCGACGGTTCGGTCGAGCCAGTTCACCGGCACCGCCCTACGCGCAGGATGGTGAGGCGCCGGCGGCCCCTTGAACCCGCCGCCGCTGTGGCGAGCACCTTCTCTATGGCTTCCCGCGCCTTCAGCATCGCATCGACGTCCTGATACTCCGTGGCGCGGCCGTCCGCGAAGGTCACCTTGCGGATGCCGCTGGCGATGGCGGTGTCGAGGCGGTCGAGGTCGGATTGCTGAAATGCCATTACCGCCTCCTGTTCATCCAACTGCCGGACCGCTTCGCGAATTTACCGCCCTTCGGTCTGGTGGGCGGCGAAGGCGGCGAGGGAGGAGAGGAACCCTCGACAGCCTTCACCTTGACGCGCCGCGGTGCGGGCGCTGGCGGCAAAGCCACGGCGTCCACGACGAGATTGAGCTTCATCCCCAACTGCAACAGGCCGGACAGCGCCGCATAGGCATAGACCCGGCAGTCCAGAGCCTCGTTCGCGCGGCCCTTCGGGCATTCCCAGACCA
>JASGGS010000352.1:0-3218 GCA_047602685.1 Sphingobium sp.
CCGCCGTCATCATCATCGGGAAGGCGCGGCCATATTCGGCCGCCGCGTCCAGCACCGCCTTGTATCCGGCGAGGTTGGACTGGCTGGAGAGTATGTCCATCGACTGCGCGCGGGTGATGCGCGGCATGAATTCCATCGCCAGCGCCTCATAGCCCGCCGCCGCATAGGCATCGACGCGGGCGCGCTCCTGATAGGGATTGAGGCCCGCGACGATCCAGGCGCCGGGCGCGGCGCCCGCCAGCGTCTCCACCTCCGGTCCCTGCACGGCGAGGATGATGTCCGCCCCCGCCAGCGTCGCGGCGCGGTCGCCCACCTGTCCCCCGGCGGCGGCATAGTCCGCATCGGCGATGGAGGCGGTCAGCCCCGCACCCGATTCGACCGCCACCTCCGCGCCCAGGGCCACGAACTTCTTCACCGTCTCCGGCGTCGCGGCCACGCGCCGTTCGAACGGCGCCCTTTCCCTGATTATGCCTATCTTCATTCCATCCCCACGGGTCCGACGACCAAATAGCGGCATCCCCTGCCCCGGCGACATGCGGTACGGAGACGATCTCACTTTTCAGAACATTGCCATAATATGCCTATTATCACGGCGTCAACGAGACGATGGAGGAGACATTTTCCCCAAAGCGCGATTTATATGCACATTGAATTGGCCAGATCAGGACGGAAATGGCTATGGAGGGACGGCAGGCGGTTCGTGAGGAGCAGGATGGACATCGGCAGGCGGCATTCGCGCGAGAGGCTGGTGGCGGCGGCGGTCGCGACGATGCGCGACATGATCGTGGCGCGGGAACCCAATACGCAGATCGGCTCCCTGCCCGAACTCGCCAAAATGCTGGGCGTCGGCATCGTCACCGTGCAGCAGGCCGCGCGCGTGCTGGAGCATGAGGGCTTTCTGGAGGTCCGGCGCGGGCCGGGCGGCGGCTATTATGGCGTGCGGCCCGATGCCGAGGCGCTGGGCCGCGCCATTTCCGGCTTCCTGCTGGTGCGCCGCTCCCTCCATCCCGAGGCGATCGACATCATCACCCTGCTCGACTGCGAATTGATGGCCGCGGCGGCCCGTTGCGCGGACGAGAGGCTGCGCGGCGAACTGGCCCTGCTCAAGGAGAGCATCGACGGCTGCGACGACGCGCCGGAACGCAACATCTTCGAGACCCGGATGCTGGACATACTCTATCGCATGGTCGACCGGCCGCTGATGGAGGTGTTGTCCCGCATGGCGATGCGCCATTATGCCGACCATCCGGAAGGACCGGTCTATGCGGGCGAGGAAGGCCGCCAGCGCTGGAAGCGCGAACGCCACCGCATCACCGCCGCGATCCTGGACCGCGATGCGGAGCGGGCGCGATTCGAGGCGCAGCGGCGCCGCAAGGACATCATGAAGCGGCTCGCCCCTCACACCGCCGACGAGAGCCTGTTCGCGGACTGACCCGCGCGCCCTCTTTCCGCCTTTGGCCCGCGGCGTGCGGCCCGGACATCCTGACCGATGGTCGACCGCCCTGCTCCGGTCCTTCGCGACCCTCGCATGGGAGCGGCATTTCGACCGGGCGGCGGTGCGCCCGTTCGCTGTCCTCCAGCCCATGCTGAGCCGCCCTATCCAGCGACAGGAGGCCGTGGCCGGAAGCCGCAACGGGACCTAGATTTCCCCAATGTCGTGTTTCGTCCGATGGCGGGCGGGCCTCCGCGCCAGGTGCAGTTGGAACCGATACGGCACCGGAACAGGGATAATCCCGCGCTGGAGCAGCGAAATTTCCGATCATACCGTGTCACCCCTGCGCCGAGGTGAGAACATTTCAGGAGCATTATCCTGCAAGCCAAGGCGTATTACCAGTGTTCCAACCGGTTGAACCGGGTAGCATGACCAGTTCTCGATCAGTCATCTGTGGGGCGCACCGAAAACCAAATCTTCTAGGGTTTCGAAAAATGGTGCCCCACAAGGGACGAAGCTGGGCACTCAAATCATTGGAGAATTTGCATCATGCGTTGAACGCTCACAGGTGATTGTGGACTATATGCCATATTCAGGAACATTATCTTCCGGCGGCCAAGTTGGATATACGATTGGCTTTTCGCCAAAGTGCCGTTGAACCGAACGCGCGCGACGCTCCACAACATCCTCTTCAGGATCAATCGCATCAGGATAGATATACGCCACTTCGAACTTGCCGTCGCGAACGAGATATTCTATCTCCATCCACCGACCATTGCCTTTCTGCGCCTCCCATAAATCGATAAGCACATAAGGCAACGCCTTAATGAATGGCCGCCGATACAGGATCTGATTGCCAAGTTCCTTGAAGATCGCTTCTCCGACCATGTTGCAATCAAGCTGGGCATATAGCAGGGTGGGTTCAAACGGATATTCGTCATCTTCCGCTAACAATCGTCCGATCTCATTCAGCAGATCTCCGGCTTTATCATTTGCCACGGCTTCTCTCCGGTCGCTCATTGAGAAATTTCAGACTCTTTTCGTTGCCGTTGACCGTCCACCATATGCCGTCGAATCGTGGAACGATTTTGACTGTAACAACCCGTCCCGCGCGCTTGTCTCTCGCCCAATCGGCTTCGAGCACGCGATAACCACCTCTGTTGAAATTGGCGTCCTGAGCAAAGTGGTTGAACGCCTCCGTCGGGCCCATTGAAGCGGGCTGCGATGTAATGGCCGCCATCGTCGCTTGACCTGCGATCCATTCCACCGGCCTGCGTTTGCGACGTTCGCGAGCGGATCGGCGCGTCGGCAACCGACAAGGCACCCGATACGCGCCGTGTCCGCTGTCGCGAGTCGATCTGGTAAGTATAGCCGTTACGAATGATCGCTCGAAACGACGCTTCCGAGGCACCGGCAGGTCGCCCGGCGGAATCTGCGCTATTACTGGTCGGCTTGCCAGCAGTAACGATCGTCTCTGCAAATCTCTTTTGACCTGTGGGAGGCCGCTTCGGCTCGGATCGTTGCCACGTCCCTGCAGCCCCGCCGCCACCGAAACTACCGCCTCCGCCATGATAACGCCCTGTGCCGGAAAATGTGAAGCGACCATTCTCTGGATCGTGCCAGGGATTGAACTTACACTCGATCCCATCGTCCGTCTGAAGCGAGGGCAATCTCCCCGTTCGCCGCCATATCGGGAAAGCGCGGCGCCATTCCTCTTCTGATACTTCGATCATACCGCATCACCCCGATAATGAGGCGAGAACATTTCAGAAACATTTTCCAACAA
>JASGGS010000353.1:0-3201 GCA_047602685.1 Sphingobium sp.
ATGGCCGCATGAACGCGCGCCTCCGCCTCCTTGCGGTCGAGGCCGGGCGGCACCGCCTCCCCCACGCGGTAGCGCACGATCCCCGGATAGCGCAGCCATCCGCCGGCCGGATTGAGCGCGCCGCTGTCCACCGCGACGGGGATCACCGGCACCTGCATCATGCCGTACAGCCCGGCAAAACCGGATTTGAGGGGCGGCGCCTCGCCATGGGGCACGCGCGTCCCCTCCGGAAAGAAGCAGAGCGGCCGTCCCGCCGCGAGCGCCGCGCGCGCATCGCTGCGCAGCCGCCGCAGGGCGGAAGCCCCCGCCCCCCTGTCTACCGCGAGCAGGCCATAGGCCCGCGCCAGCCGGCCCCAGACGGGAATCTCCAGCAATTCCCGCTTGGCGGCGACCATCGGCACGCCGAGCAGATGGGGCAGGTCCAGCGTTTCGAACATGGATTCATGCTTGAGGACGTAGAAGGCCGCCTCGCGCGGGAAACGGCCCTCCACGACCACGCGCTGCCCCACGATCCAGCGCGCGCAGAAACGGTGATAGCGCGACCACCATTGCACCGACGCCATGAACAGGTCCCGATCCAGCCGTTCCGCGACGAAGGCGAAGAGGACCAGCAGGACCGTCCCGCCGAAGAAGACCAGCGAGAACAGGATGGACCGGCAAATGGCGGCAAGCTTGCGCATGGAGGATCAGATACCGGCCAGGCCCGCAAGGCGGCGCAGCACATATTTGTGGAATTCGCGCAGCAGGATGCGCAGGCTGGGCTGCGTCTGCACCGCGTCGGGGACAATGACGATCGTGGCCGGAAGCTGCCGGCTGAGTTCGTAGCGGGCGCGGCGCATGTGCCAGTCGGAGGTGATGAGGCGGATGGAGCGATAGCCGCGCCGCTTGATCCAGGCCGCCGTCTCTATGGCGTTGGAGCGGGTGTCGATCGCCTCATGCCCCAGTTCCACGCAGCAGTTCATCGTCCCGAGGCCGATGCCATAGGCGCGGCTGATCGAGAATTTGCCCGCATCCCGGTCCACACCGGAGATGAACAGCCTTTCCGCCCGCCCTCGGCGCAGCAGGGCCACGCCATGCTCGATGCGGCCCGCCGCGCCCGTCAGCACGACGATGCCGTCCGTCTTCTCCTCGCCCGCGGGCCCCGGCAGGAATGTCGCGAACAGCGCGAAGGCGCCGATCCAGCCGAGCAGGATGACCGCGAGGACGCGCAGGATCATCGCGCGCCCCTCACAGCGACCGGCCCAGCGCGGATTGCAGCGTCAGGCGCGCGGCGAACCAGGCCACGAGGATGAACAGCACGGGCAGCAGCGGCAGCACCACCCAACCCCACCAGGGGAGCGCGACACTGCCCATCAGGTCGCCCGCCAGCAGCCCGACCGAGCGGCCGACCAGCAGGATGACGGCGATGGCCGCCACCAGCCCGACCGCCGCGCCGAAGCTGATGTCGCGCGTCATCCGGCGCTGGAACAGGCGCATCACCTGCCCGTCGGTCGCGCCGAGCATGTGCATGACGTCGATGGTCGCGCGATGCGTGGCATGCGCCCCGCGCGAGGCCAGCACCACGACGAAGGAGGTCGCGACCGCCATAAGCGCGACGATGGCGAAGGCGATCCAGCCGACGGTGCGGACCAGCGTGACCACCGGCGCGATATAGGCGCTGTGCGGTTCCACCCGCGCGTCGGGGGTGATCGCCGCCACGGCGCGGGCGACGGCGGCGCGCGCCGCCTCCCCCTGCCGTTCCGTGGCGGACAGGTCGACATCGACCAGGGCCGGTATGGGAATGCCGTCCGAACCCGCATCCGCCCCCAGCCAGGGTTCGAGCTGCTTCACCAGTTCGTCGCGCGGCGCGATCCTGGCTTCCGCCACGCCGGGCAGGGCGGCGATATCGCGCCTGATCCGCGCGGCCAGGGCATCGCGCCGCTCCGCATCCGGCTGCGTCACCTGCACGGTCAGCCGGTTCGCCACCGCATCGCGCATGGCCGCCGCCCCTTCCCCCAGGGCGATGCCCGCCGCGCAGGCGAGCACGGTGAGGAAGATCATGATCGCCACGATCCACGGCATCGGCCCCGCGAGCCGTCCCTGCGGCAGCAGCCGGTCATTGGCCCTGCCCGCCATGATCGCGCCCGCTACCATTTCGGGCCGTCCGTCGGCGGCGCGCTGCGCGGCGGATAGCGCAGCGCCCCCGTGGGATCGACCAGCCGCCCCGCATCGAGGCGCATCATCCGCGCATTGGCGACCTTGCCCAGCAGGTTGAAGTCGTGGGTGGCGACGACGATGGTCGTGCCCAGCTTGTTCAACGCCTCGAACAGGGTGATGAGGCGGGTCGCCATTTCCATGTCCACATTGCCCGTCGGCTCGTCGGCGACAAGCAGTTCCGGCCGGCCGATGACCGCCCGCGCGATGGCGACGCGCTGCTGCTCCCCGCCCGACAGGGTGGCGGGCAGCGCATTGGCCCGGTCGGTGAGGCCGACCCAGTTCAGCATCTCCCGCACCGGGGCCTTGAGCTGCGCGTCGGACACGCCCGCGATGCGCAGCGGCAGCGCCACATTGTCGAAAGCCGACAGATGGGGCACCAGCCGGAAGTCCTGGAAGACCACCCCGATGCGCCGCCGGAAGCCGGGCAGGCGGGTGCGCGCCATGGTCACGATGTCCGTGCCAAACAGATGGATCGCGCCCCGGCTGGGGCGCTGCGCCAGATAGAGCAGCTTGAGCAGCGAGGTCTTCCCCGCCCCGGACGCGCCGGTCAGGAAATAGAAGCGGCCCTGCTCCAGCGAGAAACTGAGGTCGGACAGCGTTTCTCCGCCAAAGCCGTATCGCAGGCCGACATTTTCGAACTGGACGATCGCCGTCATCGCCGAACCGCTGGTAACCCCCGACCTGTGGAGCGCGAAACGCCGGTTCCGCATGCTGTACCGGCCCTCCATGGCACAGCCGACCCTTGCGCGTAAAGGCAAGCGCGCCAAGCGGGGCGGCCGCGAAAATTAACCGCGCTTGCCCTCCACCCGAAAGCGGTGTTTATGGTTCCAGAATGATCCTGACCTGCCCCAATTGTGCCACGCGCTATGTCGTCCCGGACAGCGCCATCGGACATGACGGCCGCCGCGTGCGCTGCGCGTCCTGCAAGCATAGCTGGTTCCAGGAAGGCCCCGCCCTCGCCATGGCGGGCGCGGAGGCGGCGGCGCTCGTCCAGGCCCCGGCGGT
>JASGGS010000354.1:0-3196 GCA_047602685.1 Sphingobium sp.
GGAAATTCCATGCCGATTATGTGAAGGTCAGGACCATCACCACCTATCTCGGCCAGGGAACCCAGTGGATCGACACGGGATCGGCCGAGATGGCAGGCACTGCCGGCGGTCCCGAGGCCGAGCAGTTGGACCCCGGCGACGTGGGAATGTTCAAGGGGCGCCTCTGGCAGGAAACGCCGACGATCCTGCATCGTTCGCCGCCGATCGGCGGGTCGGGCGAGAAGCGGCTGGTCCTGGTAATCGACACGACACCTCATGAGGACGAGGCCGTGGTCAGACTGGGAGGGGCCTGTGCATGAGAAGTATCGCTGAGCAGATGCTTGGCGTTTATCGCCCAATCGAGCGCCGCATCGAACAGGGCGATCCCTAAAGATGACAAAATTTGCCGTTGCTCACAAAAACTATGGCCCGCCGGACGGGCGCTAGATGTGGACCCTCGTGGCCCATCGTCGCTACCGCTCGTATTCGAAATCGCGGATTTTTCCGGCGACCTCGGCGTCGTTCGCGCAGTTCTTGAGATGGGGGCCATTGCGCGCCATATAGCGATCATGGCCCATTCTCCCGACGCGCATCTGGCTCTGCAGGATTCCTCGCTGGTCGATGCGGCGCGCGCTGTCCTGACGGCCGATGGCGAGCAATGGACCGAGATGCGCGCCCATGTCTTCGAGATATTGGCTCAGGCAGGACAGCCGGTCAGCGCCTATGAAGTGGCGGAGCGGCTGAGCGGCATCATGGGACGGCGGATCGCGCCGAACAGCGTCTACCGCATCCTCGACCTGTTCGTGGCGCGTAACCTGGCGCTTCGGGTCGAAAGCCAGAATGCCTTTCTCGCTAACGATCATCCAGGCTGCCATCACGATTGCATCTTCCTCATATGCGACACGTGCGGCGCCACCACCCACATGGACGACGACCGCACGGCGCAAACTGTGCGAAAGGCGGCCATCCGGAAAGGGTTTCAAGCCACCAGGCCGGTGATCGAGGTTCATGGCCAGTGCAAGGTCTGTCTCGCCGCCTAAACGGTTGCGCTTCCAACGTACCTGCAACCAACATCTGGTGTTCCGCGGCGCTGGTCGATCAGCCATCTTCCAACGGTTGAACGACATCCTCGTGCTCGCTGCACGTGGGGCAGCGTCCACCCAGTTCCAGAGCGACTTTAGATATATCGAACCCGGTTTCCTTCGCGCGGGCGATCAGCAGGTCGTAGAGCTCCGGTACGGGATGTGCCGTCGTTCGGCCGCATCCTAGGCAGACCAGGCGCAGATGCTTTTGGCCCTCCGCGATCCGATAGGCGGCAAGCATTTCGACCTTTTCGATTTCTCCAGTGGAACTCAGCCGCCGAAGTCCCCGATAGAGCGATGGGATGACGACGTGATGGCCCTGGTCCCGCAATCGATCGGCGATCGTGTAAGCGCTTAGCGGAACCGGTGAGCTATACAGCTCCGATAGGATCAGTTCGTCGAGTTTGGACCCGGGGATGATCGAGCGTCCGCGGGGCTTGGGCCAAGCCTGTGCTTCGCCTTGCAGCATCGTCATGCAGAGGCTCCCTTCTCCACAAGAAGCAATGCGCCGTTCCCCGCCAGGAGAACGGCGCCTCGCCTCAGAAGGTCGCGACTTTCACGACGAAGCGCACGTTGCGGCCCGGCATGACCACAAGATCCTTGTTGAATGCCGTGGCGTAGCGCTGAACGTCATCCGAGAGGTTCTGGCCGACGATCGCGAACTCGATGCCGGGATAGGCCTTGAACGGCCGCACGGCGATCTGCGCATTCAGCGAATTATAGCCTGCGGTCGGCGTGTCGAAGGCGCCATAGTCGTTCTGCCGGCCGTAGTGGATGAGCGAGAGCCCTGCATCGAGCGTGGGGCTGGTCCAGTTGACGCCGCCGCCGATCCGGTAGGGGGCGATCCGCGGCACGTTGTTGCCGTCGTCGAGCGTCGCGCGGGTGTAGTCGCCCATAACGCGTGCCGTGAAGACTCCGTCGCCCTGCCTGACCAGATCGTAGCTGGCTTCGGCCTCGATTCCGCGGAAATGCGCGTTCTGCTGGCGGTAGAACACCTCGCGCAGTTCCTCGCTATCGCCGTCGACGCAATTGCCGTCGTCGTCGCAGGTCCGGCCGGTCAGGTCGCCGTAGATGTAGTTCTTGAACCAGGTGCTGTAGAGGCTGCCGTCGAACCGGAAGGGTCCGCGGTGGACACGCAGGCTCAGCTCCAACGAATTGGCGCGCTCGATCTTGAGATCGGGATCGCCCGTCTCGAATGTCTGCGGACCGTCATGGCCACCGCGGGCGAACAGCTCGGTGAGCGCGGGCGCC
This sequence comes from Sphingobium sp., assembly GCA_047602685.1. Taxonomy (GTDB): domain Bacteria; phylum Pseudomonadota; class Alphaproteobacteria; order Sphingomonadales; family Sphingomonadaceae; genus Sphingobium. The sequence goes on from JASGGS010000354.1 coordinate 2,313, forward strand.
CGGCCAGTGCTCGAGGCAGTGAGCCCAAGCTTCACCCCCTCGGTCGCGGTGAAAAGCAGCCCGAGCGCGCCGCTGACCGGCGTATAGCTATGCTTCGTATAGACATCGGACGCCGGCGTGCCGGTGATGCGGACGTTCTCGACCCGGCCGCTGGCTTCGAGATGGAGCTGGTCCGCGAGCGTGAACTCGGTGAACACATAGCCCGCGAAATTCTCCGAGGTGGCAGGCGAAAGATAGGAGCTGTCCTCGCCGATCGCCGAGAAATTGCGATGCTGGTATTCGAAGCCGATCGCGGAGTTCGTGAGCGCGCCGAAGCTGTTCAGCAGCAACTCGCTCCGCAGGTTGTATTCCTTGTTCTTGAAGGTCGTGTTGATCGAACCGTCGGGGTTTTTCTCCTCGTGCTGATAGTCCGAATAGCTGCCATCGATGTTGAGCGACTTCAGCGCCCCGCCTAGTTCGATCACGTCGCGCGTGAGTACCTTGGTCTGGCGCATGTCGATATAGGTCGTGTCGCTCGGGATGCCGTACTGGGTATCGTAATGCGTCACGGCCAGACCAAGATGGCTGCCGCTGTCCTTGAGGAAATAGGACGCGCCGACCGAACCGCCCCAGCCATGAACGAAGGAGTTTTCCTGTGTGCCCAGCGGCGTGTCATAGTCGCCCGTGTGGCGGTAGAAGCCGTCCGCATGGAGCGCGAGGTCGCCCGCGCGCGCATCGACCAGGCCGGCAACCTCGGCCGCATCGTTGACCGTGCCGTAGCTCCCGGTCAGCTCGCCGCCGAGCGATCGGCTCGGCAGGCTCATCGGCACGCGATCGTTGAGCACGTTGATGACGCCGCCGATCGCCTGGCTGCCGTAGCGCAGCGTCGCCGCGCCGCGCACGAC
>JASGGS010000355.1:0-3191 GCA_047602685.1 Sphingobium sp.
TCTTCCAGGCCGGCGACAGCAATGACGGACGAAACCTCGGCGCGCACATCGCTGAAGCGACCTTCGCAGCCTCTCCGGACTTCGAGAGCGGCAGGCAATATTATGCGGATTTGAAGGCGCGCGCCACTGCCCTCGGCCGGGACGCCGACAGCATCAAAATCCTCCCCGGCCTTTTCCCGATCCTGGCCGACACGGATGAGGAAGCGCGCCGCATAGCGGACGCCCAGGAGGAAAGCCTGGATATCGACAAGCTGCTGGTTCAGCTCGGCAGGGCATTCAACTATCATGACTTCCGTCAATACCCGCTGGATGAGCCTTTCCCCGATCTGAGCGGCGTGACGTTGAACAGCTACAAGGGACAGGCGGAACGCCTCATCCGCATCGCGCGTGAAGAGAAGCTGACTCTGCGCCAGACCGCCTATCGCACCGGCTTGGGGGGCAAGAGCTTCATTGGTTCGCCGGAGACGATCGCGGACGAGATCGAACGCTGGTTTGTCGGCCGCGCCGCCGACGGTTTCAACCTGCGCGTCACCACGCCTGGCGATTTCGCGCTGTTCCGTGAACGGGTCGTGCCGATCCTGCAAAAACGGGGTCTGTTCCGTACGGACTATGCGCATGACACGCTGCGTGGCCATCTCGGCTTGCAGGTGCCGCCCAACCGGCATAGCCACTCGCCCGTCGCCATCGCCGCAGAATGAGCGACGACATCATCTCCCACACCGATGTTCTCATCATCGGCGGTGGCATGGCGGCGGCATGGGCTGCCATTGCTGCGGCCAAAGCTGGCGCATCGACCATCCTGGTGGACAAGGGTTTTGTCGGTACGAGCGGCGTGACCGCGACCGGCGGCCCCAATCATTGGTGGGTGCCCCCCGACCCTGCCGTGCGCCGTGACGTGATCGAAAAGCGGCTGGAAGCGAGTTGCGGTCTCGGCGATCCGGAATGGATGGAACGGGTGATCGACACCACATGGCGCACCTTGCCGGAACTCGGCCGCCATTATGCATTCGGCACGGATGGCAAGGGCGGCACCTTCTATTCGGGCGTTCGCGGGTCGGAATATATGCGCGCGCTCAGGGCCTATGCGCTGGAAACGGGAGCGCGAATTCTCGATCACCATCCCGCGACGCAATTGCTGGTGGACGACGATGGCACTGTCGTGGGTGCCAAGGGCCATGGTCGCCTGCTGGGCAGAGACTGGGAAATCCGCGCGGGTGCCGTGATCATCGCAACCGGCGGATGCGCCTTCCGCTCCGGACTCATTGGCAGCCATGGCAATACTGGCGACGGCTACTTGCTGGCGGCGGAAGCGGGTGCCGAACTGTCCGGCATGGAATTTTCCATTCAGTATACGATGTCGCCCGCCTGGGCCTCGACGCGCACCCTGCCCTATGGCGCCGCGCGATATTATGACGCCAATGGCGAAGAACTGGATGTGCCTCCGCGCGGTCATGAACATTATCAGATATTGGGCAAGGCGCTGCTGGCCGGGCCGGTCTATGCCGATCTGGCAGACGCCCCCGCCCCGCTACCTCCGATACTTCATCTTATCCAGCCCTTCACACCGCCCCCCTTCGCGCGCAAGGGCATCGATCTGTTCCGGGAACGCTGGCCTATCAAACTCTATGGCGAAGGCACGATCCGCGGCACGGGCGGATTGCGCATAATCGACGACGAATGCTCTACGACGGTCGATGGCCTCTATGCCGCCGGAGATGCGGCGACGCGGGAACTGGTAACCGGTGCGATCAGCGGGGGCGGCGCCGTCAATTCGGCCTGGGCCCTTACATCTGGACAGGTTGCGGGGGAGGCAGCGGCCCGGCGCGCGCTCGGCAGACGCCATCTGTCACCCGCAAGGGCAAAAGCCGTTGGAAGCGTCGGCATTCATCCCGCGAATTCCGTGCGCGACATCGACCGGCGAGCTATTGAAGCCGATGTCGACCTGCACCTTAACGGCTATCAGCGCTCTCTTTTCCGAAGCGGACCACAATTGACCGAGACACTCGATATTCTCGATACGCATTGGCGCGATCTGCGCGATCATGGCCGGGCAGACGGAACTGCACTTGTCTCCCTCCGCGAAACGGTGGCACTGACCGCAACCGCCCGTTGGTGTACGGCCGCCGCACTGGCGCGGGTGGAGAGCCGCGGCCTGCACGTCCGCGTGGACGCACCCGATCTTGATCCCAAAGGGGGTGTCCGATTGCTTACCGGAGGACTGGAGAACGTGTGGACGCGGCCTGAAAGCCGCCGGTTCGCGGAGGCTGCGGAATGATAGCGCATATCTTCGAGGAGCTATGCGACGGTTGCAATAGCTGCGTCACGATCTGTCCCACGCATGTTCTGGACCCGGGCAGCCCCGTGCCGGTCATCGCACGGCTGGACCAATGCCAGACCTGCTATATGTGCGAACTCTACTGCACGTCGGACGCCATCTATGTCGCGCCCGACCAGCATGTTGTCGAGAATATCGATCCGGACATCATCCGCGCGTCCGGTCATCTTGGCCGCATCCGCCATGACCATGGATGGGACCGCGCGCCGGATGCAGGCCATCGACACCTTGACGACTATCGCCAACTTGGCCCGCTGCTGCGCGAAGGCGGAGAAACGGCCGCTCGGCGCTATAGGGAGCGACACGGGGATTGAATGCCGCGCACAATGCCATTCGGCAGATATTCCGCCGCTGGGAGAGCATATGCCAGCACTCGCTCCAAGGACGGAAGCCATAGATCGATCCCTCCAATCCTGATCGGGCTATGGGATTTCATCCCGGCATGAGTGACATATTTCGTCTGCAAAGACTGTATGTGAGACGGCACCGCCCATCTGGCTGAGCAGCATCACCTCACGAGGTGAAAGCCGTCACCCAACAAAAAAGCCCGGCCATATGGCCGGGCTTTATCTTATCTTGCGTAGCAAAACTCAGGCCGCGTCACCGGCTTTACGCTGATCCGCGAAAACGCGGATCGGCTCTTTCCTGCCTTCCACAACATCCTTGTCGACAACCACTTCGCTCACGCCATTCATAGACGGCAGATCGAACATCGTATCGAGCAGGATCGCCTCCAGGATCGACCGAAGACCACGAGCGCCGGTCTTGCGCTCGATCGCCTTCTTGGCAACGGCGGTCAGTGCGTCGTCGGTGAAGCTGAGTTCGACATTCTCCATCTCGAACAGCTTCTTATACT
>JASGGS010000356.1:0-3183 GCA_047602685.1 Sphingobium sp.
CTTACACCCGCCCGGCAGTTCGTCATAATAATCGGGCCAGAAGCGCGAGGCGCGTTCCAGTGCCACGCCCTGGCTGACGAGGAAGTCGATCGCCTTCGCCCCCTCCCGCACATAGGTCAGGCGCTTCTCATGGCTGGTGCCGGGAAAGCCGGCCTCGTCGCCCACCACGGTGTCGAGATAGGTGATGCCCTTCTCCGCGCTATCCTCGCCGGGGTCCATGAAGCGGTTATTGGGAATCCACATCACGCCGCCCGACTTGGCCGTGGTGCCGCCGACGAACTTCGTCTTCTCCAGGATCAGGACGGACTTGCCGGCCTGACGCATGACCAGCGCGGAGGACATGGAGCCGGCACCGCTGCCCACCACGACCCAATCGAAAGTCTCGTCGAAACCGCTCATCCTCTACTCCCCTCGGGCTCGTACCCCATGACGGGACTCCCGTCCCGGGACGCCTTCATTTCCTAAGCTAGCGACCTTTGCAACCGTCATCGCATACGCATCCGGTTGCAAATCGTCCGGGCGTGGCTAAACGGGCCTTGTCGAAAAGGAGAGCCTCTCATGTCTTCACCGGACGCCGCCCTGCCCAGCTTCAAGTCGGTCCTGCTGGAGCGTCGCGGGCGCCTCCTCGTCATCACCTTCAACCGTCCCGACCAGATGAACGCCGTCAATCTGGAACTGCATGACGAATTGCCGGACGTGTTCTTCTTCGCGCAGGGCGATCCGCATTCGGACGTCGTGCTGCTGACAGGCGCGGGCCGCGCCTTCTCCGCGGGCGGCGACCTCGACCATATCCAGCGCAACGCCGACAATCCGCGCCTGTTCGATCACGAGGCGCGGCAGGCCAAGCGCGTCATCTCCACCCTGCTCGACATCGAAAAGCCGGTGGTGTGCCGCATGAACGGCCATGCCGTGGGCCTGGGCGCCACCATCGCCCTGATGTGCGACATCGTTTTCGCCAATGAGAAGGCGAAGATCGGCGACCCCCATGTCCATCTCGGCCTCGTCGCGGGCGATGGCGGCGCGGTGATCTGGGCGCAGCGCATCGGCCTCACCCGGGCGAAGGAATATCTCTTCACCGGCGATCTCCTCACCGCCACCAGGGCGGCGGAGATAGGCCTCATCAACCATGCCCTGCCCGCCGAGGAGCTGGACGCGGCGGTCGACGCTTTTTGCAGCCGCCTGCTCAATGGCGCCAGCGACGCGATCCGCTGGACCAAGGTTCTGACCAACCTGGAGCTGAAGCGCACCGCCCACGCCCTGATGGACGCGGGGATCGCCTATGAATCGCTCAGCGTCCGCACCGCCGACCATCAGGAGGGCATCGCCGCCCTGCGCGAGAAGCGGGCGCCGGAATTCGGCGGCTGACGAAGGGCCGCCGATCCGGGATCAGCGTTCGCCGACCTTGGCGACCGCCTGCTCATGGGTCACGCGCTCGCCAAATTCGTTGAAGATGACGGTGTAGGCGGAGGCGGTGTCCGCCGCATCGCTCATCGTGTTGCGGCCCGCCGCGCTGTCGGCGCCCAGCCGCTGCAATATCCCGCCAATATCGTCCGTATCGATATCGTAGACGCACAGATAATCGTAGGAGACGGGGGCCTGAAGCGGGACCGCGACCCTGTAGCGCTGCGCGGAGACCATGCCCTTGTAGGACAGCACCTCCGGCAGATGCACATTCTGATACCAGTCGTTGAAATCATCCTCGCGCCCCTGGACGGGATTGGTCAGGGCGACCATCTTGAACTTCGGCATATCCTTCTCCTTCCTCTCATCAATCCGCGGCGACGACCTCCTCGCCCATCGCCTCGAATATCACGGAATAGCCGACGGATCGGTCGGAGGCATCGCTGCGCGACATGCGGCCGCTCGCGCCCGCCTCGGCAAACTGGCCGAGCAAACCGTCAATATCGTCCGTATCGATGGAATAGACGCATAGATAGGGCCAGCCCTGCTGTCCCATGATCTGCGTGCGGGAACGATAGCGCCGCGCCGAACGCACGCCCGGAAAGGCCAGTATCTCCGGCATGTGGACAGTATCGTACCAGTGGTTGAATTCCTCGTCGCGCCCTTCCACCGGGGCGGTGAGGGAGATCATCTTGTAATGGGGCATCGGCATCCTCGCTGGCTCGGGGTTTTTCAGGCCAGCGCGGCATCCCGCGCCGGTCCCGCCGCGCCGGTCCCGCGCGCCTCCTCCAGGCGCGCCAGGCCTTCCGCGATGCGGGCACGATAGCGGACGACGCCTTCCTCCTTGACGGCGCCATAGCCCGCAACCAGTGCCGGGGCGGCCGCCAGTTCCTGCGCGAGGGACAGGTCGGCCGTCTCGACTTTTTCCGTCACGGACAGGATGAGATCGCGATATTCGCCGATCAGCGCGCGTTCCATGCGCCGCTCCCCGGTATAGCCAAAGGGGTCGAGCCATGTGCCGCGCAGGCCCTTCAGCCCCCTGAGCAGGCGAAAGACGGGCAGCATCCACGCCCCCAACTCGATCTTGCGCGGCCGCCCGGTGCGAGCGTCGCGCCCCAGCGGCAGCAGCGGCGGCGCGAGGTTGAAGGACAGGCGCATATCGCTGTCGAAGCTCTCGCGCAGGGATTGCAGGAAGGCCGGATCGGCATGGAGGCGCGCGACCTCATATTCATCCTTATAGGCCATGAGCCGAGCAAGCTGCCGCGCGACCTCGATCAGGAAAGGCTCCGCGTCCGCTGCGCCGATGCCGCGCGCCGAGAGCCGGGCCGCGACATCCGCGACAAAGGCGCGGTAGCCCTCGGCATAGGCCGCATCCTGATAGGCGGCGAGATGCGCCGTCCGGCTGTCCAGCATCGCGGCCAGCGTCCGGGGCTGCTCCACATCCAGCCCCTCCGTCCCGGCCAGCGCCATCACCCCGTCCGCGTCATGCGCGGCAAGGCGGCCGAGCGCGATCGCGTCCAGATTCGCCTTCACCGCCACGCCGTTCAGCCGCACCGCTTCCTCGATCGACGCCAACGCGACGGGCAGCAGCCCCTTTTGCGCGGCAAAGCCGACCATCATCAGATTGGTGAAGATGGAATCGCCCAGCAGGCGCGTCGCCAGTACCCCGCCGCCCCCCAGCACGAACGGGACGGCGTTCCAGACCCGCGTCGAGCCCGTCAGCGCCGCGAGCGGTCCCTGGCTCGGGGCCGGTGTCAGCAGCAGCACGATCCCGTTGGCGAT
>JASGGS010000357.1:0-3180 GCA_047602685.1 Sphingobium sp.
TCAGATCGACAAAGGTGAGCGCCGCGCTCTGGCTGCGACCATAGAAGTTGAAACCGACCAGCGTCATGACGTTGCGGACCTGGGGCTGCTTGCGCAGAAAGCCCTCCATCTGGTCGGCAACGGCTTCGGTGCGATCCATGGTGGCACTGACCGGGGCGTCATAATTGACCATGAAATAGCCCTGGTCTTCGCTCGGCAGGAAGCCGCCCGGCAGACGGGTGAACAGCAGCACCGTCACTACGCTCACCACGGCGAACACCGCCAGCCAGCGCAGCGGTGCACTCATCATGCGGCTAACGCTCACTGAATAGCTATCCGTTGCGCGACCGAACTTATCATTAAACCACGCGAAGAAGCGAGCAGGCCATCCGCGAATGCCAGATTTCGGCCCTCTTGCTTCATCTTGCGGGTCACGATGGACGTGCTTGAGCAGCGTAGCGCACAGCGCTGGAGTCAACGTGAGCGCCAAAACCGCTGAGAAAAAAATCGAGATGGCGAGCGTGACCGAGAATTGCCGATAGATGCCGCCGGTGGACCCTGGAAAGAATGCCATCGGCACGAACACCGCGATAAGCACCAGAGTGATGCCGATGATTGCGCCGCGTATCTGTCCCATCGCCTTAATGGTGGCGAGCCGCGGCGGCAGCCCCTCCTCCGTCATGATGCGCTCGACATTCTCGACCACGACAATGGCGTCATCGACGAGAATGCCGATCGCCACCACCATCGCGAAAAGCGACAGCGTGTTGATGGAGAAACCGAAGAGATACAGGCCGAGGCAGGCGCCAAGCAATGCGACGGGCACAACTACGGCCGGGATCAGGGTGGCGCGCCAGTTTTGCAGGAACAGGAACATGACGAGAAAGACAAGCACCATTGCCTCGACCAGCGTGCTGATGACACTGTGGATGGAGGCGTTGATGAATGGCGTGGTGTCCTGTGCCACATCCCAGCGCAGGCCCGGCGGGAAATTCTTCTGCAATTCCGCCATGCGAGTGCGCACGCCCTCGACCGTGCTGACCGCGTTCGCCCCTGAAGCCAGCGCAATGCCGATGCCCGCGATCGGCTTGCCATTGAGACGCGCCTTGAACGTGTAGCTATCGGCGCCGAGTTCGACGCGCGCGACATCGCCCAGGCGGACGGTGGATCCGCTTTGGTCGGACTTGACGATGATCTGCTCGAACTGCTCGGGCTTGGAAAAGCGATTCTGCGTGACGATCTTGGCGGTGAATTCCGCCTCGCGCGTGATCGGCTGTTCGGCCAGGCCGCCGCCTGCAATCTGCGCGTTCTGCTCCTGAACGGCACCCAGGACTTCGCCGGGTGACAGGCCATAGCCGGCGAGTTTCGCGGGATCGAGCCAGATGCGCATCGCATATTGCGAACCGAACAGGGTTACGTCGCCAACCCCGGGCACCCGCCTCAACTCGTTGACGACAGTGTTGCTGGCATAGTCGCCGACTTCCAGTGGGCTGAGTGAGCCGTCGGGCGAGGACATGGCGAGCAGGATCGCAAAGCCTGACGAGCTATCGTTGATCTGGATGCCCAATTGCCGCACCGCTTCCGGCAAGCGGGTCTCGGCGCGGTTGATGCGATCCTGCACAAGGGTGCGCACGGACTTGAGGTCGGTTCCGGCCTGGAAGGTCAGGGTGATCTGTCCGGTACCGTTCGTGCGGCTGGACGAGGACATGTAGAGAAAGCCTTCAAGGCCGTTCAGCTCACGCTCCAGCACCGAGGTCACATTCTTGTCGAGCGTCTGCGCATCGGCTCCCGTATAGGTATAGGTGAGGTTCAGCGCCGGCGGCGCCACCGAGGGATATTGTTCGACCGGCAGGCTCATGAGGCCGAGAAGGCCGCCCAGCGCGATAAATGCGGCAATGACCCAGCCGAAGACCGGCTTATAGACGAAGAAGCGATCCATCGCTCAGCGCCCTCCCGTCGGCCCGGCGGGCTTTTTCTGATCGGCTTTATCGCGAGCCTTTTGTCCGGGCCGCACTTTCTGCCAACCCTCGACGATCACGCGTTCACCGGCCTTGAGCCCGGACTGGACGATCCAGCGATTTCCCATCAGCGTGCCCAGCGTCACCGGACGGGTGACGACGGTGCCGTCCCTGCCGAGGACGGCGACGCTGGCCTGTTCGCCCTTGAGCTGGATCGTGCGGGCCGGCACGGTGATGCCGTTGGGGATGGTACCCGCCTCGATCCGGCCCCGGACGAACTGGCCGGGCGCCAGCAGCTGCTGGGGATTGTCGATGGTGGCGCGGATGGTCTGGCTGCCAGTCGCTGGATCGACATTTGTGCCGGTGAAGTCGAGATGGCCCTCGATGGGGTATGCGCTGCCATTCTCGAGGAACAGACGTATCGACACGCTGCGCGGCGAAGGCAGCTTGAGATTGCCCGACCTCGCCTTCTGGACGATGTCGAGGATCGCGGCATTGGACTGCGAGAAGACGGCATAGACCGGCGTGATCTGATCGATACGGGTCATGAGCGTCGCCTGCCCGCCGCTGACCAGCGCGCCTTCGGTGACTTCCGCACGGCCGGCTCGCCCGGCGATCGGCGCTCGCACCGTGGTGAAGCCCAGTTGCAGCCGGCTGCGATCCAGCGCGGCCTTGCCTTCCGTTACCTGACCCTGCGCCTGCGCAAGGTCGGAGCGGGCGGAATCATATTCCTGGCCACTGACAGCCCGATCGGCGACGAGCGGATCATATCGCCGTACGACCGCCTGCGCATTGTCGCGCAGGGCCTGGGCGCGCTGGAGCGTTCCTTCGGCCTGCTGCACCTGCGCGCGATAGTCACGCGCATCGATCTGGAACAAGGGCGCCCCCGCCGGCACGATCGAACCTTCCTCGAAGAGGCGGCGCTGGACGATGCCGTCGGTCCGCGCGCGGACCTCTGCCGTGCGAACCGGCTCGATCCGCCCGGGAAGCTCCAGCACATTCGGGACCTCCTCGTGCCGGATCGTGATCGTCTCGACCAGCGGAACCGGAGGGGCCTGCTCCTGCTTGCTGCCGCCGCAGGCGCCGAGCAGCAGGGGAAGGACAGAGCCGATCACGGCGCTCGGGACAGGTTTTCTCACATCGATCTCCAGGTGGCGGACAAGCGCACGAGCCAGGGAGACCTAAGGATTTGGATGGAGAATTGATGGAGAGCGGATGGAGAAAGGCATGTTTTTCACATCCC
>JASGGS010000358.1:0-3173 GCA_047602685.1 Sphingobium sp.
TGTTCGCATGCGCCGCGCAGTCCCCCACCGCATAGATGTCCGGCAGGCTGGTGCGGCAATAGCCGTCCACGTCCACGCCATTGCCGCCCGCCGCGCCCGCCGCGATCAGCGGGCCGACCTCGGGGACGATGCCGATGCCGACGATGACGAGATCGGCGGGCAGGACGGAGCCGTCCGCCAGGCGCACGCCCGTCGCCACCCCGTCCGTCTCCTCGATGCAGTCCATCCGGGCGCCGGTGCGCAGGTCGACGCCATGGGCGCGATGCTCCGCCTCGTAGAAGGCCGACAGCTCCGGCCCGGCGACGCGCGCCAGCACGCGGTCCAGCGCTTCGAGCAGAACCACCTTCTTGCCCAGCTTGGAGAGGACGGCCGCCGCCTCCAGCCCGATATAGCCGCCGCCGATGATGACCACATCCTTGATCTCGGGCAGGCGCGCCATGATGCCGTCGACGTCGCTGCGGCGGCGAATGGCATGGACATGGGAGGCCGTCGAGCCGCCGCAGGAGAGGATGCGCGGCGTGCCGCCCGCCGCCCAGATCAGCTTGCCATAGCTGTATCTGGCGCCGTCCGTGACGGTGACCTCATGCGCGGCCGGATCGACCTCGGCCACGCGCCGCCCCAGCAGCATCGTCACGTCGCGATCGCCCCAGAAAGCGGCCGGGCGGATCAGGATGCGCTCGAATTCCTTGTCGCCGCCCATATAGTCCTTGGACAGCGGCGGCCGCTCATAAGGCGGCTCCGGCTCGTCGCCGATCAGCCCGACCGTGCCCTCGAACTTCAACTGACGAAGCATGATCGCAGCCTGCGCGCCAGCATGACCCCCACCCACAATCAGGACGTCGAAATGACTCATATTTATCGCCTCTCACCGCGCTGCGACCGGCATGGGCACCGGCCCTTTCCTGCGTGGCGCCTTGCCATGGCATAGTGATAAGCGCAACGTTTCTGGAAGGCATTGACCATGCCTGTGATGGTGCGTATAGCGCCCCGACCCACGGCGGCCACGCGGCGGGTCATCGGTGTTTTCAGGTGGGGCGGAGTAGCTCAGCTGGTTAGAGCAGCGGAATCATAATCCGCGTGTCGGGGGTTCAAGTCCCTCCTCCGCTACCAGACCGGGAACAGAAACGGGCGCCTGCGGGCGCCCGTTTTCGTGCGTGCGGACAGGTTTTCGCGTGCGCGGGCAGGGCCGGATTCAGCCCTTGAGCTTGGGCATCACCTTGTCCGCGAACAGCTTCATCTGCTCATAGACCTGTTCATAGGGCATGCCGCCGAAGCTGAAATTGGCGATGATCTCATAATCGCCGACCATCGCCCTGCGGGCCAGATGCTTTTCCCAGAGCTGCTCCGGCGTGCCGATCAGGTTGCCGCTGATATAATCCCTGTACGCCTTTTCCGGCCCGCCTGCCGCCTGCTGCAACTCGCCCAGCGTCACATAGGTGGAATAGGAGGGCAGGTTGCGGAAATGGTCGCTGCCGAATTCATAGTGCATCGACACCTGATAGAACTGCGCCGCGAAATATTTGTCCGTGTAATCAATCACCTTCTCTTCATTATCGAAGCAGACGATGAAGTCGGAGATGATGAAGGGCGGTGCCGCCTTTCCATGCAATTGCTGGAAGGTGGAGCGATATGTCTCGATTTCCGGCAGGGCATATGTCCAGTCGCCCTGGGAGAAGCGCAGCGCCTTCAGCCCGTAGCGCGCGGCCACCTCGGCGGAGGAGGGAGACATGCTGACCATGACGCAGCGGTCGCGGGTGAAATCCTGCGGACGGGGGCGCACCTCCACGCGCGGCTGCCTGTACCATTTGCCGTCCGCCTCGACATGGCCCGTCTCCAGTCCCGCCATGACGATGAGGGCCGCCTCGTCGAACATCTCCCGCGAATCGGCAAGATCGGACCGGAAACCCTTGAATTCACGCCGCGCCGCGCCGCGCCCCATGCCGAGTATCACCCGCCCTTCGCTCAGATGGTCGAGCATGGCCGCCTTCTCCACCACCCGCAGCGGGTCGTTCCAGGGAAGGATCACGGCGGCGGGCATGAGCTTTATCGTCTTCGTCTTCGCCGCGACATAGGTGAGCAACTGCAAGGGATCGGGGCAGGCGGCATAGTCGGTGAAATGATGCTCCACGGCGGCCGCGAAGTCGAAACCCATCGCCTCCGCCTCGATCGCGATCTGCGTCTCGCGCCGGAAGAACTCGGCATCCGGCATGCCATGAAGATTCTGATAGCCGAGATGAACACCAACTTGCATAGGTCAATCCCCTGAAAAACAGTGATGATCGGTCAGGCGGCGGGCCGGCCGGTCGGCTCCTCGCCGTTCAGCGTGCAGCGGTGAAGGCGTCGGCCGTTCGCCGCATCGAAGGGCAGGACGCGATGCATCGTGCCGGTATTGTCCCACATGAGCAGGTCGCCCATGCGCCATTGGTGGCGATAGACATATCGGGGCTGCGTCGCATGGGCCATGAGCCGCTGGAGCAGGTCGTGGCTCTCCGTCGGGTCCATGCCAACCACGTGGGAGGCGGAGGTGCTGAGCACGAGCGAGCGCCTGCCCGAGCGATGATGCCAGACCAGCGGATGGCGGCGCGCGGGATAGCCGGACCAGAGCGCGAATTCCTCCGGCGTGCAGTCGCGCTTGGCGGGGAAGAGGGCGGCCTGCATGGTGTGGACGACCTCCAGCCCGTCCAGCCGCGCCTTCTCCTCGTCCGGCAAATCCTCCCAGGCCGCATAATTATTGGCGAAGAGGGTGTCGCCGCCGCTCGCGGAAAGGACGCGCGGCGTCAGCATGGTCGCGAAGGGGGGCACCTCCTCATAGGTGCCGTCCATATGCCAGAGCTGGCTGCCGAAGAAGAAGCGGGCATAGTCCGGATTCTCCTTCTCATCCATGGTGACCCGCATCAGGCCTTCCTCGCCTTCCTTCTTCACCGTGCCGAGGCGCAGGTCGCCCATGGTCCGGGCGAAAGCGCGAAGCTGGTCATCGTCGAGGCCGATGCCGCGAACGACCAGGACGCCGCGCCTGACCAGCAGGTCGCGCAGGGCGCCGGCATGGCGGCCGTCCAGCAGGTCGGAAATCCCGATCGCGACCTGCGAGCCGATGCGGGGGCAAAGGTCCGTCGCGGACAGGGGCACGGTGGAAGGCAGGCCGGCCATATCGCATCCTCTCTCCATAGGCGGCC
>JASGGS010000359.1:0-3148 GCA_047602685.1 Sphingobium sp.
CTGGCCGCGGAATAGCTGAAGGCGCAGAGGGCTGTCCGGCGCCTGTCCCCGCCGCCGCCACGCCCTGCGGCCCATAAAAAACCACCCCATGCAAGCATGGGGTGGCCAAGGTTCAGGGAGGAGACGTCCCCGCAGGGACGCTCATGCGGGACTCGAAAGGGGGGGCAAGTCCGCGCATGAACCCTATTTAGGGCAGGCGACTGTGTTATTCAAGATACAGCCCTAACAAAAAATGCGCGCCCCATCGAAAAAGGGACACGCATTATCTGCCCGGCTCCGAAAGGACCGGAATGGCGGTTTTCCGCCGGATCAGAGGACCGGCAGCGCCACCGGCACCTTGCCCTGGTCCGCCTGGGCCTGGAAAATCTCGCGGATCAGCTGGAGCGAGAAGAGATGCGCATGGATCAGCGGCAGCATGCCGTTCTGGTTGATCTTGCGCAGCACGTCGCCGCGCAGGTCGCGCAGCTTCTGCTCGTTGATCATCTGGAAGCCGCGATAGACATAGGGCTTGTCCGCGCCGTCGGGCTGGATGGCGACCTCGCCCTCCATCAGCAGGTCATAGGATTTCAGCTCCTTCACGAACTCGGCGGTGCGCGCGGCCGCCTGCTCGAACGATTCGCAGAAGCTCAATATATTCCTGGTCAGCTCCGTCGGCTCCGTGCCGTCGAACAGCGCGTCGCCTTCCTCATGCTCGCCGACCGTGCCCGCCTCGGGATCGAAGCAGAGCGACAGCTCGTCGCTGTCGGGGCGCAGGCGGGCCAGCATCCAGGGATAGCGGCGGATATAGGCCGGAACATAGGTCGGGCCGCGCAGCTTGCCCTCGTCGTCGACGATGGTGTTGACGCCTTCGTTGAGGCCCATCAGCGCCAGCGGCACCGGCTCCTCGCCGGAGGAGAAGACGATGGGCAGGAAACGCTGCGCCTGCACGAACTCGTCGATGGTCAGCGGCACCGCATGATGCTGCGCCAGGAAGGGCGCGGCCTCGTTCGCGCGCAGCCGGAAACCGGCATGCTGCTGGCTGTTGAGCGGCACCAGATCCGCATAGAGGATCGGAAGGGTGTTCGACTGCGGCGCGCTCGCCATGGCTTCAGGCTCCTTAAGGAATTTCGGCGTCCCCCGCCGCGATGGAATTTCAGGCGCCCGGCAATAGGGGGTCGCAATGCCGGTGGCAAGCGCGTCGCGCCTGCGCGGCCTTGGGGCAGGACAGACGGCCCGCGCGCTTCCGGCGGAGGCGGATGGCCGGAATTCCGCGCGGAACGCGGCTTCGCCCGAACCCTCCGGAGGCGGCGCGGCCATCTCCCCTGTTCCCCCCGCGTCCCCTGCGCCGCCGCGCGACCATTTTCTTCGGTCTCAGGCGCCGCCGCGCCGGAACTCACTCGGCTCCCGGCACCAGCTTGCCCGGATTCATGATCCCGCGCGGATCGAAGGCCGCCTTGATCGCCTGCATCGCATGGAGGCGCGCGGGGGAGGCGAGGCGGGCCAGTTCCGCCACCTTCATCTGGCCGATGCCATGCTCGGCGGAGATGGAGCCGCCCGCCGCGACCACCAGGTCGTTGACGAAGCGGCTGACCCGCTCGCCCTCCTCCGCCACCCATGCCGCGCCCCGGTCCGACGGCTCGCGGGGCGGGCGGACATGGAAATGGATGTTGCCGTCGCCCAGATGGCCATAGCTTTCGGCCGTGGCGCCGGGGAAATGCGCCTCGCACGCGGCCTTGGCGTCGATCATGAAGGCGGGCATGCCGGGCACGGGGACGGAGATGTCATATTGCATCGCCGGTCCCTTCGCCTTCTCCGAGGAGGAGACCGATTCGCGCAGCTTCCACAGCGCGTCGGCCTGCGCCTCGCTGCTGGCGATGGCGGCGTCGATCAGCAGGCCCTGTTCCAGCGCATCGGCCAGCGCCGCCTCCATCCGGTCGCGAAGCCACCGGTCCTCGTCGGGATCGGCGGTCACCGCCTCGATCAGCGCATGCCATGGCGCCGCGCCCGCGATGGGGCGCCGCGATCCCGGCACCTCCGACAGGACGACGTTCAATATCGCGTCGGACATCACCTCGAAGCCTTCAACCGCCTCGCCCAGCGCATCCTCCATGTGGCGCAGCAGGCCAAGCGCCTGTCCGGTCGATCCGACGCCCGCCCATGCCACGGACCGCGCGGCGACGGCGGGGACCAGGCGCAGGCTGGCGGCGGTGACGATGCCGATCGTGCCTTCCGCGCCGATCAAGATGTGCTTGAGGTCATATCCGCGATTGTCCTTCTTGAGCGCGGACAGGCCATGGAGGATGCCGCCGTCCGGCAGCACCGCCTCCAGCCCTTCCACCTGCGCGCGCATCGTGCCGTGGCGCAGCACCTGCGTCCCGCCCGCATTGGTGGAGATGAGGCCGCCGACCGTCGCCGCGCCCCGCGCGCCGAGGCTGAGGGGGAAGCGGCGCCCCGCCTCCGCCGCCGCGCCGTGCAGGTTCTGGAGGATGACGCCCGCCTCGCACACCGCCAGATTGGCGTCCGTGTCGAGGGAGCGGATGGCGTCCATCGCCCGCAGGGAGAGGATCAGCGCGCGCCCGTCCGCCGGGGGCGTCGCGCCGCCGACCATGGAGGTGTTGCCGCCCTGCGGCACCAGCGGGACCCCGTGCTCCGCCGCGATCCGCACGATGGCCGCCACCTCCTCCACCGTGCGGGGGGACAGGATCGCGGCGGCGGCGCCATGATATTTGCCGCGCCAGTCGGCCGTCCACGGCGCGATCAGCTCCGGATCGTCGGTCACGCGCCCCTGGGGAAGGGCGTCCCGGAATAGCTGGAGGATGCTGTCGGCGATCATGGCATGTCGATATGGCGGCCCGTTCCGGAATTTGCCAGATTAATCCCATGTTCAACCGCAAAAGCCTAGGGGCGGGGACGGGGCTTCTGACAGGAATAGGGCGTGCCAGCCGTTTTCGCTTTTCTGATCGGCATCGCAGCCGGGGATGTGCCGCAATGGGCACGGCCGGGCGATCCGCTGTCCGTGGACCGGGGCATCGAACTCGCGCCCGCGCTCAACGGCGCGCCGGCCGAGCGCCGCGGCGCCGGGCGATCCGCCGATGACGAGACGGTGGGCGCCCTGCCGCCGGGCGCGACCGGCACCGTCACCATCGAGCGCCGCATCATCATCCGCATC
>JASGGS010000360.1:0-3141 GCA_047602685.1 Sphingobium sp.
ATTTGGACAGGCGATCCCAGCGCTCCTCGCGCAGCCAGTTCTCCGGATAGCTCTTATAGGCGGTGTGCGGCAGCAGCAGCCTGACCATATCCTCCGGGCTTCTGACCTCGGCGATGCCCGCTTCCTCCGCGCGATGGCCGACCAGCCTGATCTTGTCCCTGCGCTCCTGGAAGCGCTCGTTCATCGCCTCGACCTGCGCGTCGCGCACATCCGCATAGGGGATATTGTAGCGGTCGTCCGAGTCGATGAGGCCCGTAAGACGCTCGACAGCCTCGCCCATGATATTTTCTCCTTTTTCGCTTGCGCCTGGCTCGCATATAATAATGATACCAATACGTTTCGTTATCGATGATTCGATGAGAAAGGCAAGACAATTCTGCGCGACGACCAACTAGCGCCCGCCCCCCGTTCCCGCCTGGGCCGCCCCACGCGGGAGGAAGCCGAGGCGCGCCATGCGGAGATGCTGGAGACCGCGCTCGATATGTTCCTGGACAAGGGCTATGAGCAGACCACCATAGAGGCGATCGCGACCGCGCTGGGCATGACCAAGCGCACCATCTACGCCCGCTACGAGGACAAGGCCGCGCTGTTCAAGGCGGCCGTCCAGCAGGCGATAGAGCGGTGGGTGATGCCCGTGGAATCCATGCGCGCCCTGGACCCGGACGATCTGGAAGCCACGCTGCTCGCCATAGGCCGCATGCGCGTGGCCCATGTGCTGACGCCGGAGGGCCTCAAGATGCAGCGCATATTGAGCGCCGAATCCTATCGCTTTCCCGAAATCTTCACGTCCGCCTACGATCAGGGCAGCCGCCCGGTGATCGAGTTCCTGGCGGAATTGCTGCAACGCCATCATGACAGGGGCACGATCGACGTTCCCCGCCCCTTCATGGCGGCGACGGTGTTCCTGGGCATGGTGGTGGGCGGCCCGACGCGGACCATCGTGCTGGGCGCGAGGCTGGACCCGAAAGAGGTGGAGGACCGGATCACCTTCAGCGTGTCCCTGTTCCTCGACGGCGTGCGGCGGCGTTAGCCCGAAGATTGCGGCACCGGCCCGCGCCCCGCGGTCCAGCATCGCCGGATCGTTCCGACATATGCATCATGAGGAGTGGATATGACTGACCAGACCGGACGGCGCGTCGCCGTCATCACGGGCGCAAGCTCCGGCATCGGCAAGGCGGCGGCGAAGGCGCTGCTGGAACAGGGCTGGCATGTCATCGCCCATGGCCGCGATGCGGGGCGCAGCGCGGCAGCGGCGGAGGAACTGCGCGCCGCCGCCGCGCCGGACGCGAAGCTGGATGTCGTCCGGGGCGACCTCGCCCTGCTGTCCGACGTGGCGCGGCTGGCGGAGGAGATTGCAGGGCTGACCGACCGCATCCACGTCCTTGCCAATAATGCGGGCGGCACGCGGGCCGAACTGGTCATCACGCCGGAAGGGCATGAGGCGACCTTCGCGGGCAATCATCTCGGCCATTTCCTGCTGACCGAGCGGCTGCTGCCCCTGCTGCGCAAGGCGGCGGCGGAAAGCCCGGCGGGGACGGTGCGCATCCTCAACACCAGTTCGGCGGGCCACCTCGCCTCCCCGCCGCTCGACTGGGACGATATCCAATATACGCGCGACTGGCAGTCCGGGCGGGTCTATTGCCTCGTGAAGCTCTATAATGTGCTGCATGCGCGGGAACTGGCGAAGCGGCTGGCGCCCGACGGGATCGTCGCCCATTCCATCCATCCCGGCACCATCGGCAGCAATTTCGCGAATCACTGCGAACCGGGCATGAAGGCCTATATGGAATCGCAGGACCTGCGCCCGCCGGAGGAAGGCGCGGACACGCTGGTCTGGCTGGCGACCGCGCCCGAGGCGGGCGAGCAGACCGGCCTCTATTTCCACAAGCGGGCGGTCAGCCCCATGTCCGATCAGGCGCAGGACGATGCCGCCGCCGCGCGCCTGTGGGAGGAGAGCGGGAAGATGGTGGCGAAGGCGGGTTATTGAGGCGGGAGGCGCGGATTGCCCGTCCTTCATCCGCGTCCATCCTCGCGCGCCGCAGGTGCATGGGGCAGGATGGACCCGGATGATATGCGCTCGCAATGGCGATGAAAGCTCAATTCACCCCGCTCCAGATCCCGGAACAGGTTCAGGATGACGGTGGGGTGGAGATTGGGATGAAGTCGCCCCTCAATCCTCGTAGACGAAGGCGACATGCGGGGAGGTCGGCACGGCCTGGCAGGTGAGGATATAGCCCTGCGCCACCTCCTCCTCCGTCAGGACGCTGTTATTCTCCATCTCCGCCGTTCCCTCCGTCACGCGCGCGATGCAGGTGGCGCAGGCCCCGGCGAGGCAGGAGAAAGGCGGGTTGATCCCCGCGTCCAGCGCCATGCCCAGCAGGGCGGCGCCGGGTTCGTAGACGATATCGACGCTCTGGCCCCGGCGGCTGATGGTGAGGGTGATCGGCGCATCGCCGGAAACCGTTGGCGTATTCATCGCCGCGACATTGGCGAGAGCGCGTGGATCGTCAAGGGGGATCATGAAGGGGGTCTGGCCCTCCCCACCTCCCCGCGTTAAGGCCGGTCGACAGAGGAGACATGCCGATGACGCCGACCGATCGCCCCCGCCGCAGCGCGCTCTACCTGCCCGCCTCCAATGCGAAGGCGATCGCCAAGGCGCGCACCCTGCCCGCCGACGTGGTGATCCTCGACCTGGAGGATGCGGTGGCGCCGGAAATGAAGGTGGAGGCGCGGGCGGCCGCCGTGGCGGCGGTGCGGGAGGGCGGATTTGGCGACCGGGAGGTCGCGATCCGCGCCAATGGCCTCGACACGGAATGGGGCGCGGCGGACCTGGCGGCGCTGGCGACGTCCGGCGCGGATGCGATATTGGTGCCCAAGGTGAACGGGCCGCAGGATATCGCGCTCTATGACGCGGAACTGGCGAACGCGCCCGCGCACACGCAGCTCTGGGCGATGATCGAGACCTGCGCCAGCATGGCCCGGCTCGACGCCATCGCCGCGCGCGCTGCCGACACCCGCCTGTCGCTGTGGATCATGGGCACCAACGATCTCGCCAAGGAGATGCGCGCCCGGCTGACGCCCGAGCGGATGCCGTTCCTGCCCTTCCTGAGCATGGCCGTCGCCGCCGCGCGGGCGCACGGC
>JASGGS010000037.1:0-25713 GCA_047602685.1 Sphingobium sp.
ATGCCTCGTGGCTGGCATTGTCCAAATGGCTCTGTCCTTGGAAAAACAATACCTTATGCCTGACCAACGCAGCACGTATGGCCGCGACCGCCACATCGTCCAGATCGGCGGAAAGGCGAACATCGTCGACCCGCGCGCCGATGCGTCCGCCAAGAGGACGGATGGACAGGGGCGAAGCGGGATCGGCGGCGTTGGGATATTGAGCTGGGGGATATTGGGTAGGGAAGCCTGACATCTTTTCGCTCCTTCATTCCGCGGGACACAAGGTGGCGGCGTCGACCTCTTCGTCAAGCGCGCGCCGAATTTCGGCATGACGCGCCTCATCCAGGGGAAAGCCCCAGACGAGAGCGGCGGACAGGGCATGGGCAAGCGCGGGACCGAGGGCAAAGACCCATTTCAGCCCCTCCAGCCCGGCCGAGGCGGCCCCTGCCTTTGGATCGAAGCCCAGCCACGCGATGAGCGGCAGAGCGACCCCCACGGCCACGGCGATGGCGGCCTTGCCCGACAGGCTGAAGACGGAGAAGAACAGGCCCGCGCGGTCCGCACCCGTCTCAAGCCTGTGCTTGTCGGCAACATCCGCCACGATGGATCGCAGCATCAGGTTACCGCTGTTCTGCGCCAGCCCCTGCGCCAATGTCAGCCCGATCAGGGCGGCGAGATTGCCCGGCGTGACCAGCAGCAGCCCCAGGTTGATCGCCACCTGCGACAGTTCGCCCAGCACCGCCGCCCGATGCTTGCCGAGACGATAACCGATGCGCAGCCAGATCGGTCCGGCAAACACGCCGAACACGAACTGGAACAGGAAAAGCCCGCTCGCCCATTGGGGCAGGCCCATATAGAAGCTGACGAAGAAGACGAAGAGGGTGCTGCGAACATATTGCGCCAGCGTCACCGCAAAGTCCGAACCCAGCACGCGCAGCAACAGGCGATCGCCCAGGATCAGGCCCACCGCCTTGCCGAACTGCAACCCGGCGGGTGGACGCGCGGGCGGCGCGGGTTCCGGCACGGCGAAAAGCGTGAGGGCGAGCGCGGGCAGCAGCGTCACCATGATGAACCCGCCCATGATCGCCATCTTGAACCGCCCGTCGCCAGGGCGGACCTGATCCATCACGGTCGGCAGGACCAGCGCGACCAGCATGGCCAATATGGTCACGACCTGCTGATAGGTCACGATGCGGGTTCGCTCGTGATAATGGGCCGAAAGCTCGCCTGACCAGGCCAGCAGCGGCACCTGCACCATCGTCCAGCCGAGATAGAAGAAGAAGAGGACGGCGCCCAGCGACAATGGGGTCACGACACCGCCCGGCGGAAAGAACAGCAGCGCTGCGGCCGCGCCGAACAACAGGCCGCCCACCGCGATGAAGCTACGCCGTCGGCCGAAGCGGGGTCGCGCCCTGTCGCTCAGCGATCCGATCAGCGGATCGGACAGCATGTCCCACAACCGCCCGAACAGGAACACCGCGCCGATGGTCGCCAGCGGCAGGCCGAATTCCTGCACATAGATGGGCGGCAGATAGACGGTGAGCGGCAACCCCGCCCCCGCTATGGGAAAGGCGACCGCCGCCAGCGCGGCCAGGCGCCATCCGGCGATCCTGTCCTCCCGTCCCGCAGCATTCGCGCTTCCGCTCATGCCGCCGTCCTCCGTCCAGCCGGGCGCGGCAGGCCGAGATTCTCGCGGAGCGTGCCGCCCTCATATTCCGTGCGGAACAGCCCGCGCCGCTGCAATTCCGGCACGACCAGATCGGCGAAATCGTCAAGACCGCCGGGAAAGGTCGGCGGCAGCACGTTGAATCCGTCGGCGGCGCCTGCACGGAACCAGTCCTCCATGCGGTCCGCCACCTGTCCGGGATCGCCGATCACCACCCAATGACCGCGCGCCGCAGTGATCCGTCCGATCAGGCCGCGAATGGTGAGATTCTCCTCCCGCGCCAGATCGACGAACAATTGCTGGCGGCTCTGCCAGCCCTCGGTCGGCGGGGCGTCGGGCAGCGGACCGTCCAGATCGACGCCGCTCAGGTCCCAGCCCAATATGGCGGAAAGCAGCCCCGCGCCGGTGCGCGGATCGACCAGCGATTGCAGCGCCTCGAACTTCTCCCGCGCTTCCGCCTCGGTCGGCGCGACATAGGCGGTGATGCCGGGCATGACGAGCACATCGTCGCGGGACCGGCCCCGCGCCTCCGCCTGATCCTTTACGCTCTGTGCAAAGGCGACGGCATGCGACCGCAATTGCTGCGCGGTGAAGACGATATCGGCGGTCGCGGCGGCCAGTGCCTGCCCGTCGGCCGACGATCCCGCCTGCACCAGCACCGGATGCCCCTGCACGGAGCGCGCCCATTGCGCCGGTCCCGCCACGTTGAAGAACCTGCCCTTATGGTCGAGCGCATGCAGCTTGCCCGCGTCGAAGAAGCGCTGCCCCGCCTGATCGAACAGAAGGGCGTCATCCTCCCAGCTGTCCCACAGCCCGCGCACCACCTCCACATATTCGGCGGCGCGGGCATAGCGTTCCTCATGCCCGACCTGATTGTCGAGGCCGAAATTGCGCGCCTCGAACTCCGTGCCGGACGTGACGAGGTTCCAGGCCGCCCGCCCCTTGCTGAGATTGTCCAGCGAGGCGAATTTGCGGGCCGTGTGATAGGGCGCGAGATAGCTGGTGGAGACCGTCGCCACCAAGCCCACATGCTGCGTCGCCGGGATGAGCGCGCCGAGCAATGTCAGCGGCTCGAAATGATAGACGGGCGCGGCCTTCTCCACCAGCGGGTTGGTGCCGCCCAGCAGGGCCACATTGTCCGCGAAGAAGATCGCGTCGAACTTCGCCCGCTCCGCCGTCTGCGCGATCCGGACATAATGGTCCAGATCGAACAGCGCGGCGGGATCGACGGCGGGGTGCGCCCAGGCGGCGACATGGTGGCCGACGCCCTGGATGAACGCGCCGAGGCGCAGCTTTCCGTCCGCGGCGGGCATATCAGAACTTCCCCTTCACTGTGACGCCATAGGTGCGCGGATCGCCCAGCACGCCGATGAAAGGATTGACGGCCGTCGCCGTGCCGACGCCCACATAATAGCGTTTGTCGAACAGGTTGCGGCCCCAGGCGACCACCGACCAGCGGTCGTCGGCGTCACGCAGGCCGATGCCCGCATTGGTCAGCCCATAGCCTTCCTGCCGGCCATAGACGGAAAAGGGATTGAGCAGGTTCGTCTTCGACCGGTAGGTCTGGTTGGCGTAGAAAGTGGCGTTCAGGCGGTCGCTGACCGGCTGGTCAACGTCGAAACTGACCTGCCCGCTCCATTTGGCCGCGCCGACCACGCGCTTGCCCGACCAGTCGAGCGAGGTGACGACATTGCTATATTCCACCGGCACCGGCCCGTTCGGGTACGAACGATAGATCGCGTCGTTGAACGCGCCGGTGGCCGAGAGGTTGATGCCCGGCGCGATGGCAAAGACACCCTCCGCCTCAACGCCGCGCAGGCGGACCTTGCCGACATTGCCGAGATAGGAACCAAGCGCGAAGCGGTTCGGGTCAACCTGCTGCGCCTGGAAATTGGTGATGTCGTTCCAGTAGAGGTTGATGTTGAAGGTGCCGCGCTTGTCCGCGAAGCTCGTCTTCACGCCGACTTCATAAGCAGTCGATTTTTCCGGCGCTATCAGCAGCGGCTTGCCGGGCGTCGCGGATAGATTGGCCGCGCCCGACTTCTCGCCATGGCTGACCGAGGCGTAGAGCAGTACGTCCTCCGAAACCTTGTAGGACGGGTTGACGAGCCAGGACCAACCCGTCGTCGTCTCCGACCCGGACAGGTAGAAGGTGCCGCCAGGCTCCGTCGCCGTCGCGGCGACATTGCCGCCGAAAGCCGCAAGCACCGCATCGCGCGCGGGAGCAAGCGCTGCGAGCGGACCGACAAGAGGTGTCCCGCCGAAGGACTCTCCCCGGTTCGATGCCTTCTTCTTCTCGCGCGTGTACCGGATGCCGGCCGTCAGGGCGAGGCGATCCGTCGCATGCCAGGTGCCCTGCCCGAACAGCGCGCCGCTGGTGATCTGCGCCTTGCCCACTTGCCGATATTCCACGCCGTCGAGGATCAGCGGCAGGAGGAAGGCATCAGGCACCGAACCCGTGAGGAAGTAGCGCGTGGAATCCGACTGGAAGATCGACCGGTTGTTGCTGATCAGATCCTCTCGGAGGAAATAGGCGCCGACCTGATAGTCGAAGGCGCCGTCGGTGGGCGATGCCAGCCGAAGCTCCTGCGAATATTGGTCGACATCGACGTCGAAGCCGGCACGCAGGATGGAGAAGGGCGAACCGTCGCTGTCGTTGCTTGGGCGGAAGCGCAGCTTGCGCCAGGCAGTGACGGATGTCAGCGTATGGCGGCCAATTTCCCAGTCGAACTGGTTGGACACGCCCGTCACCCGGCTGGTGATCCGGTCCTGCGTATTATAGTCCGCATTGTCCGGCGCGTTGTAATTTGGCGTATAGCCGAAAATGCTGCGCAGCTTGTTCTCCCACGCCGCGCCGCGCGTGGCGCCGTTGGCAAAGGTCGTCACGTCAGCATAAGGCGGGTAGAAATTATTATATTCCCGCGTCTCATACTGCTCCGCGATCAGGCGGTTGGTGAAGTCCGGCAGGGTCAGCAGCAACTGGCCCCGCACCGCCCAACGGTTAACGTCGAGATATTTGCGGCCATCGACCTTGTTGCGCAGCCAGCCATTGGACTGGTCGCGATAGCCGGTCAGGCGGAAGGCCAGCACATCGTCGATCAGCGGCCCGGTCACATTACCGCGTATCTGGTAGCGGCCGAAATTGGCATAGCCCGCCTCCAGGTTCAGTTCCCGCTTGAAGCTCGGCTTTTTGGTGGTGACGATGACCGCGCCGATGGTGGTATTCTTGCCCAGCAGCGTCCCCTGCGGCCCGCGCACCAATTCCACATGGTCGAGATCGACGAAATCCAGCCAGGAAAAGCCGACATGGGTGAAGAACACATTGTCGACGATCAGGCCGACGCCGGATTCCGCGCCGTCATTGCTCGCATTGCCGCCGAGACCGCGCACATAGAGGCCGGACACGCGGGTATTCTGCTGTACCGCGGAGAAATTGGGCAGCTTGGCCGCGAAATCCGCCACGCGGTCGAGATGCTGGATATTCAGGGTGTCGCCGGACACGGCGGTCACGGCGACAGGCACGTCCTGCAATCGCTCCTCGCGGCGCCTAGCCGTGACCAGTATCTCTCCGCTCCCGGCCTCCTCGGCTTCCGCCGCCGCGTCGGGAACGGGCTGCTCCGCCGCCCACAGATTGCCCGCCTGTACCGTGAGCAGCACCGATGCGAAGCCCGCCATGGTCCAACGCGCGGCACTCCGCTCCACCGACAATTTCCGCTTCATTCCCAACCCCCTGATAGACCTATTAAGTGTCAGCACTTAATCTACTATATCGGTAGAGATTCGGGAGACAGTTTTCGTTTAGGCTCTGGAACTTTAGCTTTGGGCCGCGACCGGCTCGACCGGCATATTCTCGCGCACATAACGCGCCGCCTCCGCCAGGGCGGGCACGGTCATGGAGACGGTCTGGTCCACCAAGCGCTCCAACGAAGGAGGACGCTGGCCGCGAAACGCCATATTGTCGCGCGCGACAAGCGCCACGATCATGGCGACATTCTGCTGATAGAAGCTCAGTTCGAAATCCCTGTAGTCCATGCCGACAAGGGCGGCCATCCGTTCCATCAGGGTCACCACGAAGGCGCGGCGCGCATTGAACGGATCATCCTCGCGCGTAGGGTCGAAGCCGATGCGGCTGGTATATTGCAGGAGCATCCGGGCGTAGCTGTGCCGCCCCGCCCTGTCGATCTGCTCCGACATCGGAATGAACACCGCCTCGACCAGACAGGCCAGATTGTCGGCCAGTCCCCGCGTCCCGGCGATATCCACCAGCTCCCGGCGGCGCGCCTGGATGATGCGCATGCGCAAAGCGAAAATGGCATCGATCAGCCCTTCCCGGCTGCCGAAATGATATTGCACGGCGAACTTGTTGCCCTGTCCCGCTTCCGCCGCGATATCCTGCAAGGAGGGCTGGTCGATGCCGTGCGTCCCCATCAGGCGCTCCCCCGCGTCGATCAGGCGCCTTTTGGTGCAGCTTTCATCCCCCTCTATGTCGAAGAGGGTGACGGGTTTCAGGAGAGGGGTCAGGACAGGCATAGGAAAACCTACCGGATAGGCGGGACAAAGACCATGGCCGCGACAGCACCAGCGAAGAATGGAGTGAAAGGGGGTTTTTGGACGCCCTAACCCCGCAACAAGGGCAGCAATTGCTGTCCCTGCCGCTCGATCTCGGCCAGATAGGGCGTGTCGGACAGCACGAAATGGGTGATCCCCAACGCCTCATACCGGCGCAGCGACCGGGCCACATCCTCCGCCGAACCGACCAGCCATGTCGTCCCGGCCCCTCCCCCGCCATAACGGCCGGGCGCCGTGTACAGATTGTCGTCCAGCACGTCGCCGCGCGCATGGAGATCGAGGAGGCGCCGCTGCCCCACGGCCAGCGCCGAGGAAAGACCGGTCCATCCTTTGCCCGCGCTTGCGGCCATGCGCGCCACCCGTGCCTCCGCTTCCCGCCATGCCTCGGCGCCGCTGTCCCGGATCAGGGTCGTGATGCGCAGCCCGAACTGGAGCGGCGGCAGGTCGCGGTCGAGCGCCCGGCTCAGATGCTTCAGCTGCGCTATCCGCTCGGCCAGCCCGTCCAGCGGCTCGCCCCAGAAAAGCTGCACGTCCGCCTCCGTCGCCGCGACATGCTCCGCCGCTGCGGACGCGCCGCCGAAATAGAGCCTGGGATGGCGCCGCTCTCCGCACGCCTTGATGCGCGGCACCACCGTCGACCCGCTCAGGCTGAAATAGGCGCCGTCATGCGTCACCCGCTCCTCGGTCCACAGGCGGCGAAGCAGGCGCATGAACTCGCGCGTACGGGCATAACGCTGCGGCTGATCCCCCTCCACATCGCCATAGGCCGCCAGATTATCCTGCCCCGACACGATGTTGATACGCACCCGTCCGCCGCTCAGATGGTCAAGCGTGGCAGCAGCCGCGGCCAGTTGCGCGGGGCGCCAATAGCCGGGCCGGACGGCGATCAGCGGCTCGAACCGGCTCGTCTGTACGGTGAGCGCGGTGGCGAGGGTGAATGTATCCGGCCGTTCCCAGCCCGTGCCGATCAGGGCGCCGATCCATCCATGCTCCTCCAGCGCGCGCGCCTGCGCAGTCAGTGTCGCGAGGCTGTTATGCCCCTCCTCCACCACGTCGCCCCTGTGGCCGGCCTCGGCTTCATTGGGGATGTACCAGAGATATTCCGACGCCCCGCCCATCAATGCGCACCGGCTGCGGCGCCCGGCGCGCCGCCTCCCGCGCTCCGGATCACCGGCAGCAGCAGGTGGATCCAGCCCAGCGCAAGCAGGTAGGACAGGCTGGCGAACAGGAAAAGCGGCAGATAGCCCAGCCCCGCCGTCAGCACGAGACCCGCGATCTTGGTGATCGCCATGCCGCCCAGATTGCCGGAAAAGGCGCCGAAGCTGGTCACCCGGCCCACCTTGGCAGCCGGGGTCACGTCGGAGATCACGGCGAAAAGCGTGGTCGAGAAAGCCTGATGCCCCGCCAGCGCCAGCGCCAATATGAGTGTCGCCGTCCAGAGCTCGCCCGTCTGCAACGCCAGCGGGATCGGCAGGACCGCCATGCCCGCCGCCAGCATCGCGCCCTTGCGCACGAAATTCAGCGGACAACCGGCCGCGAGGAAACGGGTGGCGAGCGATCCCGCGATCAGCGATCCCAGCGCGGCGCCCGCATAGGCGACGGCGAGCGGCATTCCCAATGCCGTGCCGGACAGGCCGAACTGGCGATTGAAGAAATCCGGCATCCAGAACAGCATCAGCCACCAGGTCGCATCGGACAATATCTTGGCGACAGCGATCGCCCAGGTACGGCGGTCGCGCAGGATCGGGCCATAGTCCGGCGCCGCGTCCAATCCTGCCGATCCCGTCCCGGCCGGAGCATCGTCGAAATGCAGGCCCCGTACCGCGATCATCCACGCCACGGCCCATACAAGTCCGAACGCCCCCGCGATGACGAACGCCGCCCTCCATCCATAAAGCGCCGCCAGGAAGGGGATGCCCAGCGGCGCCAATATCGCCCCGACACTCCCCAGCGCATTGGACAGGCCAAAGGCCGTCGACCGCAAATGCACGGGAAAGATGGTCGCGATGGTCTTGATGCCCGTGGGCGTCCCCATCGCCTCCGTCGCGCCGAGCGCCGCGCGCACGAAGATGAACTGCCCCATGGTCCAGGCCCAGGCATGGGCGATGGCGGCGATGCTCCACGACACGACGCCCAGCGGATTGGCCCATTTTATGCCGACACGATCCGCTATCCAGCCCGTGAAGAGGAAGGCGAAAGCGGCCGAACCCTGGAACCAGGCGGCCAGCGTCCCATAATCATTGTCGCTCCAGCCCAGATCGGCGGCGATGACCGGCTTCAGCACCGCAATGATCTGCCGGTCCACCAGGTTGAGAATGGTGGCGGTGAGGCCAAGCGCAAACAATGTCCACTGGCGGCGCGGCGAGAGAGTCATGCGAAGGTGACCTGCCGCCCGGCCTGCACCAGCGGAATGGCATTGCGGCGCAAATGCCGTGTGCCCGGCTGGATCATCACCTCCGGCGTATATTGGGCGAGATAGACGCGGCGGGGCCGGTCGCTCTCATTCGCGCCCGTGGCGTGGAGGGTGCAACTGGAGAAGACGACCACGCTGCCCGCGGGAACCTCCACCGCCACCGCCCGCGCATCGTCCACATCGACGGCCAGATCGTTGGTCATGGGAACGCGGCGATGTTCGATCACCCCGTTCCTGTGGCTGCCGGGAACGAGACGCACCGTGCCGTTTTGCAGCGTGGCATCGTCCAGCGGGCACCAGCAGGTCAGATAGGGCGCATGGTCGGGCGGACCGCCATTGCCGACAACATAGCCCGAATCCTGATGCCAGCTGAAGGGCAGACCGCCCTCCGGCCCCTTGACGACGAACTGGTCGAAGAAGAAATAGGCGAAATCACCCAGTGTCGCGCGGCAGATGTCGGCCATGGCCTCGCTGAACACTATGCGGCGCAATTCCGGCTGCTCACGCTGGCACTCATTGGCGAAATAACGCTTGCCGCGATGACTGATGCCGATCGTATCCGTGCCCGCCGCATCCATGCGCGCCTCCTCGCGCAGCACGAATGCGTCGCAGGCCGAACGGAGGAGGTCCAGCGCTTCGCCCGCGAAAATCCCCTCGAATATCGCATAGCCGTCCCGCTCGAACTGCTCGTGCTGCGCCTCGAAAACCATGGCTCTGTCTCCCGTTGTCACCTCCCTAGACAGGAGAAGCGGATAGGGCGAGAGAAAAAATCTATCCATATGGTAGAGAATGATTGAGCGCCCGATGATCCAGTCTCGGCAGAACATGGCGCGCGAACAGATCAGCTTCTTTGGCATGTGGATAACCGGAGAGGATGAAAACCTCGATTCCCGCCGGGCGATAGGCGTTGATCTTCGCCAGCACCTGATCGGGATCGCCCACGCCCCCGTATCCGGAACGTGCCCGCCCGATGCCGGTCCACAGATTATCCTCGACATAGCCTTCGTCATCGGCCGTCCCGCGCAATTCCGCCTGGCGCAGGACGCCGGCCGATCCCGTGTCGAGCGCTGCCTTACGGATCGCCGCGCCTACAGCCGGGTCGAGGCGGGAGAGCAGGCGGGCCGCCGCCGACCGCGCCTCCGCTTCCGTCTCCCGCACGATCACATGGACGCGATAGCCGAAACGCAATGCGCGCCCTCGTTTCGCCGCACGCGTCCGCAAGTCCGCGATGGTTGCACGCAGGGCATGCAGCGTGTCGGGCCACATCAGGAAGACATCGGTGCCCGCCGCCGCCGCGTCCCGTGCCGCCCCCGAAAAGCCGCCAAAGTAGAATTGCGGACATGCGCCGGAACCGTACGCACGCGGGGCGGATCAAGCCGGATGGTCCAGAACTCCCCGCGATGGTCCACCGGCCTCCCGTCCAGCAGCGCCCGGAGAATGGCCATGCCTTCCACCGTGCGGCGGTATCGCGGACCGATCTCGATCCTCTCCCCTGCCATGTCGCTGGATATGATGTTGATCGCCAGCCTCCCGCCGGCCATCTGGTCGATCGTCGCGATCTGCCGCGCCAGTTGCGGCGGCCAGTTCTCGCCGATGCGCACCGCCATCAGCATGCGGATGCGCCGCGTCCATGTCGCGATACCCGCCGCAAAGGCCGCCGTGTGGATACCCCGCCCATAGCCCGACGGCATGAGAAATTGCCATAGCCGAGGCTCTCCGCCTGCATCACCAGGTCGCGGCAATGCGGCCAGCTCGACAGCAACGTCGGTTCGGTGACGCCCAGATATTCGAGATCCTCATCGCAGGTCGCGGCGAACCAGCTAATCTCGCAAGGCGGCAATTCGCCCTTGCCGAGGGACGGGTTTTGCGCGGAAGAGGCGTTCATATCCTGTCCCTGTGCTTTGGAATTATCATGCAGACAATACGTTATGGCATCGTCGGAACCGGAATGATGGGGTGCGAGCATATTCGCAATGTCCGTCTCCTCCCCAATATCGCCATCACCGCCATAGCGGACCCGATCGACGCCTCGCTCGGCTGGGCCGAGGCGCATCTGGGCGATGAGCGACCCCGGCAATTCCGCTCCGTCGAGGAACTGACGGAGAAGGGAGAGGTGGATGCGGTCATCATCGCCTCCCCCAACCATACCCATCGCTCCGTCCTGGAACCGCTGTTCGAACGCGGCGTGGCGATCCTTTGCGAGAAGCCGCTGGCGACCACCCTGGAGGATGCGCTCTGGGTCGCCGACCGCGCAGATCGCCATGACGCACCCTTCTGGACCGGCATGGAATATCGCTTCATGCCCCCGGTCCGCCAGTTCGTGCGGGAAGTGCATGAGGGACGGGTCGGGCGCCTGCGCATGCTCTCCATGCGCGAGCACCGCTTTCCCTTCCTGCCGAAGGTCGGCGACTGGAACCGCTTCTCCCGCAACACGGGCGGCACGATGGTCGAGAAATGCTGCCATTTCTTCGACCTGATGCGGCTGATCGTGCGCAGCGAGGCGGTGCGTGTCTATTGCTCCGGCGCGATGGACGTGAACCATCTGGACGAGCGCTATGACGGCGAGACGCCGGACATCATCGACAACAGCTTCACCGTCGTGGACTTTGCGGACGGCACGCGCGCCATGCTGGATCTGTGCATGTTCGCGGACGGTGCGGAACATCAGGAGGAGATATCCGCCACGGGGGACAAGGCGCGGCTGGACGTGCTGGTCCCGCCAGGAGAGATCGTCTTCTCGCCCCGCGTCGGCCTGCGCGCCGAAAAGCAGGTCGCGCGCCACCGGATCGAGGTCGATCCCGCCATATTGGGGGCCGGTTCCCATCATGGCGCCACCTATTATCAGCATGAGGGCTTTGCCCGCGCCATTCGCGACGGCGGCCGGGTCGAGGTGACCGCGCGCGACGGGCTGGAGGCGGTTCGCATCGGCCTCGCGGCGGAAATCAGCGCGCGGGAGGCACGCGCTGTCGAACTGGCGGAGATCGTCTGAAGAGACCCGCTATCCGTGGGAAACAGGCGCGGGAGATGGATATGCACCCCCCTCGCCCAATTCCGGTTCAGGTTCCGGCTGCGCCGTCCTGCCTTGCCGATCCAGCCCGCGCGCCAGCGGCCAGGCGATCGCTATGGCGGCGATGCAGGCGGCTAGGCCCATCGGCCCTATGGGCTGGTAACCGCCGAAGGCCTGCGCGATGATGCCCGCGCCCAGCGATCCGAATGATTGCGAGAGCAACCATGTGCCCGTCGTCATCACCGCCAGCCTGCCCGTCCCGTCCGTCGAATAGGCGAGGCCCAGGAGCAACGGATAGGTGATGAACCAGCTGACATTGTAAAGCACCAGCGCGGCGGCAAACGCACCCGCCGACGGCACCGTCGTCAGCAGGGCGCAGGCAATGCCGCACGTGCCCAGCGCCAGCGCCATCGGCCAGGCGCGCGGCAGGCGCGCCACGATGGCGACAAGGCCGAGATTGCCGAGCGCGCTGAGCAGGGTAGCCAAGCTCTGATACTGCCCGAACCGCGTGGCGGGCAGCCCGATGGCATGCGCGGCCCGCTCCATGAAGGGCCATATGGCGAGGCTGCCGAAAGCGAACAGCGCCATGGCCGCGAGGACGCGCAGGCCATCGGCGCCGATGCGCTTCGCCTCGGCATCGACAGGCTCTCCCGCGGCGCGGATGGAAAGGACGGCCACCCTCGCCGCTCCTCCGCCGGGCAGCAGGAGCGCGCCCACGCCGAGCAAGGCCGACAGTCCGGCAAGCGCGACGAACATGCCCGCCACACCATGCCTCGCGCCGATGACGGGCAGGCCGATATTCACGGCGGCGAACAGCACCGTCTGGAAGGCGATACCTGCCGATATGGCCCTCGCCGGATGATCCGTACGGCCCGCCGCCAGATTGACCGCGCTGTTCATCAATCCGAAGCCGAAACCCGTCGCGAGACGGCCCGCCAGCAGCGGCGCGTACAGCATCAGCCCGGCAGACCATGCCTGCGCCGCGACGACGACGACCGTCGCGACGATGGCGAGCATGCGCGCGCTCATCGCCTGCGCGCGCGGCGCGATGAGGAACATGGCGGCGGCATAGGCCAGCGTCTCCGCCATGCTCCACGCCCCCATCTGGACCGGAGTGAAGCCGAAGCGGTCGATCAGCCCGCCGACCAGATAGGTGGTGAAGTTGTTGCCGATATGCGCCGCGCCGGTCGCCGCGCCGATCCCGGCTATGGTGAAGGCGAGGTTCCGGCGCGGTGTGCCCGTCATCGGATCAGAACCGATAGGCGGCGGAGAGGCCGAAGGTGCGGCGCTCGCCCGGATAGGTGCTCATGGAGCGGTTGAAGAACATGCCGAACGTGTTCGTGCGGTAATATTGGTTGGTCAGGTTCTTCACCCATGCCGCGACCTCCACGCCGCCCGCCGTGCGATAGGCGATGCGGGCATCGCCCAGCCACAGATCGTCCTGCGCGAAGGTGTCGCGCACCAGCGCCCGGGTCGCCGCGCCGGCCAGGAAGGGCGCCGGATCGATATTGGTCGCATCCGACCAGACATGGAAGCGATAGCGGCTGGTGTAGCGCCAGTCCGTGCCGAAGCTCAGCGTACCGGTCCCGACCGCCACCTCATAGCTGCCCGACAGGTTCAGCGTATGCTTTGGCGCACGCTCCAGCGACTGCCCGCTGAGGTCCAGCGGCGCGTCCTGATTGATGGGATAGGGCACGAAAGCCGTGAAGTTCTTGTACTTCGAGTCCTGATAGCCATAGCCCGCGCCGAGACGCAGCCCGTCCACCGGCCTTGCATCCAGCTCGACCTCGAACCCGTTCACGCGGGCGGCGGCGGCGTTCATCGTGCGCGTGCCGACCGACTGGAGCACCGTCACCTGCATATTGTCGATGTCATAGTGGAACGCGGTGACGTTCAGCGTCAGGCGGCGGTCGAGCCAGCTCGTCTTGATGCCCAGTTCATAATCGGTGAGCGTCTCCGGATCGTAGACGCTGAAATCGCCGGGGCTGGCAATATAGGTGTTGTACGACCCGGAACGGAAACCGCGCGCCACCCGGCCGAAGATCAGGATGCCGTCCGTCGCCTTGTAATCGGCCGAAACGTCCCAGGTAAACCGCTCCCAGGACTTGCTGAGAGGAACGGCCGAAAGCGTGCCGTCATAGATGCCGCGATAGGTGTCGATATAGACATTCCTGGGCGCGCGCGTGTCGAACACGTCGCCCGACTGGGTCGCATAATCATAGGCGGTCCCCGCTATGCTCTTCTTCTCCCAGGTATAGCGTCCGCCCGCCGTCAGCTTGAAGCGCGGCGTCACCTCGAAGCTGACGCTGGCGAAACCGGCCAGATTGTCCGTCCTGGTGTCGAAGTCATAGGCCGCGCCGTCCACACCGAAATTGATCGGGCTATAAAGGCCCAGTTGGCCGAAGCTGTTCGTCTTGTCGTGCAGATAATAGGCGCCGACGATCCAGCCGAAACGCCCCTTGTCCGGGGATTCCAGGCGAAGTTCGTTGGTGAACGTCTCCGAACTGCCGCCATAGCGCTCATGATAGCTGGAAATCGGATTGGCATCGTCGTCGGAGAAGATCAGCGAACTCGACTTCTCATAGGCCGCTATGTCGATCAGCCGCGCCCTGCCCAGATCGATGTCGAGCCGGGCATCCACGCCGAAACGGCGTGCGCGGGTATAGTCGGACCCGTTATTGCTCAGCGCCTTCTCGTCATTGCGCTCGACATAGCCATCCGAGTCCGCGCCGCCCGCGAGCAGGCCGACATGCTGCAGCGGCTGGCCCTGACGGCTCTCGCCGCCATGCACTTTCACCAGCAGGGAGGCGACAGGCGTGAACTCGTAGCGGAGCTGGCCGCGCAGGTCCCAAATGTCGTAGCCGCGCGTCTTGGACCGCGTGAAGTCATTATAATATTGCCCGTCGCGATGCTTGTAGACGCCCGCCAAGCGGACGCTCAGCTTGTCGGTCAGCGGCGCGCCGATGCCCGCCTCCAGCTCGCGCGTGTCGTCGCTGCCATAGACGATGCGGCCCTGACCGGAGAGCGTGTCGCCAGGCTTGGTCGTGACGAAATGGATCGCGCCCGCCGTCGTGTTCTTGCCCCAGAGCGAACCCTGCGGCCCGCGCAGCACCTCGACCCGCTCCAGATCGTAAAGCGGCTCCGACTGCGCGGAACCGGCGCTGATGAACACCTCGTCCTGATAAATGCCCACGGCGGAGGTGGCAGTGGGCGTGAAATCGTTGGTGCCGATGCCGCGCAGGCGATAGCGGGGCATGGCCGCGCCCATCGCGGACTCGGCAGCTAGATTGGGAGTCTGGCGCGCAATGCCGATGCCGTCGCGTATCTGCTTCTGCGCAACAGTGTCGCCGCCGATCGCGGTGATCGACAACGGCACGTCCTGAAGATTGGCCGACCGTTTGGTGGCGGTCACGACGATATCGCCATTATCCGCTTCCGACACGGCGGCGGCATCGTCCGCATGGGCGGGCGCGGCGAGAAGGAGAAGCGCCAGCGCGGATAGGCTGGCGGCGATGGGTACGGGCCTGCGAACGGACATTGTCTTTCCCCTTTTGGGTTCTCTCTGGACGATGGTCATTATTGCCCGCGCACGCGCGGGAAACGGGCGGCAGCCTCCAGAAGCTCAAGGTCCAGATGGCTGCGGATATATTCGCGGGAGGCATCGCGCGGCGGCTGCCAGTCCCAGGCGTGCAGCGCGCCCGTGGCATTGGCGGCCGCGACGAGGCGGCGGCGGCGCTGGCTGGCGATAACGGCGCGCTTCACCTCCGCCAAGTCCCAGCGTTGCGCCACTTCCGCGCGGAAAGCCGCGACACGTTTCGCCTGGTCGGGATGGGCGGCAAGGTTCGCCAGTTCGTCGGGATCGGCGTCGAGCTTGTAAAGCTGGTCGGGATCGGCGGGCGAATGGATGAACTTCCACGGTCCCCGGCGGATCATCACTATAGGTGCGATCGCTCCCTCGCCCAGATATTCGCCGATCACCTCGTCATGACCCGCGCCGCCGGACAGGTGCGGCACGAGGCTGCGCCCGTCCAGCGGCCCGGCATCGCCCGGCTCCAACCCGGCAAGGTCGAGCAGCGTCGGCAGCAGGTCGACCAGCGACACGCTCTCCTGAACTTCCGATGGCGCGAACCGGCCGGGGGCGCTGACGATCAGGGGCACGCGCGATCCGCCCTCGAAGAAGTTCATCTTGTACCAGAGGCCGCGCTCGCCCAGCATCTCGCCATGGTCGCCGCATAATATGACGACCGTATCCTCGGCCAATCCGCCTTCCTCCAGCGAGTCGAGCATCAGGCCGACCTGATGGTCCACGAAACTGATCGCGCCATAATAGGCCCGGCGCGCGGCCCGCACCTGCTCCTCGGTCACCGGGTCGAGATCATTGCCGCACACATGACGCAGGCGCAGCGAATGCGGGTCCTGCCGCTCCGGCGGGATGGAAACGCGCGGCAATTCGATGTCCGCATCCGCATACAGGTCCCAATAGCGCTGGTGGATGGCGAAGGGATCGTGCGGGTGGGTCAGTGACGCGACGAGGAAGAAGGGGCGCTCGTCCCCATCGGCGCGGCGGGCGAGGTCGAACAGCTTGCGCCGGGCGGTGAACACCACTTCTTCGTCGAAATCGATCTGGTTCGTGCGCACGGTCGGCCCGGCCGTCAGCACCGAATCCATGCTGTGATACCAGGTCGGCCGCGTCTCGAAATCGCTCCAGTCCGGCGTCCAGCCGAAATCGGCCGGATAGATGTCCGTCGTCAGCCGTTCCTCGAAACCATGAAGCTGGTCCGGCCCCACGAAATGCATCTTGCCGGACAGGATGGTGCGATATCCGCCCGCGCGCAGATGATGCGCGATGGTGGGCGTATCGGCGGGAAATTCGCAGGCATTGTCATGGGCGCCGATTCGCGAGGGCAATTGGCCCGACAGCATGGAGAAGCGCGACGGCGCACACAGGGGACTGTTGCAATAGGCCGAACGGAACAGCACGCCGCCCTCCGCCAGTCGGGAGAGATTGGGCGCCTTGACCGGCGAACGCCCCAGGAACGGCAGTGCGCTCGCCGCCATCTGGTCCGCCATCAGGATGAGGAAGTTCAGCTTCTTTGCCATCAACTCAAATTGTCTAGTGATTTGGTTGGCTTTAGGTAGAAAGAAGGCGAAGGCGGGTGAACCCCCTGATTGCTTAAGGGTGCGATAAGTGACGGTGATGTCTGCGGGCTTCGGCCGATTGCCGCTCAGGAGCCTTGCCGTGTTCGAGGCGGCGGCGCGTCACGGCAAATTCTCGGCCGCCGCCGAGGAGCTGTTGATGACGCAGGCGGGCGTCAGCCAGCACATCGCGCAATTGGAGGCGGACCTCGGCGTCGCGCTGTTCAACCGGCGGCATCGCGGCGTCGCTCTGACGCCTGCGGGCGAACGCTTCCAGCAATCGGTCGAGCAGGGCCTGCGCACCCTGTCGGACGGCTTCGCCTCCGTGCGGCGGCTGGGCGGCGAGCGAACGGTGAACATCCTCACCGATTTCGGCTTTGCCGCCTGGTGGCTGATGCCGCGCATCGCCGCGCTCGGCGAACTCATGCCGGAAGTCGATATCCGCCTCGTCACCACCCAGTCGGAGATCGACGCGGCAACCGGCGATTTCGATCTCGCCATCCTCTTCGGCCATGGCGACTGGCCGGGCTGCGAGGCGCACCTGCTTTTCCCGGAAATCGTCTATCCTGTCTGCTCACCCGCCTATCTGGGTGGGCGGCCCCTTCCCCTCTTGCCGGAGGAGATTGCCGGCCTCCGCCTGCTGCACCTGCGCAGCAATGCGCCGCAACGATGGTTCGACTGGGACGACTGGTTCGCGGGGATGGGCACGCCGCCGCCCGGCCGCAATCAGGAACTGGTCTTCAGCAACTATCAGATCGTCCTCCAGGCCGTCCTCCTTGGCCAGGGCGTCGGCATCGGCTGGACCCCGCTGATCGACGATCTGGTGGAAAGCGGCAGCATCGTCCGCCTCACTGACACGCCCCTCTCCAGCAGCCGGGGCTATCATGTCGTCCAGCCCGCCCGGGCCGGAGCAGCCGCCAATCCCCATGCCGCCATCATCGCCGACTGGCTGCTTCGCCAGCGGGAGGATCGCCGCGCGCCCGCCCTTCTCGAAGGATGACCATATCATGACCATGCTTGCCGCCGACCGCCTGACCGTCACCCCCGTTTCCGGCCGGATCGGCGCGGAGATCGGGGGACTGCGCCTCGGCGACGGCCTCGATCCGGCAACGATCGCCGCAATCCGTGCCGCCCTCCTCCGGCACAAGGTGCTGTTCTTCCGCGATCAGGGCCATCTGGACGATGCCTCGCATCAGGCATTTGCCCGGACGCTGGGCACGCCCGTCGTCCATCCCACCCTGCCCGGCGACGGCGGCGACTATCTGCTGGAGCTGGATTCGCATCGCGGCGGCAAGGCCAATAGCTGGCATACCGACGTCACCTTCGTCCCCGACTATCCGGCCGCGTCCATCCTGCGCGCGGTGGTAATCCCGCCGTCGGGCGGCGATACCGTCTGGGCCAATTGCGCGGACGCCTATGCCCGACTGCCCGCCGACCTGCGCGCGCTGGCCGACGGCCTCTGGGCCGTCCACAGCAACGACTATGACTATGCCGCCAATCAGGAAGCACCCGATGCCGCGCTCGACGCATATCAGTCGGTCTTCACCTCCACTATCTTGCAGGCGGAGCATCCGCTGGTGCGCGTCCATCCGGAAACGGGCGAGCGCGCCCTCCTCCTCGGCACCTTCTTCAAGCATTTCACGGGCCATGGGCAGGAACTAAGCCGCCGCCTCTACGACCTGTTCCAGAGCCACATCACCCGGCTGGAGAACACGGTGCGCTGGCGCTGGCGGGCGGGGGACGTGGCCATATGGGACAATCGCGCGACGCAGCATTATGCCCTTGACGATTATGACGGCGCCCATCGCGTCGTCCGGCGCGTGACCATCGCGGGCGACGTAGCGCGGGGCATAGACGGCAGGCGCAGCCGCGCGCTCTGAGGGATGGAGGATCGGCCATGGCGCATGCACTGGATCGCAGGGGCTTCTTCGCCGCCGGGGCGTTGCTCCCCCTCATGACGGACGCGCTTCCGGCCGCCACGGCGGGGCAGGCGCCGCCCCTGCGCCTGTCCCTCAACGAAAACCCGTTCGGCCCTTCCCCGGCTGTCCGGCGCGCGCTGGCGGCGGAGGCGGCGCGGCTCTCCCGCTATGCCGATCCCGATGCCGCCGACCGGCTGACCCGCATCGTCGCGGAGCGGGAGGGTGTGCCCCCCGGCCAGATCATCCTCGGCGACATCCTCGAACGGCTCGGCATCCACCTCGCCGCGCAGGCTCCGGCGGGTGGACGCTTCATCCTCTCCACCCCCGGCTATACGGCGCTGACCGATGCCGCCGCCACGCTGGGCGGCCAGACCGTCGGCGTACCGCTCGACCGCAACCTCGCCAACGACCTGCCTGCCCTGACGGAGGCGGTGAAGGGCAGCGCGCGCGCCCTCTTCCTCGTCAACCCGCACAATCCCACCGGTATTGTCGGCGCCTCCGCCCAATGGGACAGCTTCCTGACGGACGCGGCCGCGCGGACGCTGGTGATCGTGGACGAGGCCTATCTGGACTATGACGACCTGCCCCGCCTCACCGCCGCCCGCCTGACGCGGGCCGGGCACAATGTCGCCGTGTTCCGCACCTTCGACAAAATCCACGGCCTTGCCGCCCTTCCCTTCGGCTATCTCGTCGCGCCTGCCCCGCTGGCCGGGAGCTTGCGCCAGTCGGGCGTCGGCGCGGCCCATGGCCTCTCCCGCCTCGCCCTGGCAGGCGCGGAGGCGGCGCTTGCCGACACCGCCTGGACGCAGGAGGTGCGCCGCCGCACGCTGGCGGGCCGCGACCGCCTTTCGCGCGCCCTGTCCCGGCTGGGCCTTGAGCAGACGCCCTCCCATGCCAATTTCCTGTTCTTCCGCAGCCCCGCCGCCGATGCGCTGCGCGCGGGGCTGGCCCGCTCGGGCATCCTCGTCGGCCGGACCTTTCCGCCGCTCGGGGACTGGATACGCATCACCGTCGGAACGGAGGACGAAGTGACCCGAACCATCCATGCCCTCGAGCAGCTTGCCGGAGCCTCCGCATGAGCCGCCCGCGCCAGCTCCATCTCGGCGCCTTCATGCGCCCCATCTCCATCCATACCGGCGCATGGCGCTATCCCGGCGCCGTGCCCGACGCCAATTTCAACCTGCCCCTCATCGTCAAGGCCGCGCAGCGGCTGGAGGCGGCGAAGTTCGACGCCTTCTTCATGGCCGACCATCTCGCCGTGCTGAACATGCCGGTCGACGCGCTGAAGCGCAGCCATACGGTCACATCCTTCGAACCGCTGACGCTCCTGTCCGCGCTGTCCATGGTGACGGAGCGGATCGGCCTCATCTCCACCATCTCCACCACCTATGACGAACCCTTCCACATCGCGCGGCGCATCGCCTCGCTCGACCATCTGAGCGGTGGCCGCGCGGGCTGGAATGTCGTCACCACCGGCAATCCCGAAACCTCGTGGAATTTCG
This sequence comes from Sphingobium sp., assembly GCA_047602685.1. Lineage (GTDB taxonomy): Bacteria > Pseudomonadota > Alphaproteobacteria > Sphingomonadales > Sphingomonadaceae > Sphingobium. The sequence continues at coordinate 20,195 of JASGGS010000037.1, forward strand.
GCAGGGACGCCCATCTCCAGCATGACACGCGATACGCCCGCGCCCGCGAATTCTACGATGTCGTTACCGGCCTGTGGGATAGCTGGGCCGACGATGCCTTCGTCCGGGATGCGCAGAGCGGCATCTATTTCGATCCGGAGAAGCTCCACGTCCTGAACCATGAGGGCGAATTTCTGAAGGTGCGCGGCCCCCTCCACATCGCGCGGCCCGTGCAGGGCTGGCCGGTCACGGTTCAGGCGGGCGCGTCCGACACCGGCCGCCAGCTTGCGGCGGAAACGGCGGAGGTGATCTTCGGATCGGCCAGTTCCCTGGAAAACGGCAAGGCCTTCTACGCCGATATAAAGGCGCGCATGACCGCCTATGGCCGCGATCCCGAAAGCCTCAGGATATTGCCCGCCGCCTTCGTCGTGGTGGGCGACAGCGTGGAGGAGGCAAAGGCGAAGCGCGAGCATCTCGACAGTCTCGTCCATTATGACAGCGGGATAAACTCGCTCTCCATCGCGCTCGGCCATGACGTATCGGGCTATGATCCCGACGGTCCCTTGCCCGACATTCCGGAAACCAATGCCAGCCGCTCCAGCCGCGAGCAGTTCCTGCGCGCCGCGCGCGACCATGGCTATACGATCCGCCAGCTCGCGGCGAAGGCGGGCAGCTATGCCGGCCTTGCCTTTGTCGGCACGGCGGAAACGATCGCGGACGAGATGGAGGCGTGGCTGGAGGAGCGCGGTTCGGACGGCTTCAACATCATGTTTCCGTGGATGCCCGGCGGACTGGAGGACTTCACGGACCGGGTGGTCCCGGAACTCCAGCGCCGGGGGCTGTTCCGCCGGGAATATGAGGGGGTGACGCTGCGCGATCATCTCGGCCTCGTCCGCCCGGCCAATCGCTTCTTCGACCGGACGGAGCGTGCCGCCGCCGAATAATCTGCTATTCGCGCGGCGCTACCCAGCCCCGGAAGCAGCGATGGCCGCGTGCGATGGCGACACGCAGGCGGAGGTCGCGGATCGACAATCCCTCGCCCTGCGCCAGGGCGTCCACCAGCGCCTGCCGCCCCATAGCCGAATTTCGAACAAGATCGGACTTTCCCCGCCCCTCGTCTTCGAACAGAAGATTCCCGAACCGCAGGAAGGAGAGAAACCGCATGCCAGCCGAAACCAGCCGCATCGCCCTGGTCACCGGGGCCAGTTCGGGCATAGGGAAGCAAGTGGCGAAGGCGCTCGCCGCCCGGGGATGGCGGGTGATCGGCACGGGGCGCGACACGGCCCGCATGGCTATGGCGGAGGCGGATATCCGCGCCGCCGCTCCGGATGCGCAGGTGGAGTTGCTGCGCGCCGACCTCTCCCTGATCGCTGAGGCCCGCGCCCTGGCGGCGGCCGTCGGCGCGCGCACGGACCGGCTCGACCTCCTCGTCAATAATGCGGGCGGCATGACCGACAGGCTTGTCATGACGGCGGAGGGGCTGGAGGCGAATTTCGCGGGCAACCATCTCGGCCCCTTCGCCCTCACGCAGGACCTTCTGCCGCTGCTCCGCGCGGCGGCGGCGGGCCGTCCCGCCGGGACCGTGCGCATCCTCAATACCGCCTCGGACGCCAGCGAGATGATCCCCGCCATCAATCTCGACGACCTCCAGAATCTCGACCGCTTCAATCCCGGCCTCGCCTATTGCACCGGCAAGCTCGCCAATGTGCTGTTCACGCGCGGCCTGGCGGATCGGCTGGCGGCGGACGGGATCGCGGTCCATGCCGTGCATCCGGGCGCGGTCGATTCCAACTTCTTCACCCACGCCCCCGCCGACACGCGCGAGCGCACGGAGGGGATACACAAGTTCACCGAGGAGGAAGGCGCCGACACGCTCATCTGGCTCGCGACCGGCGATGCCGGGGGACGGGACAGCGGCGGCTACTGGTTCCAGCGCCGATTGCGCGCGCCCAATCCGCTGGCGGACGATCCCGCGACCGTCGAGCGCTTCTGGCAGGAAAGCGAAAGGCTTCTCCCGGCGCCCTGAGGGCAACGGCGCCCGGCGCCCCTTGTTTCGCCCTCCATCCCTGATAGTCATGGCCGGACCCGGCCCCGCAGGACAGTCCGGAAGAAGGAGAAAGCGGGCGGAGATGAGCGATGCCGAACCCGATGTCGTCCCCCGATGCCGCCGCCCATGCCGGCCATTACCCGTCATTCGCCCGGCCTGTCCGTTTCCGTCAGCTTCCGTTCAGCCCGCCACCCTGCTTCTGCCACAATCCCCGTGCATGTTGACCAAAGGCAAGCGGCACCCTAACTGCCGCGCTGACGGAGACAAGTCAGTCGGTCGGCCCGTTCGCCGGGCGCGGACATATGGAATCAGATGGAATATCAGCGGCGCCAGCTTCTTTTGTCGATCCACGATGTGGGTCCTCGTTTCATATCGGAGGTCGACCGTCATGCGGACCGCATGGCAGCCGCGGGCGTCGACCATCGCTATGCCATGCTCGTCGTCCCCAATCATTGGGGCAAGGCTCCCCTTGCGGGCAGCGATTTCGGCACGCGCCTGCGCGACTGGGCGGCGGCGGGAGTCGAGATGTTCGTCCATGGCTGGTTCCACCGGGACGAGGCGCAGCATGGCAGCAGCGCCGACCGCTTCCGGGCCAGGCATATGACGGCCGGCGAAGGCGAGTTTCTGGGCCTGTCCCGCGATGAGGCCGCGCGCCGCATGGCGGACGGGCGCAAGCTGATCGAGGATATTATCGGCTGCCCCGTCGCCGGTTTCGTCGCGCCCGCCTGGCTCTATGGCGACGGCGCGCGCGAAGCGCTCAAGGATAACGGTTTCGCCATTGCGGAGGACCATATGCGCGTCTGGTCGCCCGCGTCGGGCGACCGCGTGCTGGCGCGCGGCCCCGTCATCACCTGGGCCAGCCGCAGCAGGAACCGCATCGCCTCCTCGCTCCTCGCGGCAGGGGTACTGCGCCGGGTGCTGAAGGCCGCCCGCATAGTGCGCATCGCCGTGCATCCGGGCGATGTGCATGTGGATGCCCTGAACCGCAGCATCGACCGCACCATCGGCGCCTTCACCACGTCCCACAGGCCGGGCCGCTATGGCGATCTTCTGGAGCGCGCCGTATGAGCCCCGACAGCCAGGGCGGCGCCGCCACCGTCGATGCCACGGTCACGCTCGATCCCGCGCCACTCAAGGTATCGCCGCGCCACTGGACCCGCTTCGTGGGGCCGGGCATCTCGCTCCTCGTCCTGGGCGCGGTGCTGTACCAGCTCCGTTTCCTCGACCTCCACATGCTCTGGCGCATGCTGCCGACGAGTTTCGCCTTCTGGGCCGCCTTCCTCGTCGCCTACATGATCACGCCGCTGTCCGACTGGGTGATCTTCCGGCGGCTCTGGCATCTGCCGGTGCGCGGCATTCCCGCCCTGATGCGCAAGATGGTCAGCAACGACCTGCTGCTCGGCTATCTGGGCGAAGTCTATTTCTACACCTGGGCGCGGCGCAACGCGTCCATCACCTCCGCGCCCTTCGGCGCGATCAAGGACGTGGCGATCCTGTCCGCGCTCGCGGGCAATCTCGTCACCCTCGTCCTCGTCATCCTGTGCTGGCCCTTCATGGGCTTCCTGCACCGCAATGTGCAGGGCAACAGCATCGAATTGTCGATCCTGTTCGTCCTCGGCCTCTCGCTGGTCATCACCTTCTTCCGCAACCGGCTTTTCTCGCTGCCCGCGCGGGAGCTGTGGATCGTCACCGGCATCCATATGTTCCGCATCTTCGTTAGCCTCACCCTGACCGCCTATATGTGGTATTGCCTGATGCCGGACATCGATCTGGTCTGGCTCCTCCTGCTCAACACGATGCGCCTGCTGGTCTCGCGCCTGCCCTTCGTGCCGAACAAGGATCTGGCCTTTGCCGCGCTTGCGGCGTTCTTCGTGGGGCATGACAATCTGCTGGTCGCGGCCATGACGCTGATGGCCAGCATCTCGCTTGCCGCCCATTTGGCTGTGGGCGCCGTTCTGGGGGCCATGGACTTGCTGACGGAAGGACGAAAAGAAACATGATGTCGTTGCTGATGCTCGCCGCCGCCCTGCAAAGCTCGCCGGACCTCGGCAAGGCGGAGGGCCAGTGCCGCCCGAACGAGCAGGGTCCGGCCTTCCTGGTGGACGTGACGGGCCTGAAGGACCGCAAGGGCAATCTGAAGCTGGAGCTCTATCCGGCGAACGACAAGGATTTCCTGGCGGACGACAATGTTCTGCTCAACGCGGGCAAGGCGTTCCGCCGGGTCGAGGTGGCCGTGCCGCAATCCGGCCCCGTTCAGCTCTGCATCCGCGCGCCCGGCGCGGGCACCTATGCCCTCAGCCTGCTCCACGACCGCGATTCCAACCGCAAGATGGGCCTGTCGGTGGACGGGATCGGCTTCCCCACCAATCCCAAGCTGTGCTGGGGCCAGCCCAAGGCGAACGACGCCAGGGCGACGGTCGGCAACGGTCTCACGCGCGTCGCCGTGACGATGCAATATCGTCGCAATCTCGTCTGCTTCGGTCCCGTCAAAGATTGAGGCGCCGGGTCCGATGCGGATCGTTGACGTCTGCGCCTTCTACACCCCGGCCGGGGGCGGCGTGAAAACCTATGTCGAGCAGAAGCTGCGCGCCGCCGAACGCTTCGGGCATGAGGTCGTCATCGTCGCGCCCGGCGACAAGACCGGCACGCTGAGCGAGAGCAGCCATGGCAAGGTGGAGACCCTCGCCGGTCCCCGCTTCCCGCTCGACCGGCGCTACGGCTATTTCAATGACGAGAAGGCCCTGCACGCCCGCCTCCACGAACTGAAGCCCGATATTGTGGAAGCCAGCTCCCCCTGGGGCAGCGCCGCCATGGTCGCCCGCTGGGACGGCACCGCGCCAAAGGCGCTCATCATGCACGCCGACCCGCTGTCCGCCTATGCCTATCGCTGGTTCTCCCCGGTGGCGAGCGAGGCGATGATCGACCGCGGCTTCGACTGGTACTGGCGTCACCTGCGCCGCCTCGACGAGAGGTTCGAGATCATCGTCAGTGCCAGCCCGGGCCTTTCCGGGCGCCTGACCGCCGGGGGCCTGCACCGGGTCGAGACCATCCCCATGGGGGTAACGGCGGACATCTTCTCCCCCGACTATCGGGATGAGGGGCTGCGCCAGCGCCTGCTCGAACGCTGCGAGCTTGGGCCGGAGGCGCTCCTCCTCCTCGGCGTGGGACGCCATGCGCCCGAAAAGCGCTGGCCCATGGTCATCGGCGCGGTCCAGGCGGCCAGCTACGACCGGCCCATCGGCCTCGTCATCATCGGCGGCGGGCGTCAGCAGGCCCGCGTCGTGCGTGCGGTCGCCAATAACCCGCATATCCACCTGATGGCGCCGACCAGCGACCGCCATATGCTCGCACGGCTCTATGCCAGCGCGGATGCCCTCGTCCATGGCTGCGAGGCGGAGACGTTCGGCATGTGCGCGGCGGAAGCGGTGGCGAGCGGCACGCCCCTCATCGTCCCCGATTCCGGCGGCTCCTCCGATCAATGCGGCCCCGGCAT
>JASGGS010000361.1:0-3132 GCA_047602685.1 Sphingobium sp.
TCTGCCAGATAGATGCGGCTCTCCAGCGCGGCGGCATCGCTTTCCAGACCGGCCGTCGTCGCCTCCAGCGCGGCAATGTCGCTTTGCGCCTGCGCCTGAAGGGCAAGGAACTGGCCGATGGTCATGCCCGCATTGCCGATGGGGCTGTTCGGATCGGCGCTGTTCGTCGCGCCGGGCGCGGCAGGTGCCACATATTGCACTTCGCTCGGGGCATGGACCAGCCATGTCCGCTCGGCCTGCGTCGCCAGCCGCCAGGCGGGCGCTTCGATTTCCACCTGCTCGACCGCCGCCACCGGAGGCAGGGCCGTCCCGTCGGCGCGAAGCTCCATGCTCGGGGATGCTATGACGAGCGGCACCACATACAGCTTGCCGAGCCAGCTTACCCCGGCCGTGGCATTCACGCTGGACGCGATGCGACGGATGAGATCGCGCGCCGTCGCCTGCTCCGTCACGTCGATGGAGATGTCCCACGGCCGTGCGATATTCAGGATGTCCAGCGAGGCATTGTCGATGCGCCCGTCGCCGCCTGATAGAAGCGCGATGCGCCGGATAATGTCTCCCGGCAGGCGCGCCCACCCATCCGGACCGGCCTTGTCGCCCCGCGCCAGATAGCTGATCTGGTCATAGGGCGGCGCGCCGTGGCGCGTCATGCCGACGTCCAGCGCGGTTGCCCATTGACCCGCCGGGATGGTCGCGGCGATCAGCGCCTCATAGCTGGGATAGTTGCCCGTCGATCCGCCGAAGCGGGACAGGCCGTCGAGCGCCACCTCCACGCCTTCGATCGGTCCATAAGCGGACAACTGGAACACATTATTGGTCGGGTCCACCATGACGCCGCCGGCATAGCGCGGCGCGCCCAGCATCAGCGGCTTGACGATGCCCTTAAACGCCTCCGGCCCCTCCGCGCCGCCCGTACCTGCATAGGTCGACAAGAGGGGGGCATCGAGCCATGCTTCATCCGGCGCGAATGCGATATTGGCGGCGCCGAGCGAGAAACGCGGCTGCTTCGTGATCCGCGCGTCCGCCCGCAACGTCCATGCCGCCCATACCGCGCCGGGCAGGCCCGACCATATCCGTATTCGGGCATCGGCAAGGGCATAGCGGCCGAAGGCGGGCCATGCTTCCGTCATCAACCGGAGGCTGGCGGAAGGGGCTTTCAACTGGTCGCCGGTGCTGCCGTCGAAATTATCCATCGCCAGCTTGGGCAACTGCGCGATGGCTGGCCACCATGTCGCATCGTTCAGGTGGCAGATGCGATCGTCGTCATGGCTCGACGCGCGGAGCACGATATCCACATCGGCCACGGGATCGTAGCCGTCGATCTGGACGAGATAGGCCGTCATCAGATGAGGCTCACCAGATTGGCCGACCATTCGAAACCCCCGGCGCGGGCCCATATGGCATCCAGTTGAGGGCCGACCAGCATGCCGAAATAGATGCGCCGTTGACGCATCTCATGGGGAGCGGGATCGAGAACGAGCGCGACAGGCTCGGTGGTGCCCGCCAGGGCGAGAAGGGGCAGGATCGCCGCCTCCACCTCGTCGCGATGCAGGGCGCCGAATTTCAGGTTCACGGTCCGGAGCTTCGCGCCCCGGCTGCGAAGAAGCACGCCGCGCTGCGAGAAATCCGCCTTGCCGAGATCCTTCACGCCCAGGGCGGCGCCGAAGGAGAAGTTGCGATCCAGCATGATGCGCTTGCCCGCCGCCACCCGGCCGATGGTCACGGGCGCGGTGCTGCCCTGATCGATGCGGAAATCGATATGGCGCGAGAGCGGGGGTATGCCATCCGGCACCCATAGCCCGACACCACGACCGCTTGGCAGCATCTCGCTACCCGCGAGCAACGGTTCGTCCGGGGCGATGAAGCTGCCGGGCGGAAAGCCCGTGCCTTGCGCGGAGGTCGCGGCCGACACGCCCATCTGCCAACCGGCCTGCGCGCCGGTGCAGCCCATGAGCAGGGCGGCGTCGACAGCCTCGTCGGCGCCGAGATCGATGCGCAGATGCGGGGACGCTTCCGGTCCCGATTTCCACACCACGCCCATATGGTCATTGCCGACAAAGGCGGGATCATGACCGGCCGCGGTGCTGCTTGCCGCCGCCGACACGATCGGCAGCGGAGCGAGTATCCATGCATTTGCCATCTGCTACCCGTAGAGTTCGAGAGTGGTGATGTCGGCTTCGAGGTCGACCTCGACGCGCCCGATCATGAACGTGCCCATGGCGGCCTGATCGCTGTCCACCAGCGTAACGGCGGGCAATCCGGCGGACAGGTCGATCCACAGCACGCCGTCGATCCTGACGGAGAATCGCCGGCGCGGCGTGCCGATCAGCGCGCCGCGCTGGTCTATCGCCGCCTGCGCATCGGCCTGCCTGTCGAAGAAGCCCTCGATCGGCGTCTTCTCGCCATCGCGCGCGGAGGGGAACCGGTCCTTGATCGCCTGATCCGACCAGGTGACGATGATCGCCTCACGGGTCCCGGCTGCGATGTCTTCCGCTGTCGCCGTCATGCGTAATTCGGAATGGAACTCAACCAGTCCGTCCCATTGGCGGCCAGCGCCGCGAGAAGCGCGTTATTCTGCTCCTGGAGCGTGGCGATCTGCTGGAGCAGGGTTTCCATATTGGCCGTCGCCTCCGCGGTCGCCTGCGTCGCGGCCGCCGTCGTCTCCGCCGCCGTGTTGATGGGGGTGGCGTTGTCGATGGTGGCGATGGCCTTGTTCGTCGCCTCCTGGATCAGGTTGAACGCCTCGAAATAGCGCTCTGTGGAGCCGTATATCTTGCGCTCCACGTCAAGGAAGTCCTGTGCCGCCGCACGGTACTTGTCGCTGTCGATGCTGTTCCCGGCATCGATCGCGGCCAGATAGGGTTCCAGGGCGGCGCGGGCGGCGATCTCCTGATCGGCCAGCGAGAGCGGGGAGGAGGAGCCGACATTGAGCGAGGACAGGAAGCTCTTCAAGCCGTCCGACGCGCCGCCAAGGCTCTCTTTCAGGTCCTGGAGCTGGAGATTATAGAGTTCCTGCGCCTGTGCGAAGATGGCCGCGTCGGCGCCCGCCTCCTCCAGCGTCTCCCGGATGGTCTTGAACTTGGCGTCGAGGTCGTCGATGGCCGCGCCCAGCGGATCCTTCAGTTTCTTCAG
>JASGGS010000362.1:0-3104 GCA_047602685.1 Sphingobium sp.
ATGAATTGCCGGAGCCGATCACGGTGGCCGGCCATTACGAGACCCGCACCATTGCCTTCAGTTCAAGCGCGATCCTGGCGGTGCTCGATTTGCCGGATCCTGACCCACTTGCAAAGGAGCAGGGCATTAAAAATGCCCTGGACGCCGATCCACTGATCGACGCCTTGAGCGCGTCAAGCCAACCAAGCCGTGCTCAGATTGAAACGGAAATCTCTTTCCGCAAGTTCATGGGTGAAAAGGTGGTTAAGGACGAAACCGAACCTGCTGAACAGGAAGGCGGCTTTGGCGCACATACGACTATCACGCGCACGATTTCTAACGTCCAGAGCCACCCGGGAAAGACCCTTTACGGATGCTCCTACCGCATGGAACTGTTAGATCGGAACGGAAATCCCTTATAGGCGGCCGGTTCGGGAAACGCCCGAGGTGGGTTGAGCCCCAAAAGCACCCTGACAGAGCCTTTGTCGTAAACAAAAATGAGGTCTGGGGCCATCTTAGCGCTGCCGGTGCGGCGCCCTTGAGAGTATGGATAGCTTTTGCTCTGCTGATCGTGGCGATATTCTATCGGAACAGTTCTATATGGATCGGGCCGTCCAGCACCTCAAGGCATCAAGCTGTTGATTGCCGCTGAGACGTGACCCATATTTGAACACGTCCCTAGCTTTGGCGAGTGGGGGGCCATGGAGTGTTGGGCATGGCATTATTAAGCGTCATCCGGCGCTGGCATTACCGCGATCATCTGTCGATCCGTGAGATTACCAAGCACACCGGTCTATCCCGCAACACCGTCCGTAGTTATCTGCGGTTAGACATAGTCGAGCCCCGGTTCAAGGTGCCCGAGCGACCGAGTAAGCTGGCCCCGTTCGTCGAGCGACTGACGGTCTGGCTATGCCGGGAGATGGTTCGATCGCGCACGCAGAGGCGCACGATCAAGCAACTCTATGCCGGTCTGGTGAACCTGGGCCTTAACAGTTCCTACGCCCGTGTCGCGGCCCTCGCGGGGCTGGCGCGATGATTATCGCCGACAGCAGCAGATGAGCGGCAAGGCACGTTCGTGCCGCTAACGTTGCCGCTTCCGAAATGTGGCAGGCGAACCGCGCTTCCATCACTGCTTGTGAGAGGGCAGCAGTAAAGGCCAAGGAAGCGGTGCAATGCACGATCAGCATAGGACTATAGCTCAGCCCGCGTACCGATGCTTGCTCTTCCGCCAATGTCAGACCAAAGTAGTTTAAAAAGCGAGGGGTAAATCAAATGGCAGATGATGGAAATGTGAAGGCTGGACGCTGCCATTGTGGCGCAGTGCGATTCGAAGCAGCGCTGAGTGATGGATTCAATACAATCCGTCGATGCACCTGTTCATATTGTCGAATGCGAGGCGCTGTTGCAGTTTCCGCAGAAATGGGAGGCGTAAAAATCCTGCAGGGCGCGCATGTCTTAACAAGCTATCGTTTCAACACCGAAACTGCGCAGCATTTTTTCTGCGCGCGTTGTGGTATATACACTCACCATCAGCGCCGATCCAACCAAAACAAATTCGGCGTGAATGTAGCCTGTCTCGACGGTCTCAGCCCGTTCGATTTCCTTGAGGTTCCAGTTCTGGATGGCGTAAACCATCCGAGCGACAGTGGCAAATCACCACGTATAGCAGGCACGCTTCGCTTCACGCCCAACGACGCTCCAAGATAGGCCGAGAAGCCCACCGGGCGCTCCAGCGCTATTGAAGAGCGCGCGGGCGATCAGTTTCGCTCCGTGTCGCACCAGCGTCAATTACGATCGCCGCCCTGCCATCGCGAGCGCCGCACAATCAAATGCGCGCTATGAAAAGCGAGCACCGGAAGACCACGACCTTGGCAGCGGGCCGGCGCGAGCGTCACGCCGATATTGATGTGATCGGTCGTCTATTCGCCGGTCCGATTGCAAACAGATTTTGAGCTGACCGTAAGCTATAACATTCTATTATAGGGTCCACTAATCCAAACTCAATTGATTTAGTAGACAATTGCACGGTAGAGGCGCTGCACAAGCTCGCGCTGGCGAAGGCGCCGGCGTCGTAAAGGCCGAGACCAACACTGATGCTGTTAGACACGTCCCTGCACCGCCGAGGCTTCTTGGCCGCGATGTCAGCAAGCACGGCCGCACTGCTTTCTGGCTGCCAGCAGGCCGCCGAGAGTCCCAAGGCGCTGTCCGACGTCGTTCTGTCGGTGTGGCATAGCCGCGCGACGGCGGCCAATTTCATGCCGGCGGCCGGTCTGGCGCCCCCCGTCTATCAGGTCCGCCCCGCAGACCTGCCGGGCGGCGCGATGCTGCTCAACGGCTATGCCGCCGACGCTCTCGACTATGCCTACATGAGCCAGATCGTCGCGGTCTTCGGCATGCAGTCAGGTGTTCCCCTCAAGATCATCGCCACCTTCACCGGTGATGTGAACAACGCCGGCATCCTCGTGCAGAAGGCGTCTTCCGCAAAGACCGTGGGCGACCTGCGCGGGCGGACGGTGGCCTATACGCCCAGCACCAACGAACACTATTATCTCCTGAAGTTCCTGGAAGGCCAAGGCATGACGATGTCCGACATCCAGCCCGTCGCGCTGGCGACGGCGGACATCAACGGCGCTTTCACCAGGGGCCACGTCGAAGCGCGCGCTACGGTCGGCGGAATCGTCGGACTGTTGGCAGAAACGCAGCTGGGCGCGCGATGGCTGGTCCGTTCGATCAAGTCGTTCAATTCGGGCGACTATCAGCTTACGCCCAACCTGAACATCGCCGCAGGCGCCAACAACCTGTTCAACACCTATCCCGACAGAAACTGGTTCCCCACCGCCGACGGCGGATCGCCCTACACCGCCCAGTCTCCGTTCGGCACCTACGGCGGCTATTATTACGGCCGCGTCACTCTCACGTTCTGAGGCCATCGTCATGACAGCACATCACGAATTCCTGGCGCTCGGCGGCTTCGTCATGAGCGCAGCCACGGGCGGCTGGCGGCTGCCCGATGCCGACGCCGATATCGCGCGCAGCTTCGAAGCCTTCGCGCGGGTCGTTCGCCGGCTAGAGGAAGGCCTGTTCGATGCCGTATTCCTGAACGACCTGATGTCGGTCACCCATGC
>JASGGS010000363.1:0-3086 GCA_047602685.1 Sphingobium sp.
TGGTGGATGGCCGCCACTTCCGGCGCGCCGCCCGCTCCCATGGCCAGGGTGACGCCCGAACCCCAGTCGCCGCCCTGCGCCACGAAGCGGCCATAGCCCAGGCGCCGCATCAGCGCGATCCACGCGCGGCCGATCCGGTCTATCCCCCAGCCCGTGCCCGCCGGCCGGTCGGAAAAGCCATGGCCGGGCAGGGAAGGGATGACGAGATGGAAGGCGTCGGCCGCGTCGCCGCCATGGGCCGTCGGATCGGTCAGGGGGCCGATCACCTTGTGGAACTCGATCACCGATCCCGGCCAGCCATGGGTCAGGATCAGGGGCAGGGCATCGGCATGGCGGGAGCGGACATGGAGGAAATGGATGCCCAGCCCGTCAATCTCCGTCCGGTGCTGGCCCAGGCCGTTCAGCATCGCCTCGCAGCGGCGCCAGTCATAATGGTCCCGCCAATAGGCGCACAGCGCCCGCGCCTGCGCCAGGGGCACGCCCTGTTCCCAGCCCGTCACCGTCTCCCGCTCCGGCCAGCGCGTGCGGGCCAGGCGGTCGCGCAAATCGTCCAGCGCGGCCTGCGGGACATGGATGGCGAAATCCTCGATCCTGTCCGTCATGACGCCTCCCTTGTCGGACCGGCGGCAGGATGCGCCGCCCCGCCCGGCGCGGCAATGCTCCCCGGCCATGGGCGCGCTTTGCGGCAATGCGGCGACCGGCCACGGACAAAAAAAGGGCCGCCCGGAAAAGGCGGCCCTTGCGAGTTATTAGGAGAGGATGCCTGAAAGGCCCGTCCGATATGCGGCAGGAGCCGTTGCGGGCCACCTCCCATTTGGGAGGGATGTAATGAAGATTTTCTTGGCCCCCTGCAATTCCCCCTGGACCCGGATGGCATGGCTCGCCGCGATGTTGAAAGCCGCAACCCTCCACCGCTGAATGTCGATCCGTCCTAGGGTCTGGCCTCATATGCACCAGAAGCTGAGGGTTGCGGCGATGCAGATGCCGGCGAGGCAGTTTCGAGCGAGCGGCTCGATCGCCGACCACTGCACATCACTGAGCCAAAAATGATCCGCCATCGTCCAGGCCTCCACCCGCTCGAATCCAATCATCTCCCTCACGTCGATTGAGTCCGGACCCTGGATCAAATTGCTATTTATAAACGCCCAACTCCACGCTACCATCGCACTGAACCGTTGCCATGTAGCGTTTCTTTCCTTGTTTTGTTGGAATGAAGAAATCGACAGCCCAAAACTGATCTGGTTCAGTGCCGATCAACCGGGGCTCTTTTTCTTCGAATTCCATGGCAGAAGACTCTCGCAGCGGATCATCCGCAGCGGTCCTCAAGCCTTTCACATAGTCGCGCACGATGGTTTTCACGGCTGCCGGTGTCTGGTCACACTTCGAAGCTGAACACCCCGTAAGCGTTAGAATGAAAGTGGCCAGAAGGATTGAACGGTTCACTTGATTCCCTCCACAATCCCTCCAGTCAACGGGGTAATAGGTAAATATCCAATATCGATGAAAGTATTCACAAGCACGATTCGATCAATATTGGTGAGATTTATCGTTTCTCCGGGCCTAAAGAATGTAGCCGTTTCTAACGGTTGAACACCGTCCTGTAGGGGCCATGGACATCGGGCAGCGCTCGCCAACGGCACCCCTCCGCATAGCCGATGGACGATCCCCGAGATTACCCGCTGGTCGTCAACCCGCCGCTTGCCCATGTAAACCTTGGGAACATGCGGCTCGATCGCCGACCACTGCACATGAGCACAGACCCTAGAACTCGATCCCCGCCTGCGCCTTCACGCCCGACCGGAAGGGATGCTTGACCAGCGTCATCTCCGTCACCAGGTCCGCCGCCTCGATCAGCGCCTCGGGCGCGTTGCGGCCGGTGACGACGACATGCTTCATCTCCGGCCGGGCGGTCAGCGCCGCCACCACCTCGTCCACCGGCAGATAGCCGTAGCGCAGGACGATGTTCAGCTCGTCCGCCAGCACGAAGTCATAGGCGGGGTCGGCGATCATGCGCTTCACCTCGTCCCACGCCTCCCGCGCCCTGGCGATGTCGCGCTCGCGGTCCTGCGTGTTCCAGGTGAAGCCCTCGCCCATCGCCTTGAACTCGACCTGATCGGGAAAGGCGCCGAACACATTCTTCTCGCCCGTATGCATCGCGCCCTTCACGAACTGCACGATGCCGACCTTCCTGCCATGGCTGATCTGGCGCACCACCATGCCCAGCGCGGCGGTCGTCTTGCCCTTGCCCTTGCCGGTATGGACGATCAGCAGGCCCTTCTCGACCGTCTTGGACGCCATGATCCTGTCCTGCGCGGCCTGCTTCTTCCTCATCTTCTCGGCATGCTGCTCGGGCGTGCGCTCTTTCATGGATCAAGCCTCCTTCAATTGGGCGAGGGTCAGGCCCGCGCTGTTCGACCGGGGACGCCACAGGCCGCGCGACTGCGCCTCGTGCAGGCGCGCGGCCATCTCCCGGAGGGCGGCCGGATTGGCGTCCCTCATGAAGTCGCGCACCGTCTCGTCCTCGATGAAGGCGGCGTGCACGGCGTCGAAATGATGATCCTTCACCGCGCGCGTCGTGGCGGCGAAGCCGAACAGGAAATCGACGGAGGCCGCGATCTCGAACGCGCCCTTATATCCGTGGCGCATGACCCCGGCGATCCATTTGGGATTGGTGACGCGGGCGCGCACCACCCGGCCGATCTCGTCCTCCAGCGTGCGGACGACCGGCTTTTCCGGGCGGCTATGGTCGTTGTGATAGGAGAGCGGGGCCTTGCCGGACAGATGCTCCACCGCCGCCGCCAGACCGCCCTCGAACTGGTAATAATCGTCGCTGTCGAGCAGGTCGTGCTCGCGATTGTCCTGGTTCTGGACGAGGGCGTCGGCGGAGCGGAGGCGCACGGCGAACAGGTCGCGCTCGGCATCGCCCTCCATCCCCGCGCCATAGGCATGCCCGCCCCAGTCGAGATAGGCCCCGGCCAGGCCGGCGCGGTCGTGCCACAGGCTCTCGTCGATCATCGCCTGCAATCCCGCGCCATAGGCGCCGGGCGCCGCGCCGAACACGCGGGCGCCCGCGCGGCGGGCCGCCG
>JASGGS010000364.1:0-3053 GCA_047602685.1 Sphingobium sp.
CTCGGGGCCGCCGGGTGCGTATGGGGGGGGCGCGGCGCAGACAGCGCCGCGCGCGCCCGTCCGGCGCGAGATCGGCCTGACCGGCACCGCGCGGCAAGGCGGCGTGATGATCGGCCGTGCGCCCACGGGCACCCGGACCCTGCAACTGGACGGGCAGCATGTGCCGGTCGCGCGCGACGGCAGCTTCCTGATCGCGTTCGACCGTGACGCACCGCCCGCCGCGACGCTGGTCGCATTTGGCGAGGATGGAAGCGAGACGCGCCGCTCGCTCAGCATCTCGCCGGGCGGCTGGCAGATCGAGCATGTCAACGCCTCCATCACCGGCGGCGTCACCAGCGCGGAATTCAAGCGCCTCCGGGCGGGGGAACTGCAACGCATCGCGGCCGCGCGCGACGGCATGAAGGCCAATAGCAGCGACGGCTGGCGGCAGGAATTCGTCTGGCCGGTCGTCGCGCGCATCTCCGGCCGGTTCGGCGCGCAGCGCGTCTATCGCGGCAAGCCCGGCAGCTATCATAGCGGCGTCGACCTCGCGGCGGCGGCGGGCACCACCTATGTCGCCCCGGCGGACGGCGTGGTCATATTGGCCGCGACGGCGCCCTATACGCTGGAGGGCAATCTGCTGATCGTCGATCACGGCATGGGCCTGAACAGCGCCTTCCTCCATTCCCAGCGCTTGCTGGTGAAGGAAGGGGACGTGGTGCGCAGGGGCCAGCCCATCGGCATAGTCGGCGCGACCGGCCGCGCGACCGGCCCGCATCTCCACTGGGGCATGAAATGGCGGGACGCCCGGATCGACCCCGTGATGCTGGTGAGGATGGACACGACCGGCCGTTGAGGCGGTGAGGGGCGGTGTCGGGGGCCGCTGGGTATTGTCCTTGTCCTGGGGCGTGGACAAACTCGGTCATTCCGATAGCGACCATTTTCCGCTCCTCAGAGGCTAAAGTCGTCTCTCAGAACCGGACATTCGAGAATCTTATTTGCAAGCACCACTGGGGGCTGATTATGTTAAATCATGCCTGGGATTAAAATCCGCGCTGCGACGACCGATGATCTATCCGGAGTTTTGGCATTGTATCGTCAGCTCAACCCTGGCGATCCTGTACTCGACCCCGTCGCAGCTGGCAGTACATGGGCTGCCCTTCTGTCATGCGGGCTAACAACCGTCTTGGTCGCTGATGACGCAGGACTGTTAGTTTCATCTTGCACGCTTGCAATTATTCCCAATCTGTCCCGAGGTGGGCGCTCATATGCCGTGATCGAAAATGTGGTGACAGATGCAGATCATCGCCGAACCGGTCTCGGTCGTTCTATCCTTTACGCTGCATTGGATAGAGCGTGGGCAGCGGATTGTTACAAAGTGCTGTTGGCAACCGGCTCGAAGAGAGAAGCGACCCTGAAATTTTACGAAGGTGCTGGGTTTGAACGAAACGGAAAGACCTATTTTGAGATCCGCCGTCAATAGTTATTATTAATTTCGCAGGTGACATTCTAGACCGTGCTCGGTGACGGCTTTACCCGTGGAGGGAAGCAAAGCGGCCGGTCTACTCTCCGCCCAAAATCAGCCTTTATCGGGCGCGTACCCGCCTTATTGCCGTCGTAGGGGCGGAGTGCAAATATCGCGCTTTTACGACAGCTGAATATCCCTCCTAATCCAGCGACAGCAGCGTGTCGAAAGCGACCGTGATCCGCTCGCCCGTCGGGAAGGGCAGGGTGCCGTGCCACATATAGGAGGGGAAGAGGACCAGCCGTCCCCTGCGCGGCTCGATGACTTCCAGCGGCGGCAGGCCGGTGCCCAGCTCGGCGGGCGGGGCGCCTATGGTCAGCCATCCCGCCTGCGGTTCCGCCGCGCAGCGGGGCGGCAGGGCGACGTAGAAGGCGGCGCTCAGCGTGCCGGCGGGATGGATGTGGCTGACATGATAGCCGCCGTCGAGCAGGCGCACGGACCAGCTATCGGTCAGGGTGATCTGGCCCCGGCGGCGGCCCAGCAGCGGGTGGCGCATATCCTCCGGCGGCAACCCGCCGACATAGCGATAGAGGGCGGAGAAGAAGCCGAGGCGCAGCGCGGCCAGCTCCGGCTCCTCGCGCTCCAATATCCTGCCCGCCGTCTGCGTGCCGCCGCGCAGCGACATGTCGAAGGGATGGGTGCGCGCGACATGCATGGAGCGCAGGCGTGCCGCCAGCGCGTCCAGCGCGTCCGGCGTCACGTCGAGGTCGATGGCACGGACAAGGCCGGGGCGATCGACCAGCCAGGCATGGCGCGGATCGCCGGTCATGCGCCAGGCGGTGGAGAGAAGGCCCCAGCCGGTCTGGTTGTCGGGCTGCGCCTCCACGAAGCGCTCCGCCAGCGCGGCGGCAGCCTCCGGCCGGCGATATTTGATGAGGTGCGAGACATGGGGCAGGGCTAGTTCGCCGCCCTGTTCCGCCATGCGCGCGAACAGCGCGTCGGCGCGCTCCACATCGCCCCGCTCGCTGGCGGCGACCGCGCCGAGCATGGAGAAGAAGAGATGCTCGCCCGCCCAACTGCGCACCAGCGGCAGCAATTGCTCGACATCGGCATGGAAGCCCGCGTCGCTCAGCATGCGCAGGCAGGTGACGGTGACGTCCGTCCGTCCGACATTGCGCCGCACCGCCTCGCTCAGCCAATCCCTGAAGCGATCGGGCGCGCCGCATTGCCACAATAGCTCGCCCGCCGTGCGATAGCCCTCGGCCCAATCCGGCCGGTTGTCGAGGATGGTCGCAATGGTGGCGAAGGCGCCGTCCACGTCGCCCGCGCGATAGGCCGTTATGGCCAGTGCGAGCAGATCGCCTTTGCCCTGCGGCACAGGCGCGGGACGGCTCCGGGCGCCACTCTTCCGCGCGTACCGCGACGGGGGCGTGACGAGGAATTCCGTTCTGTGCGGGCGCTGGGCAGTCATGTTTCCAGTAACGTCCCCGCGGACCGGATTTTTAGGCCGGATTTCAGGTCGGCCGCCGTTTTTCCCGCATCGCGCGCGGCATGGCTGGAGGCACCGGAGCCGAGGAACGGTCCCGGACAGGAAGAAGGGCGCCCGGAT
>JASGGS010000365.1:0-3010 GCA_047602685.1 Sphingobium sp.
CTGGGCGCGGACATAGAGAAGGCGGAGGCGCTGGCCGCCGCCGCCGCAGAAGGCGAGGTGTGCGAGGTCGCCAACGACAACGACCCGTCGCAGGTCGTGATTTCGGGCCACAAGGGCGCGATTGACCGCGCGGTGGCGCTGGTGAAGGACCATGGCATAAAACGTGGCGTGCTGCTGCCCGTGTCGGCGCCGTTTCACTGCGCGCTGATGCAGCCTGCCGCCGATGTGATGGCGGAGGCGCTGGCGGGGGCGCCGCTTTCCGCGCCGGTCGCGCCGGTCTATGCGAATGTGCTGGCCGCGCCCATCGCCGCGCCGGACGAGGTGCGCGCGCGGCTGGTGGAGCAGGTGACGGGCCGGGTGCGCTGGCGCGAATCGGTCGCCGCCATGGCGGGGGACGGCGTGGCGCAGTTCGTGGAGTTCGGCGGCAAGGTGCTGGGGCCGATGGTGAAGCGCATCTCGCCGGACGCGGCGGTGGCGAGCGTCATCACGATGGACGATATCGAGGCGCTGCTGGCGGGGTTGTGATTTTTGGTTCGCGCGGAGACGCGGAGGCACATGGTGAAACCGGTCGATGACATAAGTGCCGATGTACTCGACGCGGCTCTCCGTCTGCATCGCGACCTCGGTCCCGGCCTGTTGGAAAGCGTGTATGAAAGCTTGCTGGCTGCACAATTGATACGCCGTGGATATAGGGTCGATCGCCAAAGGGCGATCGACATCGCCTATGATGGCCTTCATTTCCCGGCGGCCTTTCGTATCGACCTGATGGTCGAAGACCGGTTGCTTGCGGAAATCAAATCGGTCGAGCAGCTTCATCGCGCGCATGCGAAACAATTGCTCACCTATTTGAGATTGTCTCGGCAGCCCGTCGGGCTGCTCATAAATTTCGGCGGTGCGACCTTGAAGGAAGGCGTCAAGCGCATCGTCAATGACCATAGACCTGCCGATCAGGGTCTCCCCGCGTCTCCGCGGCTCCGCGTGCATCAAAATAATGGAGAATGAAATGTTCGATCTGACAGGCATGACCGCGCTGGTGACGGGCGCGGCGGGGGGTATCGGTTCCGATATCGCGCGCGCTCTGGCGGGGCAGGGGGCGCGGCTCGCCCTGTCCGGCAGCAATGCGGACAAGCTGAACGGCTTTGCCGCGGAACTGGGCGGCGATCATGCGGTGGTGCCCGCCAACCTCTCCGACCCGGCCGCAACCGACGCGCTGGTGCCGCAGGCGGTGGAGGCGCTGGGCGGCAGGCTCGACATCCTCGTCAACAATGCCGGCATCACGCGCGACAACCTGATCCTGCGCATGAAGGACGAGGAATGGGCGGACGTGCAGCGCGTCAACCTGGAGGCCGCGTTCCGCCTGATCCGCGCCGCCGCCAGGCCGATGATGAAGGCGCGCTTCGGCCGCGTCATCTCCATCACCAGCGTCGTGGGCGTGACCGGCAATCCCGGCCAGGCGAACTATGCGGCGACCAAGGCGGGCCTGATCGGCATGTCCAAGAGCCTGGCGCAGGAACTGGCCACGCGCGGCATCACGGTGAACTGCGTGGCGCCCGGCTTCATCCGGTCCGCCATGACGGATGCGCTGAACGATGCGCAGAAAGCGGCGATCGACGCCAGGATTCCGGCGGGCCATATGGGCGAGGGGGCTGACATCGGCGCGGCCGTCGCCTATCTGGCCAGCCGGGAGGCGGGCTATGTCACCGGCCAGACGCTGCACGTCAATGGCGGCATGGCGATGATCTGATCCGCGGGGGCAGGGGGATTGGTTACAAACCGTTACGGCTAACCCCTTGCCACCTTGCCCCCTAGCCACTAGGGCAGGGGCCGAACGTAAAGATTAATCAACTGAAGGACCACCCATGAGTGAGACCGCAGACCGGGTAAAGAAGATCGTCGTCGAGCATCTCGGCGTCGAGGCCGAAAAGGTTACGGAAGATGCGAGCTTCATCGACGACCTGGGCGCGGACAGCCTCGATATTGTCGAGCTGGTCATGGCGTTCGAGGAAGAGTTCGGCGTCGAGATTCCTGACGATGCGGCCGAGAAGATCGCCACCGTCAAGGACGCGATCGATTATATCGAAAGCAAGCAGTAAGGATCGCCCCGGGCGCGCGGACTTCAAGTACAGGCCGCCGCGCGCCAAGGAAATGATCTAGCTTTGGTGCGGCTCTCCGGCCCCGGCTATGCCGCGGATGGGGAGCCGTTTCATATATGGCTCTTCAGAATTTGAAGACAGTGCAGGAAGTTAGGAGCAGGACATGCGTCGTGTCGTCGTGACGGGTCTTGGAATGGTTTCCCCCCTGGGGGCGGATGTCGAGACAAGCTGGCGGAACATCCTGGCATCGAAATCGGGCGCGGGCACGATCACCCGCTTCGACGCCACCGATTTCCAGAGCAACTATGCCTGCGAAGTGAAGCCCGCCGATCATGAATATGGCTTCGATCCCGGCAAGCGCGTCGATCACAAGATACAGCGCCAGGTCGATCCGTTCATCGTCTATGGCATCGATGCCGCCGGGCAGGCGCTGGAGGATGCCGGCCTCCTCGACATGAGCGAGGAGGAGCGGTTCCGCGCGGGCTGCTCCATCGGTTCGGGCATCGGGGGTCTGCCGGGCATCGAGAGCGAATCGCTGGTGCTGGCGGAGAAGGGGCCGAAGCGCGTCTCGCCGCATTTCGTCCATGGCCGCCTCATCAACCTGATCTCCGGCCAGGTGTCGATCAAATATGGCCTCATGGGGCCGAACCATGCCGTCGTCACCGCCTGCTCGACCGGCGCGCACAGCATCGGCGATGCCGCGCGCATGATCCAGATGGACGATGCCGACATCATGCTGGCGGGCGGCGCGGAAAGCACCATCTGCCCCATCGGCATTGCCGGATTCGGCCAGGCGCGCGCCCTCTCCACGGGCTTTCGCGACGAGCCGTGGCGGGCCAGCCGTCCCTATGACAAGGACCGCGACGGTTTCGTCATGGGCGAGGGCGCGGGCGTGGTCGTGCTGGAGGAATATGAGC
>JASGGS010000366.1:0-2964 GCA_047602685.1 Sphingobium sp.
TGATCTGTTATCGGACAAGGACAAGCGCGCTCAGTTCGACCGGGGCGAGATAGACGACAAGGGCAATCCCACCCATCCCTTCGGCTTTGGCGGAGGAACGAGCGGCACCTATGGACCGGGCGGCGGTTTCCGTCCCGGCGCGGGCGGCTTCGAATCCGGCGGCGGCGATTTCAGCGACCTGTTCGAGGGGCTGTTCGGCGGCGGGCGGCGCGGCGGCAGTGGCGGAGGGGGCGGCTTTTCGGGCTTTGGCGGCGGACGCCAGCCGCCGCGAAAGGGCGCCAATGTCCAGTACCGCCTGCGCGTCGGCTTCGTCGATGCCGCCACGCGGGCGCCGCAGCGCATCACGCTCCAGGACGGCAAGACCATCGACCTCAAGCTGCCCGCCGGTGTCGAGAACGGGTTGCAGATGCGCCTGACCGGCAAGGGCGAGGCGGGGCCGGGCGGCGCGGGCGATGCGCTGGTCACCATCGAGATCGATCCCCACCCCTTCTACAAGCGGGACGGCGACGATGTGCGCGTGGACGTGCCGATCACCCTCAACGAAGCGGTGAACGGCGCGCGCATCAAGGTGCCGACCGTCGACGGCGCGGTCATGCTGGCCGTTCCCGCGGGCGCCCGGTCCGGCCAGACCCTGCGGCTCAAGGAAAGGGGCTTCACCCGGAAGGACGGTTCGCGCGGCAGCCAGCTCGTCACATTGATGATCGACCTGCCAGCCAATGACGAGAAGCTGAAGGCATTCGCGGCCGAATGGACGGACAGCCGCCCGGTGCGATCCGATCTGGGCGTCTGAGCGTTAAGGGAGGCCGGAAAGAGCCGCCCGAGGAGAAAGGATGCAGGACCAGTCGCCCCAGTCGCCCGAGGCTCGCCGCAAGCGCCGGGCGGCGGCCCGCTTCCGTGCCGAGGTCGAGGAGCATGTCGGCGCCCGGCCCATCGAGGTCGCCAAGCGCGTGGCGATCGGCGTCTATACGGACGGGTTCATCCATGCGGGCAACCTGGCCTATCTGACGCTGGTCGCCCTCTTTCCCTTCTTCATCGTCGCGACCGCCATCGCGCAGATATTCGGCAAGACGGAGGAAGGGCTGGCGGCGGTCGAGGCGTTCCTGGTCACCCTGCCTCCCAATATCGAGGCAGTGCTGCGCCAGCCCATATTCCAGGTGCTCCAGGCGCGGACCGGCAATCTGCTCTGGTTCGGCGCGCTGGTGGGACTGTGGACGGTGGGCAGCCTGATCGAGACGATCCGCGACATTGTTCGCCGCGCCTATGGCACGACGAGCACGACGCCCTTCTGGCACCACCGGCTCGCCTCCATCGGCATCATCTTCGTCTGCGTGTTCGCCATCATGTTCGCCCTCTCCCTGCAGGTGATGATCGGGGCGGCCGACACGTTCCTGCACAAGGTGCTGCCCTTTGCCGACGATGCCATCGCGATCGTGCAGACGACCAAGATGGTGCCCGCCGCGCTGCTGTTCCTCGCCCTCTTCTACCTGTTCGTGGCGCTGACGCCGCGCCGCTACCGGGGACCCCAATTCCCCAAATGGCCGGGCGCGGCGATGACGACCCTGTGGTGGTACGTCACCTGCCTGCTGCTGCCCCTCATCCTATCGCACCTGTCCAGCTACGACCTGACCTATGGCGGTTTGGCGGGCGCGATGATTACCCTCATTTTTTTCTTCATCATCGGCCTTGGCGTGGTAATTGGCGCGGAATTGAACGCGGCGCTGGCGGAATTTCCTGACAGGGGGGAATATCCGGAATATGAGGCAGCGCCCACGATAAAAGAGGAGATTTCCGAGGAATGAGCGGACTGATGAGCGGAAAGCGCGGTCTGATCATGGGCCTCGCCAACGACAAATCGCTGGCATGGGGCATCGCGCGCGCATTGCATGCGCAGGGCGCGGAACTGGCCTTTTCCTATCTGGGGGAAGCGCTGGAGAAGCGCGTGCGCCCGCTGGCGGCGGAGGTCGGTTCCGACTTCCTGATCTCCTGCGACGCATCGGACATGGACAATATCGACGCGGCCTTTGCCGAGATCGAGAAGCGATGGGGCAGGCTGGATTTCGTGGTCCACGCCATCGGCTTTTCGGACAAGAACGAGCTGCGCGGCAAATATGTCGACACCAGCCTCGACAATTTCCTGCTGACCATGAACATCTCCGCCTACAGCCTCGTCGCGGTGACCAAGCGGGCGCGGCCGTTGATGAAGGATGGCGGGTCTATCCTGACGCTGACCTATTATGGCGCGGAGAAGGTGATCCCGCATTACAATGTGATGGGCGTGGCCAAGGCGGCGCTGGAGACCAGCGTCAAATATCTGGCGATGGACCTGGGACCGGAGAATATCCGCGTCAATGCGGTGTCGGCCGGTCCGATCAAGACGCTCGCCGCGTCGGGCATCGGCGACTTCCGCTATATCATGAAGTGGAACGAGCTGAATTCGCCGCTGCGCCGCAACGTCACCATCGAGGATGTGGGCGGGGCGGGCCTCTATCTGCTGTCCGGCCTGTCATCTGGCGTGACGGGCGAGATCCATCATGTCGATGCGGGCTACAACGTCATCGGCATGAAGGCCGAGGACGCGCCCGACATGACGCTGGACCATCATTGAAAGTCGCCCGTTGAGCTTCAACACATTCGGCCGCGTTTTCCGCTTCACCACCTGGGGCGAGAGCCATGGGCCCGCGATCGGCGCGGTCGTGGACGGCTGCCCGCCGGGCATTGCGATCAGCGAGGCGGATATCCAGCCGTGGCTGGACCGCAGGAAGCCCGGCACCTCCCGCTTCACGACGCAGCGGCGCGAGCCGGACGAGGTACGCATCCTGTCCGGCGTGTTCGAGGGAAGGACGACGGGCACGCCGATCAGCCTGATGATCGAGAATGTGGACCAGCGCTCGAAGGATTATGGCGACGTGGCGCTCGCCTATCGCCCCGGCCATGCCGATCAGGTCTATGACGTGAAATATGGCT
>JASGGS010000367.1:0-2951 GCA_047602685.1 Sphingobium sp.
GTCGCGGTCGCCTGCGACCATGGCGACGACGACGCCGTCGCCGCGCTGTTCGAGCGGGTGAAGGCGGAGCAGGGTCGGCTCGACATCCTCGTCAACAATGCCTTCACTCTGTCCGACGACCTGCTGGAGCCGAAGGGATTCTGGGAGAAGCCGCTTTCCAACCTGGAAATGTGGGATGTGGGCGTCAGGTCCAACTATGTCGCGGCCTGGCATGCGGCGCGGATCATGGTGCCGCAGGGTTCGGGCCTGATCGTGGCCATTTCGGGCTTTGCCGCCGTCACCTACACCTATGGCACGATCTTCGGCACGTCCAAGTCCGCCGTGGACCGCATGGCGCGCGACATGGCCATAGAGCTGGAGCCGCATGGCATCGCCTCGCTGACGTTGTGGCAGGGGCTGACCCTGACGGAGAAGGCGAAGGACAATCTGGCCAAGATGGGCGACAAGATGACCAAATCCATCACCAGCATGCAGGGCAGCAGCGTCGAGCATCCCGGCCGCGTCGTCGCCGCGCTGGCCGCCGATCCCGGCCTCATGAAGAAATCGGGCGGCGAGTTCATCACCGCCGAGCTGGCGCAGCATTACGGCCTGACGGACGTGGACGGCGCGGTCATACCCTCCGCCCGCGCAAGCCGGGGCGACCCGATCTGGGCGCCCATTTCGGAAAGGGACTATCGTGGCAAATGATCGCGCGGCCAGCCGGGAGGCGCGGATCGACGCGCTGCTCGACCGGCAGGACATATATGATTGCCTGACGCGGATGCAGCGCGGCACCGACCGTTTCGACCGCGACCTGTTCCTGTCCGCCTTTCACGAGGATGCGATCATCGCGGCGGGACCGTTCGTCGGCACGGCTGCGGAACTCTACGACTGGTCGTCGAAGCTCCAGTCCATGGCCCACAAGGCGACGCTCCACGGCCTCCTCAACCATCATTGCGAGCTGGACGGCGACACGGCGCACGCGGAAACCTATTATCTCTATATCGCCGCCAATCCCGACGACACCAATTTGCTGGCGGCGGGCCGCTATATCGACCGGTTCGACCGGCGGGGCGGCGCATGGAGGGTCGCGGCGCGCAACACGGTGATCGAATGGTCCATCGTCCAGCCCGCGCTGGACAACCCGCTGAACGCGGTGCAGGACATTCTCGCCAATGGCGTGGCCGCGCGGGGACCGGACGACCTGTCCTACCGCAGGCCGTTCGAGAATCTGCGCGCGCGCTTCGTTCCGCCGCTGGGCTGAAGGCGGAGGCGCGGGCATGGGAAGGATGTTTCCATGACCGGCGAGGCTGCCTCCACCCGCAACTGGTTCGCATCGGGCGGGGATGCCTATGCCCGCTATCGCCCCGGCTATCCCGACGCGCTGCCCGCCTTTCTGGCGGAGATCGCGCCGTCGACGGACTGCGCGGTCGACGCGGGATGCGGCAGCGGGCAATTCACGCGCCAGCTTGCCGGGCATTTCGCCTCCGTCATCGGGCTGGATTCCAGCGCGGACCAGATCGCCCATGCGGCCGCCCATGACCGCGTTCGCTATGCCTGCGCGCCCGCCGAGGCGCTGGACGTGCCGGACGGCAGCGCCGCCCTTGTCACCGCCGCGCAGGCCGCCCACTGGTTCGACCGGCCGCGCTTCTATGCGGAGGCGCGGCGCATCGCGGTGCCGGGCGCGATACTGGCGCTGATCAGCTATGGCATCCCGCAATTCGACGCGGAGATCGATCCGCGCTTCCAGCACTTCTACCGGCAGGAGATCGGCCGCTACTGGCCGCCCGAACGCGCGCTGGTGGAAAGCGGTTATGCGGGGATCGACTTTCCCTTTGCCGAACTGCCCTGGCCGGCCATGGCGATACGGCGCGACTGGGACCTGCCGGCCTTTCTCGGCTATGTCTCCACATGGTCGGCGCTGCGCCGGGTGGAGGAAGCGGGCGAGATGGCGCTGGTGGACCGCTTCGCGCGGGATATCGCGCTTTCATGGGGCGATCCGGCCGTGACTCGCGCCGTGCGATGGCCGATCAGCATGCGGCTGGGGCGGCTGTGATTTACGAAATTTGCGCAATCATCCCGGCGTAGCGATTTATCCCCGCCCGGAGCGATGCGTGCGCGCTGTTCCCGCCAAGGCCGATCCGGCTGCCGCAATGTCCAGCCTTTCCGCCATTTTCGGACGAGCCGCCCCGCGCGGGACGCGGCGCGGCCTTCGCGGGCATCCATCCGGAACATGCGTAAAACAGCAATATTTCGTTACACCGGCCCTTAACGGCATGATTGCCATAGTCTTTTCCACGGGCGGCGGAACGCCTGCCCGAAGAGAGGGGCGAAAGTCATGCTGAACTGGTTCGAGAAGACGGCACCCATAAAGGCCAAGTTCCGGGTCCTGCTGATAGCCTATGCGGCACTGGCCGTTGCCTCGACAGGGGCGGCGGCGGCGGGCGGGGCCTCGCCGGCCGCGATCGGGGTTTCGGCGGCATGCCTGGCGCTGACGGTCGTCGTCGCGATGGTCAGCGCGCGGCTGGTCTGCACGCCCTATGTGAACACGGTGCTGCGCATGGAGGCGCTGGCGGCGGGCGATCTGGATTCGCCGGTCCATCATACCGACCACAAGGATTGCGTCGGCCGCCTGACCAAGGCGATGGACAGGTTCCGCATCACCGCTCAGCAGGCGGCCGACGGGGAGACTGTGGCCCATGTCGTGCGCGAACTGGACGCGGGTCTGGCGGCGCTGGCCGAGGGCAATATGACCTATAGCATAGAGCGCCCCTTTGCCGAGGAATATGAAGGGCTGCGGCAGATGTTCAACACCACCGTCGCCGGGCTGGAGCAGGGGTTGTCGCAGGTAGCGGGCAGCGCGCAGAGCGTCCATTCCGGTTCCACCGAGATCCGCGCGGCATCCGAGGACCTCGCCCGCCGGACCGAGCAGCAGGCGGCGTCGCTGGAGGAGACGACGGCGGCGATGGACC
>JASGGS010000368.1:0-2928 GCA_047602685.1 Sphingobium sp.
CGTGAAATGGCGCGGCGCGAGACTGAGAACGTCGCGAACCGTGCCGTCGCCGCCGTCGACGATGATGGTGTCGATCCGCTCCCGCGCGAAGCCCGCGAGCGTCCGGTCCAGTTCGGCCTTGGTATGGGGGGCGGCCTGCCAGATGCGCGCGGACAGGTCGCGCTCAACGGCGCCCGCGCGCCGGTTGCGATGCGCGCGTGCGTTGGACAGCACGGCGACGCGCCCCTCCGGCCCGATGAAAGGACAGAATTTCGCCGGAGCAGGCGCACCGAAGCCATGGGCGGGGCCAAAAGCACGCGCGGGCGCGGGTGATCCCGCGCCCGCCTGCGCCAGCTCGACAGGAACCTCTTGTTTCAACGACCCGACTTTCCGAATGTGACAGTTTCAATAACAGTCCTATTTAGAAACGGTTCCTCATTTCGGGAGAGGAACCATGAAATTTTTTTCACAGGGGAACCGGATTTGCCCGAAGGTGTTGCCGGGCTGCTTCAATAGGTTAGCATTGCTGAAGCATATTCTCATGGCCCCTCCAGGGCGCGATGGAACGCGCCGGAAAAGCGACAGGAGGAAGGTGCCTGTCCCTAACGGACAAGGCGCCCATATCCTTCGCGGCCCTTATGAGAAGGGCTGATGAGGGAGATAGCCATAGCGGGTTTGCGGGCATGGGACATGCACGCCAAACCCGCGGACAGGCATTCGACAGACTCCCGCGAAAACGGGAGCCTGCTTCGTCAGGCATGGATTCTCAGGCAGGCACGCCGATGGCGATGACCTTGCTTTCAAGGAATTCCTCGATGCCCGCGACGCCCCATTCGCGGCCGACGCCGCTGGCCTTGTAGCCGCCAAAGGGCAGGTCGCCCGCGATGCACATGCCGCCGTTGACACTGACGGAGCCGGTGCGGATACGCCGCGCGATCCGTTCCGCCCGCTTCGGATCGGCGGATACCACGCCGCCCGACAGGCCATATTCGCTGTCATTGGCGATGCGGACGGCATCGTCATCATCCTCGAACGGGATGACGACCAGCACGGGACCGAAAATCTCCTCGCGGGCGATGCGCATCTCGTTGGTGACGTCCGCGAAGCAGGTCGGCTCGATGAACCAGCCAGTGCCCTTGTCGGGACGGATATTGCCGCCCGCGATCAAGGTGGCGCCTTCCTCTATGCCGAGGTCGATATAGGCCTTCACCCGCTCGCGCTGCTTTTCGGAGATGACCGGACCCATCATGTGCGCCGGATTGTCGAACTCGCCCCAATTATCGCCGAAACCGGCATAGGCTTTCCTGAGGATCTCGACCGCCTCGGCATAGCGGCTGCGCGGGACCAGCAGGCGCGACTGCACGGCGCAGCCCTGGCCCGCATGGAAGACGAGGATCGACTGGGCGATCTCCCGCGCGAAATCGGGGGTATCGTCGAGGACGATCTTGGCCGACTTGCCGCCCAGTTCCAGGAAGACGCGCTTCAGCGTCTTGGCGCCCTGCTCCATGATATGGCGGCCGACGCCGGTGGAGCCGGTGAAGCTGATGAGGTCGACGCGCGGATCGGTAACGAGCATCTCGCCCGCCAGCACGGGATCGGCGGCGGTGATGACGTTCAGCACGCCCTTGGGAAAGCCGAGCCTGTCCGCCCACTCGCCGAAGATCGCGCCCATGCCGGGCGTGTTCGGCGCGGGCTTGAGGATGACGGTGCAGCCCGCGAGCAGGGCGGAGACGACCTTGCCGACATTGATGTAAAGCGGCACGTTCCAGGGGGTGATGGCGCCGACGACGCCGACGCCCTCATACACCACCTTGCGGTCGCTCTGATAACCCTGCGGTCCCTTGCGGCCGTAATCCTTCTCCCATTTCACTTCCGGGAAGAGGTCGATGAGGTCGCGGAAGCAGGCAATGGCCATGTCGACATGCGCGCGGGACGTGGCGCCGATAGCGGCCCCCGCCTCGACGCGGGCGAGGGTGGAGACGCGATCCCGGTCGGCCAGGAGCTGATCGAACAGCTTTCTGATCAGGTCGAAGCGCAGTTCGTGGTCGGTGGCCCAGCCGGTCGTGTCGAAGGCCGTGCGCGCGGCGGCGATGGCGGCGTCCACATCCCTGGCCGTGGCATCGGCCGCCCGTCCCACCGGCGCGCCCGTCCAGGGGCCGATGATGTCGAAGGTCCGGCCGCCTTCCGCACCGCGCAGGACGCCATCGATATAGAGCTTGGCTTCGGGAAGGCTGGTCATCGTCTCTCGTTCCTTTGAAAGGCTGGCCTTTGACAGGCCGGGCCGGGGCTGAGGATCAGCCCTCATTGAGTTCCTTGACGAGTTGCTCGGCCATTTTCTTGGCGTCGCCGAACAGCATCTGGGTATTCTCATTATAGTAGATGGGGTTCTCGATGCCCGCGAAGCCCGCGCTCATGCCGCGCTTCACGACGAAGACGGTGCGGGCGCGGTCGGCCTCGATGATGGGCATGCCCGCGATGGCGCTGGAGGGATCGTCGCGGGCGGCCGGGTTCACCGTGTCGTTGGCGCCGATGATCAGGGCGATGTCGGTCTGCGGCATCTCCGGATTGATGTCCTCCAGCTCGATGAGCTTGTCATAGGGCACGTCCGCCTCCGCCAGCAGCACGTTCATATGGCCGGGCATGCGGCCCGCGACCGGATGGATCGCGAACTTCACGTCGATGCCCGCTTCCTCCAGATGCTCGTAGAGTTCGGCCACGCGGTGCTGCGCCTGCGCGACCGCCATGCCATAGCCGGGAACGATGACGACGCTGCCCGCCATGTCGAGCATGGGCGCGGCCTCCTCCGCCGTCATGGAGCGCACGGGGCGGTCGTCCACGCCCCCCGCCCCGCCGCCCGCCGCGACCTGGCCGAAACCGCCGAACAGCACATTGGCGAAGCTGCGGTTCATCGCCTTGCACATGATGACCGCGAGGATGAAGCCGGAGGTG
>JASGGS010000369.1:0-2924 GCA_047602685.1 Sphingobium sp.
ACCGCATCCATGCTGTCCCCGGGCGGTTCATTGTCATTGGCCGCGGCGGGCAGCGGCACGGCGGGGCGCCGGGTCCGGGCCATGCCGGGCGGGCTGGCGGCGGGAGGGGGCGGAGCGGCCGGGTCGGCGGCGGGCGCCTCCCCCAGGCGCGGATAGGTGAAGCGCTCCAGCGCGGGACAGGCCGTTTCCAGCGGCCGGTCGGTCGCGCAGGCGGACAGCAAAAGGCCAAGGGCGATCGACGCCGCCAGGCCCGGGAATCGAATACGGGTCATCATCCCCCCTCCGGGAAGCCAATGATTGCGGTGCGGCCCGTATCTGTTTGACGACTTGAATAGTTTCTATGCCGTGCGCCGACAATCGGCTATCGGCGCCCTTTCCGAAATCATTTCGATATTCGTTCCGAACTGCGGGAGCCAGGCATATGGGTTACAGGGTCGTCGTCGTGGGAGCCACCGGCAATGTCGGCCGCGAAATGCTGAACATCCTGGCGGAGCGCGAATTCCCGATAGACGAGATCGCCGCCGTCGCTTCCCCACGCTCGACGGGCGACGAGATCGATTTCGGGGACAGCGGCAAGACGCTGAAGGTCAGGAATATCGAGCATTTCGATTTCGCCGGATGGGATATCGCCCTGTTCGCGGCCGGTTCCGGCCCGACCAGGGACTATGCGCCCAAGGCCGCGGCCGCCGGATGCGTGGTGATCGACAACAGCTCGCTCTATCGCATGGACCCGGACGTGCCGCTGATCGTGCCGGAGGTGAATCCGGACGCGATCGACGGCTATACGCGCAAGAACATCATCGCGAACCCCAACTGCTCGACGGCGCAGATGGTGGTGGCGCTCAAGCCCCTGCACGACGCGGCGAAGATCAGGCGCGTGGTCGTATCGACCTATCAGTCGGTCTCCGGCGCGGGCAAGGTCGGCATGGACGAGCTGTTCGAGCAGTCGCGCAACATCTTCGTCGGCGATCCCGCCGAGCCCAGGAAGTTCACCAAGCAGATCGCCTTCAACGTCATCCCGCACATCGATGTCTTCCTGGACGACGGCTACACCAAGGAAGAGTGGAAGATGGTCGTGGAGACCAAGAAGATACTCGATCCCAGGATCAAGGTGACGGCGACCTGCGTGCGCGTGCCGGTCTTCGTCGGCCATTCCGAGGCGATCAATATCGAGTTCGAGGAGGAGATCAGCGCGGAGCAGGCCCAGACCATCCTGCGCGAGGCGCCCGGCGTGATGCTGGTCGACAAGCGGGAGGACGGCGGATATGTGACGCCGGTCGAAAGCGTGGGTGAATATGCCACCTTCGTCAGCCGCGTGCGCGAAGATCCCACCGTCGACAATGGCCTCGCCCTCTGGTGCGTTTCCGACAATCTGCGCAAGGGCGCGGCGCTCAATGCCGTCCAGATCGCGGAACTGCTGGGGCGGCGGCATTTGAAGAAGGGGTGAGGGGGAGCGCACGAGCTTCCCTTTCTGTCGTGACGGAAGGGGAGAGGGCGCTGCGTTCGCAAAGGCCGGACATGGATGCAGGAACCGTTCCTCCGGCCCAGAAGGCCCTGCTGGCCACGCTCCTCCTCGCGGTAGGGCTGGCCAATGTCGCGCAGCCCTATCCGGATCTCGCCCCGCTTCAGCATGTCCCGACCGTCGCGCTGGTGCTGGCCGCGCCATGGCTCATTCGTCGCTGGCGTCTCTCCACGGCTTCGGTGGCGTCGATCTGGTTGTTCTTCCTGCTCCATACGCTGGGCGGCCGCTATATCTATTCCTATGTGCCCTATGACGACTGGGCGCGGGCGTTGACCGGGGGCACGATATCCGGCGCGTTCGGCTGGACGCGCAATCATTATGACCGGCTGATCCATTTCGCCTTCGGCCTCCTCTGGACCATCCCCATCCAGCAGGGCCTGATGCGGCGGCACGAACTGGGGAAGGGCATCGCGCTTTTCAGCGCCTTTGCCGCTATCGGCCTCGTCGGCGCGCTCTACGAGATTTTCGAATGGGCGCTGACCCTCGTCGCGGCGGGCGACACGGCCGATTATTATAACGGCCAGCAGGGCGACATATGGGATGCGCAGAAGGACATGGCCCTCGCGCAGTCGGGAAGCGTCGTCGCGGTGATCTGGGCCTGGAGGAGGAGGCCGTGACGAGGGGCATGGCCATCGGCGGCTTCGACGAGCCGCGCCGTTTTCGGCCCGCCAGCCATTTCGGCACGGAGAGCCTGCGCGAGGCGTGGCTTGACACGACCGGCCTGCCGCGCCAGCGGGCGAGCGACCATGAACCGCTCACCGGCCGCTGGCTGGCGGCAACCGGAAAGGTTCCCGAATGACCGAACTCAAGACCCGTCATGTCGAAGCCGAGGACGGTGTGCGGCTGGCGGTCCATGAACTGGGCGGCGAAGGCGGCCGTCCCGTGGTGCTCCTCCACGGGCTGGTGTCGAGCGCCCAGGTGAACTGGATCAAATATGGGACGGCGGCCCGGCTGGCGGAGGCGGGCTATCGCTGCCTGATGCCGGACCTGCGCGGCCATGGCGACAGCGGCGCGCCGGACGATCCGGCCGCCTATCCCCGCGATATACTCGTCCGCGACAATGCGGGGATCATCCGGGCGCTGGGGCTGACCGACTATGACCTGGTGGGCTTTTCGCTGGGCGCGCGGACATCGGTGAAGCTGGTGATCGACGGCCTGACCCCGAAGAAGCTGATCCTGTCCGGCATGGGGCTGGACGGGCTGGTAGACTGGGACAGGCGGCGCGATTATTTCGTCGGCGTCATCGACCGGATCGACACGCTGAAGCGCGGCGATCCGGGCTTCATGGTGGCGGCGTTCATGAAGACGACCGGCATCGATCCGGAGGTGGTGCGCCATGTCGTCAACAGCTTCGGCGACCTCGACCCCGCGCGGCTCGCGGAGGTCGGCATGCCCGCCCTCG
>JASGGS010000370.1:0-2919 GCA_047602685.1 Sphingobium sp.
TGAGGCCCGGCATGATCATCAGGTCGGTGATGCCGCGCACGCCCTGTTGCAGCACCTCGTCCGCCATCTCGAACGCTTCCTTGAAGGTCGTGTTCGGATTGGCGATCAGGAACAGGTTCTGGTTGGGGATGACGATCAGCGTGTCGACATGCTTCTGAAGCTCGTCAATGCCCGCATCCGCCGCCTTCGCCCGGCGGCTGCCCTCGAAGGTGAAGGGCTTGGTCACGACGCCCACGGTCAGCACGCCCTTTTCCTTCGCCGCCTTGGCGATGACGGGGGCCGCGCCCGTGCCGGTGCCGCCGCCCATGCCGGCCGCGATGAAGCACATATGGACGCCCTCGAGCGCCTCCTGCAACTCGGCGATGGTCTCCTCGGCGGCCGCGCGGCCGATATCCGGGCGCGAACCGGCGCCAAGGCCCTCGGTGATGCGGGGACCGAGCTGGATGCGGCGTTCGGCGGGCGAGGCGTTGAGCGCCTGCGCATCGGTGTTCGCGACCACGAAATCGACACCCTCGACCCCGGCCGCGATCATGTTCGCGATCGCGTTGCCGCCCGCGCCGCCCGCACCGATGACGGTGATGCGGGGCTTCAGTTCGTCCACATGGGGCGGACCGATCTCAATGCTCATTCTTCTGTCTCCTTCGACCTGCCGCGGGGCGGGGCGCTACAGGTGCCTTTACCGTGTAATGCACCATATAGGCCGCCACTTCATCCCCCAATTTTTAACCAAATCGCAAAAAACCGCGCCGTCCCGTTTCCTTCAGTAATTCGCGCGGAACGCCGCCATCAGGCGCCGCATCCAGCCCATCCACGCCGCCTCGCCCACGCGGTGGACGGTCTGCGTCGCGGGCGCGATGGCGCGCAGGTCCACCGGATCGCTGGCGACATGGAGCGCGATGCCCGCAAGCGTGGAGAAGGCCGGGCCGCTATGCGCCTCCGGCAGGGCGGACAGGCCCTTGGGCCGTCCCACCCGCACCGCGCGTCCCAGCGCCGTCTGCGCATAGTCGGCAATCCCCTTCAACTCCGCGCCGCCGCCCGTCAGCACCACCTGGCGCGCCACCGGCCCCTGGAACCCCATTTCGTCCAGCGCCGCGCCGACATCCTTCATGAGACGCCCCAGCCGGTCGCATATCACGCCCACCAGCTCCGCGCGCGTCACCTTGCGCCCGTCCGTGCTTTCCGCGCCGCCGGTTGCGGGGGCGATCTCGATCATCTCCCGGAAATCGCGCCGCGACTGCATGGCCGAGCCGTAGAAGCACTTCATGCGCTCCGCCTGGCTGCGCCTTATGCCGAAGGCGGACGCGATGTCGTCGGTGATATCGGCCGCGCCCACCGGGATGGAGCGCAGGTCCACCAGCATGCCGCCGGAGAAGAGCGAGACGTTGGTCACGCCCGCGCCCAGCTCCACCAGCGCGACGCCCAGGTCGCGCTCCTCCTCCGACAGGCAGGCGAGGCCCGTGGCGACCGGCGCGGCGATGATGCCGTCCACGTTCAGATAGGCGGAGCGCACGCAGGTTTCGAGATTGGCGAGCGGCGCGCCGTCCGCCTGCATGACATGGATGTCGACCGACAGCCGCTCCGCATGGAGGCCCACGGGATTGCGCACGCCGTCCGTCGTGTCGATGGTGTAGAGCGTCGGCTGCGCATGCAGGACGAGGCGGCCGTCCGGATCGATCCCCTCCCGCGCGCGGGCCAGCAGCTCGTCGAGATCGGCCTGCTGGATGCGGCGGGTGCCGATGTCGATGTCCACGCACATCACGTCGCTGACCAGGCTGCCGCCGGAGAAGCTGACCCAGACGCTCTCGATGTTGGTGCCCGCGACCTTCTCCGCCTGTTCCACCGTCTCGCGGATGGCCTGCTCGGTGCGCTCCATGTCGGCGATGAAACCGCGGCGCACGCCCTTGCTCTCGCGCTGGCCGGTGCCCAGGATGACCAGGCTGCCGTCATCCTGACGCCCCGCGATCAGGGCGGAGACTTTCCACGACCCCACGTCGATCGCGGTGATGAGTTTTTCGACACGTGGACCGGCCATCCCTATGCCTCTCCCGTTCCCATGGACCGCGATGCCGCCGGGCGCGCGCGCTCGTCCGGTTCATTGCCGCCCCGTTCAGGCTCTTCGCCCTTCTGGCCCTTTGCCCCGCCGCCCGTGGCCGTGCGGCGGTCCGGCGGCATGCGTAGCACGAAACGCGCGGGATCGCGCATGTCGAAACGCACGATGCCACGCCCCAGCAGGCGGTTGACGCCGTCCAGCTGCGCAAATTTCATCAGCGCGGCGGCGGCCGCCGCCCCGCCTTCCGGCAGGGACAATGTCTCGCCCGACTGGAAACGCAAATCCCATCGCCGGTTGCCGACCCATGTCGCGCCCGCCAGCAACGGTTTCAGCGCCGGCGCCGCCTCCATCAGGCTCTGGAGCGACTTCGTCTCCCGGTTCGCCTGCGGCCCCACGACCAGCGGCAGGTCGGGCATGGAGCGCCCGTCGACCTTCTCCAGTTCCACGCCGTTCACGTCGATCAGGCTCAACGTGCCGCCATGCTGCCACACCGCCACCGGGTCGCGCTCGACGATGTTGATGACCAATGTGTTGGGCAGGCGCCGCGTCACCCGCGCATCCTTCACCCAGCCCAGCGTCATCACCCGTTCGCGCAGCGCGCCCAGATCCACCGACAGCATCGAACGGTCGATCTCGTCGAGGGCGAGGCTATAGACCGGCATCTCGTCCATGCGCCTGAGGCCCTGCACCTCCACCTTCGCGACCTGGAACCCGGATCGCGCGGCCAGCGCCGCCATCTCCTGCCCCGCCATCCCGGGCAGGCCCAGGAATTGCGCGGCCATCCACAGCACGCCCATCGCCAGCATCACGACCACGCCGGTCAGGATACGGCTCAGCGTCCGCCCGCTGAACGGCAACAGGGCGATCAT
>JASGGS010000038.1:0-24912 GCA_047602685.1 Sphingobium sp.
TTCGCGGCCGGCGGCGACGGCGATGCGCCCGCCTCCATCGCCGCCATGGTCCGGGCGGTGCGGCACCCCGCTTATGGCCTCGACCCCGCCTGGAACATCTGCGCCGCCAATGACGCCGCCCGGCGCCTGTTCACGGGCCTGTTCGACGCGCCGGACGGGCATCGCAACCTGCTGCGCTATGCCTTCACCCATCCCGCCGCGCGCCGATTGCTGCCCGACTGGGAGAGCCGCGTCGCGCGCCTCCTCGCGGAATTCCGCCGCGACTATGGCCGCAACCTCGCCGACCCGCGCGCCCATGCCGTCGTCGACTGGCTGGCGGCGGAAAGCGAAGTCTTCCGCGCGGCCTGGGACCGGCAGGCGGTGGCGGGGCGCGAGGGCGGCCCGCGCCGGTTCGACCATCCGCAGGACGGCCTGCTCAGCTTCGAGCAGCACAGCCTCTCCGATGCCGAACGCCCCGATTTCCGGCTGGTGATGCTGGAGCCTTTCCACGGGGGCTGAAGCCGTGCCATGGAAGCGACGGTCCGGTGGGAGAGGGAGACGATCATGGCCGACAGCGAAGCCGTACCGGATATCGACGAACGCGTCCGCAGGCTGGAGGCGCGCGCGGCCATAACCGACCTGATCCACCGCTATGCGCTGCACATCCGGCGCGGCGAGCCGGAACACTGCGCCGCCCTCTTCACGCAGGACGCCGGTTTCGCGGTGCGCGATGCCGACGGCCCGGACGCCGGGGACGTCACGGAACGCGCCCATCCTCGGGGGCGGGAGGCGGTGATGGCCTATGTCACGGCCTCGTCCAGCCACGGCTTTCGCGTCGTGCCGATGATCCGCAACATCCTCGTCACCGTCGATGGCCGGACCGCGACCGCCACCTCCCTGATGAGCAGCCGCACCTGGCCCGCGGGCGCCGAGGTGTTCGGCGAATATCGCGACAGTTTCCGGGAGGAGGATGGGCGCTGGCTGTTCGCGGGCCGCATCTTCACCCTGTACCGGCGGCGCGAACGCGCGCCCTCCTGATACAAGATGGCCGCCCCCTTGCTGGAGGGGACGGCCGCACAGTCAGAGGAAAGCGGACTGCGATCAGAAGCGGTAGCCGATGCCGCCACGAACCTGGTTGTTGCCGACGGCGATGCCGTTGCCGAGGTCGGCGCTGCCATAGTCGAGGGCGGTATATTCGACGCGCACCGCGACATTCCGCGCAACGCGGGTTTCGATGCCGCCGCCATATTGGAACGCGCTCTGGCCGTCGCCCTTGAAGCCCGACAGCTTGAAGCGGGTATTGGCCCAGCCGAGGCGGCCGTAGATCGCGGTGCTGTCGTTCAGCATGGCGCCGACGCGGCCGGAGAAGCCGTAGGTCTCCTTGGCGCGCAGGGTGAAGCTGTCGGCGCCCGCGCTCAGGCGGAACTTGGCGTCGGACAGGTTCAGGGACGCCTCGGCGCCCACGAACAGCGTGTCGGACAGGGCGAGGTCGTAACCGGCATAGACGCCGCCCACCACGCCATTGCCGCTCAGCCCGTTCAACTCGGCGCCAGCGACACGGCCACGAACTTCGTAGTTATCATAGCCGATTTCTGCGCCAATATAGGGACCTGAAAAAGTTTCAGCCATAGCAGGCGAAACAGAAGTCAGGATAAACGCAGACGCAAAAAGAATATTCTTCATTTGGTACTCTACCCCAAAAACATATATTTATTTATATTTCCAAGAAACGGATTTCGATCCCTCTTGGAGGACGGCGCCGATACCAGCGGCCATGGGTCGGTTCAACCTAAACTTTCCGGCAAATGGCCAGAAGCGATTTTCGCCGTAACAAATATGCAACATAGCCGCCCAGCGCCTTGAAAGACCGATTTCGCCGTCCATTAAGTTCCGGTTCACCCGGCCCGGCGGACAAGCCCGCAAAAGGGTCGGCGGGATTTCAGGACATATGCGCGCATCGTTTTTGGGAATGGCCTTGCTGCTGCTCTCCACTCCCGCTCTCGCCCAGATGGGCGGCGGGGGCATGGGAGGCGGCGGCATGGGGGGAGGCGGCATGGGCGGCCCTCCCGGCGGCATGGGCGAAGGCGGTCCTCCGGGCGGCGGCCGTCCGCGCCCGGCCGAGGCGAAGCCGATCAAGCGCGAGAAGCTCGACAAGCCGGTGCAGGCGATGTTCGCGGCCGCCGACACCGATCGCGACGGGCTGGTGACGCTGGACGAGCTGAAGGCGGTGCTGGTCGAACGGCGCGACGCGATCATCCGCGCGCGCTTCGACAGGATCGACGCCAATCGTGACCGGGTGATCGACCAGAAGGAATTCGTCGCCTGGCAGACCGGTCTCGGCAGCGTCGCCGCGTCCGACGACCAGGCGGCGGGCGACCGCGGCGGCCCGGTGGCCGAAACCCTCGCCCCCGTGCTGGACGACAATGCGGAAGGGCGCATGCTGGCCCATATCATCGAGCCGCTGAGCGCGACCCTGATCGCCAATGCCAACAGCAATTACGACAGGGGCCTCTCCCTCGACGAGCTGCTCGCCCATGAACGCAAGCGCTTCGACGATGCCGACACCGACAAGGACGGCTATCTGACGGCGGAGGAGATGCGCGCCCTGATGCCCAGGCGCGCGGCGCGCGGACCGGGCGGTCCGGAGGGCCTGCCCGCGCCGCAGGGGGATCGCATGCCGGGACCGCCGCCGGGGCAGTAAGCGCAGCTCCTCACCCCTGCGCGATTTCCTCCACCTCTTCCAGCACGCGCGTATATTCGCGCCACCACCACATCACGTCCTGCTTGCAGATGCGCTCGAACATCGCGCGCCAGCGGCGCTGCCGTTCGGCCAGCGGCATGACGAGCGCCTGGGCGATGGCGTCCGCCACCTCCTCCGGACTGTGCGGATTGACCAGCAGCGCGTCCGTCAGCTGCTCCGCCGCGCCCGCGAAGCGGGAAAGGATCAGGACGCCGGGGTCCGCCTCGTCCTGCGCCACCACATATTCCTTGGCGACCAGGTTCATGCCGTCGCGCAAGGGGGTGACGAGGCCGATGCGCGCCGCCCGGTACATGCCCGCCAGCTCGTCGCGCGGATAGCCCCGGTTCACATAGCGCAGCGGCACCCATTCCGCGTCGGAGAACTCGCCGTTGATCCGTCCGGACAGATTGTCGAGGCTGGACCGGATCTCCTGATAGCTCTGCACCTCCCCGCGCGAGGGCGGCGCGATCTGGAGGAGGAAGACCTGCCCGTGCAGGTCCGTGCGGGTGGAGAGCAGCCGCTCATAGCCCAGGAAGCGCTCCGCCAGCCCCTTGGAATAATCGAGCCGGTCGACGCCGATGATCATGGTTCGGCCATTGGCGCTCGCCAGCATGCGCGTCCGCATGCGCTCCGCCGGTTCGCTGCGCGAGGCCGCGCGGAACGGCTCGCAGTCCACGCCGATGGGACAGGCGATCAGGCGCGCCCGGCGTCCCTGATAGGATACCGTGCCGTCGCCATGCACCGTCGCCGCCGCGCCCAGCTGGCCGGTCACATAGTCCATGAAGGCTTCCAGCGAATCCTGCGTCTGGAAACCGATGACGTCATAGCTGAACAGCGAGTCCACCAGCTCCCTGTGGCTCGGCAGGGAAACCAGCAGGCGCATGGGCGGCCAGGGAATGTGGAGGAAGAAGCCCATGCGGTTGCCGAACGCCCGGCGGCGCAGCTCGCGGCCCAGCGGCATCAGATGATAGTCATGGACCCAGATCAGGTCGTCCTGCTCCAGCAGGGGCGAGACCGTATCGGCGAACCGCGCGTTGACCCGCTCATATCCGCCCGCGAAACCCCGCTCGAACTCGGCCAGGTCGATGCGGTAATGGAAAAGCGGCCACAGGGTCTGGTTGGCGAAGCCGTTATAATATTCGTCTATGTCCTGCGCTTCCAGGTCGATGGTCGCCGTCGCCACCCCGTCCGCCCGCTGGAAATTGATGGCGCCGGTGAAATTGTCCGTCTCCTCGCCGGACCAGCCGAACCAGATGCCGTTGCTTTCGCGCAGCGCCGCCGAAAGCGCGACGGCAAGGCCGCCCTGATTTCCGCCGCCCTCCCCCGTCGCCGGGGAAACGCGGTTGGAAATGATGATCAAACGACTCATGAGACACCCCTCATCGGACAGATGTCCACGGTTTGCTGAGCATGGCGGCGCAGTTTATCATGCCGACCAGCGAATAGGTCTGCGGATAATTGCCCCATAATTCCCCGTCCGCAGGATTGATGTCCTCCGACAACAGGCCCGCGACGGTGCGGCGGGACAGCATCTCCTCGAACAATTCCCGCGCCTCCACGTCGCGGCCCGTGACGTGCAGGGCCTCGATCAGCCAGAAGGTGCAGACGTTGAACGCGCTTTCGGGCAGGCCGAAATCATCCTCGCTGGCATAGCGCAGCATATAGGGGCCGCGCCGCAGCCCTTCCTCCACCGCCTTCAGCGTGTCGCGGAACTTGGGATCGTCCGGCGTCACGAAACGCATGTCGAGAAGCTGGATGATGCTGGCGTCGAGGTCGTCGCCGCCGAACGTGGCGGAGATGCGCCGCGTCTCCTCCCGCCATGCCTTGGACAGGATCAGCTCGCGTATCTGCTGCGCCCTGTCGCGCCAGAACGCCTCCCGATCCTCCAGGCCCAGCGCCTGCGCCGCATTGGCCAGCCGGTCGCACGCCGCCCAGCACATGGCGGAGCTATAGGTATGGACGAAGCTCTTGGTCCTCAGCTCCCACAGGCCCGCATCGGGCATGTCGCGCGCGGCCCAGGCCCGCTCGCCCACCTTCTCCAGCGCCTTGAAATCATCCTCGCCCGCCATGCGGTAGAGGCGCTGGTCGAAAAAGGCCTGCGCGTTGGACAGGACGATCTGGCCATAGGCGTCATGCTGTATCTGCTCGGCCGCCTGGTTGCCGACGCGCACCGGCCCCATGCCGCGATAGCCCGGCAGGTCGGGGGCGATCCATTCGGGCAGGCTCGCCTCCCCGCCCACGCCGTAGAGCGGCTGGATATGCCCGCCCCGCGCATTGTCCACGATATTGCGCAGGAAGGCCAGATAGCCCTCCAGCACGTCGAGCGCGCCGAGCCGGTTGAGGGCCTGCACGGTGAAATAGGCATCGCGTATCCAGCAATAGCGATAGTCCCAGTTGCGCCCCGACCCCGCATGCTCCGGAATGGAGGTGGTCAGCGCCGCGACGATGGCGCCCGTCTCCTCATGCTGGCACAGCTTCAGCGTGATGGCCGACCGGATCACGGCATCCTGCCATTCCACCGGCGTCGCGAGGCCGCGCACCCAGTGGCGCCATTCGTGGCAGGTCCGCTCCAGCATCTCGTCCACGGAACGGGCGATATCGTCGTTGAAGCCCTCGTCCGGGCCAAGGAAGAAATGGAGCGGGCGCTCGACCCGGAACAGCCGCTCGTCATTCACCCAGCCTATGGGCGCGGTGGTGGACAGGCGCAGGGTCATGTCGTCGCCGATATAGCGTATATGGTTGGACCCCAATGTGCGCTGCGTATCCGCCCCGCCCCATTTGCGCGCCGGGCGCAGGCGCACGCGGATGCGCGGGCTGCCGGCGGCGGGCCGCACGATCCGCGCGAAGGCGACCGGGCGGTAGACCCGGCCCAGCCGCTGGAAGCGGGGACAGAAGTCCACCACCTCTATCGCATTGCCGTCCGCATCCTCGTGCCGGGTGATCAGCACGGGCGTGTTGCGCTCATAATGCTGCGCCGTGGCGATGCAGTCGGCCAGCTCGATCTCCCAATAGCCGCGCGTCCCCTCCTCGCCGCCCGGCGGATTGGGATCGAGCAGGGAGCAGAAGACCGGCTCCCCATCCACGCGCGGCACGCAGCCCCAGACGAAGCGGCCGTTGCGGTCCACCAGCGCGGACACCTGGCAATTGCCGATCGGCCAGAGTTCCAGCGTTCCCGTCATTTCGCCAGTTCCCTCAGCCAGCCGCGCACGGCCTCCGGACCGGCCAGCCCGTACAGGGCGGACAGGGTGGGCCGCGGCCCGACCGCGACCGGCATGCCGCCCATCTCGGCCGCGACCGCCAGGGCAGGCTCGTCCGTGGCATCGTCGCCCAGATAGACGGGATGCGTGCCCCGCATGGGCGCGCGGCGCATCAGGCGGGTGACGGCCACGCCCTTGTCGCTGCCCGGCACACGGATTTCCGCGACCATCTGGCCGGGCTGGAAGGCAAGGCCGGTCGCCTCCGCCATGGCGCTGGCCAGCGCGTTGACGGCCATCTCCTCCTGTGGCGCGCGGCGGTAATGCAGGGCGACGCCATAGCTCTTGATCTCGACCAGCATGTCCGTCCGGTCCTTGATGAAAAGCTGGAACTGCTCCGCCACCATGTTGAGTTCGGGCGGGCGCACCGGATGGGCGTCGACGCCGTTCCAGCGATGCTCGCAGCCATGGCTGCCCGACAGGGCGAGGCGGTGCGCGACGGGACCGAGCAGCGTGTCGAGCTGCGCGATGGACCGGCCGCTGATGATCGCGACGCGCCCCTCGAACAGGTCGGCGAGGCGGGCCAGCAGGTCGAGAAGCGCCTGGTCCACGACAACCGCGTCGGGCGTGTCGGCAATGGGAACGAGCGTGCCGTCAAAATCCAGGAGAAGGCTGGACGTGGCGATATCAACGGGCTGTGGCGGTGGCAGGTTCATCACCTGCGCCTCCATCGTCATGCGGTTCTCCAGTGAATTATTGTGATCGGAATGCCGATCATTGAACTGGCGAAACGGCTGAAAGTTTCATCGGCCCGCCCGGTTGTTCACCCGGCGTACAGACAGAAGCCTCCGCGCTCCAACCCCCGGCGGCCGTCGCGGGACGAACCGGCCCGCCCGCGCGATCAGCCGCGCGGACGCCTCGGCACGGGGGGCCGGTGATAGCTCACGTCCCGCCGGTCGCGCGTCGCCTGGCAGGGCTGGTCGGGCGTATAAGCGGGCGGCAGCGCGGCCACGGCAGCGGCGTCCGGCAGGTCGCACGCGCTCTCGACGATGGTCACGCGATTGGCGATGCGCCACTCCCCGCCGCGCCGCCGGAAATGGTCGACATAACGGCCGGAGGACAGGAAATGCGGCGGGCGCGCGGCCACGCCGATGAAGATATAATAGGTCTCGCAATAGGCATCGTCGCCGTCGAGGTCGCACCAGTGGTTGGTGAGGCTGTGCTGGGTCGACAGGTACAGCGCCGCCACCTTGTCCGTATAGTCGAGGAAATCCTCCGGCCCGCCGACGAAGCGGCCATGATCCTCGATCGCATCGTCGAAATAGCAGGATCGCGCCAGCTCCCGGTCCATCCGGTCGAGGCCCCGCGCATAGCGCAGCATGACCTGCCATATCGCCTGCCGGTCCAGCATCTCGCGCAGGGCGGGTTCCAGTGCGGCGTCCATCGGCTCTCTCCTCCTCCTCGAAATCCCTGCGACGATAGGCGCCATGGCCGCGCCGGGTCCAGCCACGGGCGAGAGCAGGCCGGGGCCGTGGAGGAGGATATCGGCGGCGCGCAGGGCGCCCGAAGCGTCTGAGGGCGAAACGCCCGATGGAAAGTCGGACGCCCGCGCCCGGCGTGACGGAGATCGAATGGGGACGCCGCCCCGTCCGCCCGGCTGACCGGCTGTCGCTTCAGCCCGTCACCCCGCCTCCTCCAGATCCTCCAGCGTCATGCCATTGTCCGGCATGCATTGCTGCACCTCGATCACATTGCCTTCGGGGTCGCGGCCATAGACGGTCTTCACATGGCCCATGTCTATGGGTTCCGGATGGCCGAACGTCATGCCCAGCCCCTTCAGCCGCTCATATTCCCGCTCTATGTCGGTCACGTCGACGCAGAAATGGGTATAGCCCTTGTCATAGGGGCGCAGCGGC
Source organism: Sphingobium sp. (assembly GCA_047602685.1). GTDB lineage: Bacteria > Pseudomonadota > Alphaproteobacteria > Sphingomonadales > Sphingomonadaceae > Sphingobium. Next base: position 7,830 of record JASGGS010000038.1, read on the forward strand.
CGGGTCGATTCCGGCGCGGGCGCGGAAAATTCGAACAGCTCGATATAGCAGGTCCCCGCGCGCAGCATCACGCCCTTCGCGGCCGTGCCCGGCACGTCGAGTATCTGGTCCAGCTTCTCCTGCCCCACATCCCAGCCGAAGCGCTCGCCCACCTCCTCGAAGCCGAAGGCGTCCCTGTAGAAGCGCGCCATGCGGTCGAGGTCGCGGACATGGACCGACACATGGTGGATGCCTCTGATCATCTCGCGTCTCTCCCCATCCTTTTGCGGGCGAGCATGCTCCGGCCCCGCGCCCGCGGCAATGGCGCGGCGCCGCTCTTGCCGTCCGGGCCATGTCTCACGGCAGGCCGGGACCAGTCTGGACCTGTCCCCGCGCCTGTGCTTAGCATCGCGCCCGTGAACGCACCGCCTTTCAAGTCCGCCATCGACGCCGCCGCCGCCCGCCTTCGCGAGAAGGTCATGGCGCAGGAGGAGGGGAGCCTCCTCGGCAATGAGGAGAATCTCCAGACGGAGCTGGGCGTGTCCCGCGCCACCATCCGCCAGGCCGCCCGCGTGCTGGAGCGGGAGGGGCTGCTGCGCGTCCGGCGCGGCATCAACGGCGGCTATTTCGCCGCGCGTCCCAATGCCGAGACCATAGAGAAAAGCGTCAGCGCCTATCTGGAGACGCTGAACGTCGCGGGCGAGGACCTGCTCACCGTCGCGTCCGTGCTGTGGGTGGAGGTGATCCGCAAGGCGGCGCATGCCCCGGCGGAGGGGCGGCGGGTGCTGGTGGAAACCTATCGCCGCCAGCTCGACGCCATGCCCGCCGGCATTTCCTATGCGGACCTGCTCGATCTGGAACAGTCCTTCCGCACGGACATTTTCGACCTGATCGACAGCCGCTACATAGAATTGATCTTCCACATCAACATGACCTTCGCCTATCGCCGCTTTCCCCCCTCCCGGCCGCAGGACGCGGCCGCCATCGCCGCCTTCGCGCGGAGCTGGCGGGATGCGCGGCGCATGGAGCTGGGCGCGCTGGCGGACGGGGATGCGGAACTGGCGGCGCTCGCCGCGCGGCACATGCGCAATATCTGGCAGCGGCAGATGCGGAAGAGAATGGCATGACCGAACTCGTCACCCTCGACATTGGCGGCACCAATGCCCGCTTCGCCCTGGCGGAGGTGGAGGGCGGCCGGGTGCGCGCCCTGGCCGATCCGGTCACGCTGGCGACCGCCGACCATGCGACCTTCCGCACCGCCTGGGAGCATTTCGCGCGATTGTCCGGCCGCGCCCTGCCGCGCGCGGCGGCCATCGCCATTGCCGGGCCGGTGAAGGGCGAGACGATCCACTTCACCAACAATCCTTGGGTGATCCGTCCCGCGACGCTGAAGGCGGACCTCGACATCGACCATTATGCGCTGGTCAACGATTTCGAGGCGGTGGGCCATGCGGTGGCGCAGGCGGGGGCGGACGACTTCGCCCATCTGTGCGGGCCGGACACGCCCCTGCCCGGCAGCGGCACGATCAGCATAGTGGGGCCGGGAACGGGCCTCGGCGTCGCCCATCTCTGGCGCGACGGCCATGACTATCGGGTCCAGCCGACCGAGGGCGGCCATATCGATTTCGCGCCCGTCGATCCCATCGAGGATTCCATCCTTTCGCGCCTGCGAAAAAAATATCGCCGGGTGTCCGCCGAACGGGTTGTTTCGGGACCGGGAATAGTGGACATTTACGAGGCATTGGCCGTGATCGAGGGGCGCCCTGTGCAACTGCGTGATGACAAGGCGATCTGGAAACTGGGCATGGAGGGCACGGACAGTCTGGCGGCCGCGTCCATCGACCGCTTCTGCCTGGCGCTGGGCAGCGTCGCGGGCAGCATCGCGCTGGCGCAGGGCGGCGGCGCGGTGGTCATCGCGGGTGGCCTCGGCCAGCGCATCCGCGACCATCTGCTGCGCTCCGGCTTTGCCGACCGTTTCCGCGCCAAGGGCCGTTTCGAAGGCATGATGGCCGCCATGCCCGTCAAGCTCATCACCCATCCGCAGCCGGGCCTGTTCGGCGCCGCTGCCGCATTTGCAAGGGAGACTGCATGACCCCGATAGAGGCGATCATGCGGACGTCGCCGGTGATCCCGGTGATCGTCATCGAGGATGTCGCGCATGCCGTTCCGCTGGCGCGGGCGCTGGTCGCGGGCGGGCTGAAAGTGCTGGAGGTGACGCTGCGCACCCCCGCCGGGCTGGAGGCGATCCGCCTGATGAAGGACGTGCCGGGCGCCATTGTGGGGGCAGGGACCGTGGTCAACACGCGCGACCTCGACGCCGCGCTGGAGGCGGGATCGGAATTCATCGTCTCGCCCGGCCTCACCCCCTCCCTGGGCAAGGAGGCGGTGGCCAGCGGCATACCCTTCCTGCCGGGCACCGCCAATGCCGGCGACATCATGCTGGGCCTCGACCTCGGCCTGGCGCATTTCAAGTTCTTCCCCGCCTCCACCAGCGGCGGCATCCCCGCGCTCAAGGCGCTGACCGGCCCCTTTGGCGGCATCAAATTCTGCCCGACCGGCGGCATCACGCCCGAAACCGCGCCGGAATGGCTGGCGCTGGAGGCGGTGCTGTGCGTGGGCGGCAGCTGGCTGGTGCCCAAGGGGCCGCCCGATCCGGCGAGGATAGAGGCGCTGGCGCGGGGCGCTGCGGGTCTGGCGCGATGATCGCCGGACTGCGCGACCGCCTTCAGGAACTCCACGCGCTCACCGGGCAGACGCCGCTCTACAACCCCGTCTTCCAATTGGGGTTGGAGCTGTCGCGCGACCTGGAATCGGGCAAGATCAGCCTCGCCGATGTCGGCGGCCTGGTGAACCGGCTGGAGCAGGAGACGCTGCGCGACCGCGCCGCGGCGCTCCGCGCCAGGCTCTCGCCCATCGGCCATGACGACAATCTCGCCGCCTTCCGCGCCGTGGCGCGGGACGGGGCGGGCGGCTTCTCCGCCTTTGCCCGCAAATGGTCGCATCCGATCATCCACGCCGTCTTCACCGGCCACCCGACCTTCCTCCTGACGGAGGCGCAGAGCGACGGCGTGGCGCAGGCGGTGCTGTCGGGCGCCGCCGACGCGCCCATCCCCTCCTCCGACGGGCCGCGCCCGCCCATCACCCTCGCGGACGAGCATCGCCAGGCGCTCGCCGCGCTCGCCAACGGCCAGTCCGCGCGCGACGCGCTGGTGCGCGTGCTGTTCGACGTGGCGGCGGAGAAATGGCCGCAGGACTGGCGCGACCTGAAACCCATGCCGTTCCGTTTCGCCACATGGATCGGCTATGACATGGACGGCCGCACCGACCTCAGCTGGCAGACCAACATCAATTTCCGCCTCAAGGAAAAGGCGGAGCGGCTGGCCGGCTATGCCGCCGCCGCCCGCGCGCTCGCGCTGGAGGAGGTGACCGCCCGGCTGGACTCGGCGGCCGCCTACAGCCGCGCCATGGCGGACCGCTTCGACGGCGACCTGTCCGACGCGAAATCCCTGTCGGAAGCGGCCAACGCCCTGACCGCCGCCCATCCCGACAAGCTGCTGTCGCTCGACCCGATCGTGGAACTGCTGGAGGAGCGGGCCAAGCGCGCGGAGCTGGAGGATGCCAAGGGCCTCCTCACCCTCGCCGCGTCGATGCGCGCCGATGGCCTCGGCATGGGCTGGATTCATTTCCGGATGAACAGCTCGCAGCTTCACAATGCCGTGCGCAACCGCATCGATCCGGACAATGTGCTGGACCTGGCGGGCGGCACGGCGATGAGCCTGCTGCGCGACCATCTCAAGACGGTGAAGCCGCTGCGGTCCAATTTCGCGGCCCTCGCCATAGAGACGACGACGGCGCTGCGCCAGTTCATCACCATGGCGCAGATACTCCATCATATCGACGCCGATTCCCCCATACGCCTCCTCATCGCCGAATGCGAGGAGCCGCAGACGGTCATGGCCGCGCTCTATTTCGCGAAACTGTTCGGCATAGACGGCAAGGTGGACGTGTCCCCCCTGTTCGAGACGCAGACCGCCCTGGAACATGGCGGCCGTTTCCTCGACGCGCTGCTGGCCGAGCCCATTTACCGCGACTATGCGCGCCGCCGGGGCCGGGTCGCGATCCAGACGGGCTATTCGGACGCGGGCCGCTTCGTGGGGCAGATTCCCGCCGCGCTGGCGCTGGAACGGCTGGAGGGGCGCCTTGCCCGCGCCATGGAGAAGAACGGACTGGACCGCGTGTCCGCCCTCATCTTCAACACCCATGGCGAGAGCATGGGCCGCGGCGGCCATCCCGGCACGATGGTCGACCGGCTGACTTGGCCGATGAGCCACTGGGCGCGCGACCAGTTCGCCCGCCGCGCCGTGCCGCTGGAGATGGAGGCCAGCTTCCAGGGCGGCGACGGCTTCCTCTATTTCAAGGCGCCGGAGATCGCGCTCGCCACGCTGACCCGCATCGCGCAGGCGCATTTCTCCATCGTCGCGCCTGAATCCGATCCCTTTTACGAGCGGACGGACATCAGCCTCGATTTCTACCGCTCGATCCGCGCGGTGCAGACGACCTTCCTCGAATGGCGCGCCTATGCGCGGGCCATCACCGCCTTCGGCCTCAGCCTGCTCAACCAGACCGGCTCGCGCAAGTCGCGCCGCCAGTCGGACCTCGCGGCGGAGCGGGAAATGGGGCTGCGGCAGATCCGCGCCATCCCCCATAATGCGATCCTCCAGCAGCTCGGCTATCCGATCAACATCATCGCGGGCGTCGGCACGGCCGCGGGGGAGGAGACCGACCTCATCGCCTCCCTGCTCGGCGAATCCGTGCGCGGGCGGCAGATCATCGGCCTGCTGCGCGCCGCCAACCGCCTGTCGAGCATCAAGACGGTCGCGGCCTATGGCGAGCTGTTCAACTCCGCCTATTGGGCCAGCCGTCCCTATCGCGGCATGGAATCGCACTTGTCCGCCGCCTGCCTCGCGCTGGCGGAGCGGCTGGAATCGGACGACCGGGCGGGCGAATATCGCCGCCTCGCCTCGCGCCTGCGCGTGGACGGGACGAAGCTGCACAGCCTGCTCGCCTATCTGCCCGTGTACGAGCCGGACGACGCGCGGGAGGCGACGCGCCGGTCGCTGGGCGTGCTGCATGCCCTGCGCCTCGCGCTCATCCAGCACATGTTCCTCCATGTGGTTCAGGTGCCCGCCTTCGCCCGGTCCAACGACATCAGCCGCGACGACGTGATCAACATGGTCTTCGCGCTGCGGACGGAGGAGGCGGTGGCCCAGCTTCGCCGCGCCTATCCCGTCTCCGCGCCGGAACTGGGGGACTTTTCGGTGAACGAGCCGAGCGACTATCCGGACAATGAGGGGCAACCCTATTCGGAGATCCGCGCCAGGCTGATCGACCCCATCGAGCAGGCCGACCAGATCGTGCGCCAGATTTCCGGCGCGGTCGCGAACGTCTTCGGCGCCTTCGGATAAGTGAACAAACGTTCACTTATCCGAAGGGCGGACCGAACCGCGATCCGGTAGGGAAACCTGTGATCTTTTACGCCTGAAACCCTGTCAGAACAACTGCTTGCGCAGGGTGATCTGAATCGTCCGTCCCTGCGGATCGATCAGGCCGGGACGGTAGGCGAGCGGCGTCGCGCCCGTGGCGTCCGTCACCTTCTGGCGGCTGTTGAAGATGTTGTTCACCCCGATCTGGATACGCGCGCCGCGCAGCCAGGGCATGGACTTCACCAGTTCCGGCCGCTGCCCCAGATTGGCGAACAGCCGGATGTTGAAGGTCGCCAGATCGGAGAAGCGCAGGTCGGACGATGCCGTCCCGGTCCCGCTCGTCGACCCCACGACCCGCGTCGCGCTCTGCCATTTGCCAGTCAGGCGCATGCCGATGCCGCTCTGCGAATAGCCGCCCTGCAATTCCACCTCATGCCGCGGCTGCCCGGCGCGCTCGCCCAGCGTGCCGCCGTTCAGCAGGTCCACTTCCGGCAGGCCGTCGCGCAGGGTCACGGTGCTGTTCAGGTTGACGGTGTGATAGACGGCGAAGTTGATCCGCCCGCCCATACCGCCGGGGCCACGCGGCCCGCCGCCAAAGCCGCCGCCGGGGCCACCGGGACCGCCAAAGCCGCCGCGCGCGCCGCCGGAGCTTCCGCCCGAACCCGCTCCACCGCCGGCACCGCCGCCGCCAAAGGCGCTCGCGCCCGATCCGCCGCTGCTGCCGCTCCCGCTATTGCCGCCGCCCTGGTTGCCGCCTTCGCCGCCCGGACCGCCATCGGGACGCGGCCCGCCCTCGCGATCCTCTCCGCCGGGGCCGCCCGGACCGCCGGGGCGTCCGGGAAAGCCGTTGGGGAACTGCCGCTGCATCGCCGCCCGCATCGCGTCGATCTGCGACTGCGGCGTCTTCAGCGTCTTGGTGAAATTGAGGCCCCAGCGGATCGAGCTGCTTTCCTGCCGGGCGATGTTGACCGAACGGGCGTCGATGCTCAGCAGCTCGTTGGTGGCCGCGTCGCGCACGAAGCGGCTGCCGAACGCCTGTTCCGCCGCGTCGGTCGTGCCAGGCAGCGAGCCGACGCCGTTACGGGTCAGCCGGTGATTATAGTCGACCGTCAGCGTGACATCCGGCTTGCTGAACGGCTTGATCGTGGTGCCGATCCGGAAATCCTTCTGGTCGGCGACCTGCAGGTTGGGATTGCCGCCGCTGATCTGGGTGATGTTGACGGTCTGGCCGGTCTGATAGTCGAAGACCTGCACATTGCCCGTCACGATCTGCGGATTGCCCAGCTGCTGCACGGTCGGCGCCGTCTCCGCGCTCTTGTAGGAGGCGATGAAGGCAACGCCGGTGCGCGGGCGCCAGTTGAGGCCGAAGCCATAGCCCTTGATCGTGCCGAAGTCCGACAGGCTCTGCACCTCCGCATTGCCGTTCGCCGACAGCCTGCCGATGAAGGGCGAAGGACTTCTGACCAGCGGCACGTCCAGGCTGACCGCGCCGAGGCCGATGGAGCGGTTGAGGTCCGACGCGCGATAGACCGACCCCTCCGTCCGGCTGTAGTTGGTCCGCTCCGCCTCGAAGCCGCTGAGCGTGCCGCCGAGCCGCAGGGTCAGCGAGACATCGCCCGCGGGCAGGCGATAGAGGCTGGCATTGCTGGTGAGGTCGGCCGTCATCACGTCGGACCGGCTGCGCGCCACGTCCGCCGGATTGCGGACCGCGAGGGCCGCCGCGATGCCGGAATCATTATAGCGCCCGTCGGTAAGGGTGCGCGATTCATCATGGGTGTAGGTGGTGGTCAGCGTGCTGTGCCACACCTTGCCGTCCGCATTGATCGTGGCGCCCAGCCGCGCCGTCTGGCCGCTTGCGCTGCGCGCCAGGGCATCCAGCGAATAGAGCGTGCCGTCGGGGATCAGGCCGCCCGCGCCGGACGCTCCGGTCAGGCCGATGGTCTGGTCGGTGGTCACCTCGCCGTTGATGGAGGCATTGATCTTCTGCGACAGCGGCTTCGCATAGGTGCCGGTGACGGTAAGCTGACGTTCGGAGGGGACGAGGCTGCGCTGCGTGTCGGCACCGTTATTGGTGATGCCCCGGTCGCTCTCCAGCAGCATGGACTGCCGGTCATATTCGACATTGAGGTTGAAGCGCCCGCCCCGGCGGATGGTGAGGAAGCCGAGTTCGCCCGCCGCCTTGTTGGCGCCGCCATCGGTGGAGAAGCGATCCTGCGCCTCCAGCGTGAAGGCGCGGAAGCGGCGGCGGAGTATGACGTTCATCACCTTCTGGTCGGCCGGATAGCCATATTTGAGGGCGACCTCCTCCGGCAGGATCTCGACCCGCTGGATCGCCTCGGTCGGGATGGTCGCGATCTCGCGGAAACTGGAGACGCGGCGCCCTTCCAGCAGGACGATGGGCTGCCCGCCCCGGCCGCTGGTGAGCTGCGGCGCCAGTTCGGACACCAGTTCCGAAATGTCGCTGACGCCCAGCGCGCGGACATCGCCCGCATTATAGGTGAGTTCCGGCTGGATATCGCCGACCACGGAACCGCGCGGGCGCTGGCCCGCGACGATGATCTCCTCATCGTCGAAATCATTATACTGGCTGCGGCCGGACTGGCCGGACGGCTGCGCCTCGCGCTGCCCGTCCGTCCGCGCGTCACGCTGGCGCCGCTCCTCCTCGTCGCGCGTCTGGCCCATGACGGCACCCGGCACGAGCGCGGCGGACGCCAGCAAGGCGCCCAACACCGAAAGCTTCTTCACCCTTTTCCCTTCCCCGCAATCCCTGGTGCGCCTGTGTATGGCGCGGGCTGAACGGCGGCTGACCGATCGGCCCGGCCGGGACGTCCATGCCCTGTTTCCACGCCTGCCTTTACAGGCCGATTGTATCATCGGCTTGTCGGCCAGTTGCGGATTTGTCGCAAAATGTAAGAAAATCGCGTCTCTTGCGCGGCTGGCACCTCAATAGTTGCGGAATATCTTGCGGACAAGCTGACCGCGCCAGGGGAAGCCATGATAATTGAAGAAGAACCAGCCGCACATGCGCGTGAAATATAATACGACGAACCGCAGCGGGTCCCGATTTCCCGCCATGTGGCGATAGAGCGCCATGTCCGCCCTCAGCCGGTCGCCCTCACGCCCCCCGCCATTGATGCCATAGGCATTGTCATGGCGCCGGCATCCGATATTGCGGTTATATTTGGTGCCGTCCATGAACAGGCAATATTGACGTTCCTTTTCGCTCATGGCCCCGCTAAGCATCGCGCAATGCCGATATTCAAGCGCAAAGTGCTGTATCTGGGCGGGTTCGACCCGCGCGGCGCGCGCTTTTACCATTGGCTGTGCGCCGAGCAGATCGCGAAGCTGGACGGGACGGAGACGGCGGACATCACTCCGCCGCGCCGGTCGGGCGGCACTGTGCGCTGGTCCGTCCGGGATGCCGCCGGCACCTATCTGACCGAGACGGAATTCCTCGTCTGGGACGATGTGGTTCGCGAACATTGGATCAAGGGCGGCTTCGCGCTGCTGGCGCACGGCGCGCGCGCCTATTGGAATTTCGTGCGCCGGATCGACTGGCCCATGTCGCGGCCCGTGCCACGGGGCAGCAAGTTCACGCTCTTCTATCCCGGCGGATCGATGCTGCTGGCGCCGCTCCTCATCATGGCCGCGCTGGGCAGCCTGCTCGCCCTCCTCCTCCCTGCGCCGATCGCCTTTCCACTGGCGCTGGCGGCGGGGATTGGCGCCACCCCCTTCATCCTGCGTCGCATCCACAGCCTGTGGCTGATGCGCTTCATCATCTTCAACGACCTGCTGGCACGAGACGCCACGAGTCCGGCGCTGGCGGAGCGGCTGGTGCGGTTCACCGGCCGCATCGACGCCGCGCTGGACGAGGAGGAATGGGACGAAGTGCTGTTCCTCACCCACAGCAATGGCGCGATGCTGGCCGTGCCGATCCTCGCCGCCCTGCTGGAGCGACGGGGCGGCGTGCTGCCGGAGCATTTCAGCATGGTGACGCTGGGCGGCATGATCCAGCTCATCGCCTGCCGCCGCGATGCCGCATCCTTCCGCGGCCAGCTCGACCGGCTGGCGGCAGGGCGTTATCGCTGGCTCGACATCGGATCGATGACGGACGGGGCGAGCATTCCGCTGGTCGATCCCTGCATCGGCCGCCCGGTCGCGCGGCCGCCCGGCCTGATCCAGCTCAGCCCCCGCTGGTTCCGCTATTGCGACCCGGCGACCTATGCGAAGCGGAGGCGGGACAAATATGAGACGCATTTCGACTATTTGCGGCGCCTCGACCGCCCGTCCCCGCTGGACTATGTGGGCCTGACCTGCGGCGCCCGCCCGCTCGGCCATTCCATTGCCGCTTTTGAGGCCGAGAACAGTCCGCAGACTCATGGATAAATGCCCGTTCACTCCCCCCTATCCGGTTCCGCACAAGAGCCGGGCATCCCTGTTCAAACGGTTCCTGACCGGCTGGACAAGCTGGATACATACGCTGTTCGAGCGCAGCTACACGATGAAGATGGGCGAGATCCACCTGCCCCGGCTGGACTTCTACATCGCCAATGAACTCTCCATCGTCGAACGGGTGATGACCGACGCGGACAGGGAATTCCCCAAGCACAAGTTCCTGAGCGATTTCGTCGAGCCGCTCATCGGCCAGAGCGTGTTCAACACGAATGGCAAGGTCTGGGAAGACCAGCGCCGCATGATCAATCCGGCCTTCGCGCATACCAACCTCAAGCGCGTCTACGACCTGATGAGTCATGCCGTGGGCGACATGCTGGCCTTTCTGAAGGCTCAGGACCATTCCCGCCCGATCGACATCGATCCGGTCATGACCCATGTGACGGCGGACGTCATCTTCCGCACCATGTTCTCGGTCAGCCTCGACCGGGAGGAGGCGCTGCGCATCCACCATGCCTTCACCCGTTTCCAGCGCAATGCGCAGCCGGGCGCCATGCTGCATCTTTACGGCCTGCCGGGTTTCGGCTTTCACCGGCGCGCGCTCAAGGCGTCGGCGGAAATCCACAAGGTGTTCGAGCCGCTCGTGCGCACGCGCTTCGATGCCTTCCATCGCGGCGAGAGGCCGGAGAAGCCGGATATCCTCCAAACCCTGCTGGAAGCCCGCCATCCCGAGACAGGCGCGCCTTTCGGCTTCCAGGAACTGATCGACCAGATCGCCCTGATCTTCCTCGCGGGACATGAGACATCGGCCAGCGCGCTCAGCTGGGCGCTTTATCTCCTGTCCGAAAGCCCGGAGTTGCAGGACCGGCTCCATGCCGAGATCGTCGAGGCGACAGGCGGCGGTCCGATCGGGTTCGAGGACCTGAAAGCCATGGACGGCGTTCGGAACCTGTTCCGCGAGACCCTCCGTCTCTACCCGCCCATCGGCTTCTTCGCGCGTGCCATCACGAAACCGACGGTCATGCGCGACAAGAATCTCAAGCCCGGCGCGATGATCGTCATTTCGCCCTGGCTGATCCAGCGGAACAGGGAGAATTTCGCCTGCCCACACAGCTTCGACCCCGACCGCTTCACGCGGGCCGAAGAGGCGGAGGCGGTGAAGACCGCCTACATGCCCTTTGGCAAGGGACCGCGCATCTGCGTGGGCGCGGGCTTCGCGCAGCAGGAGGCGATGCTGGCGCTGGCGGAGGTGATCCGCGCCTTTCGCCTGTCCTATCCCCCCGGCCCCAAGCCGGAGCCGGTGAGCCGCCTGACGCTGCGCCCCAAAAAGGGCATCAGGCTCAAGCTCTCGCCACGCCCGTGAACGCGGCTTGGCTCTGTGTCCGATAAGGGCTAGAGCGCGCAGCCATGCTCCGCCTTTCCGGCCTCACCCTGCCCCTCGACCATCCGGACGAGGCGATGCCCGATGCCATCGCCAAAAGGCTGGATATAGCGCGTGCCGACCTGATCGACTGGACAGTGGTCCGGCGTGGCAATGACGCGCGGCGACGGCATGCGATCCTTCTGGTCTATACCGTCGACGTGACGATACGCGACGAAGCGGCCGTGCTGGAGCGGTTCGCCGCCGACCATGATGTTCGTGCGCGCCCGGACACGGACTATAAATTCCCCCTCCGTGCGCCGGAAGGCTGGTCCGGCCAGCGCCCCATCGTCATCGGTGCTGGTCCCTGCGGCCTGTTCGCGGGCCTCATCCTCGCGCAAATGGGCTTCCGCCCGATCATCCTCGACCGGGGCAAGGTGGTGCGGGAACGGACCAGGGACACCTGGGGCCTGTGGCGCCGCTCCGAACTCAACCCCGACAGCAATGTCCAGTTCGGGGAGGGCGGCGCGGGCACCTTTTCCGACGGCAAGCTCTATTGCCGGGTCAAGGACCCCCGCTTCCTTGGCCGCAAGGTGCTGGAGGAGTTCGTGAAGGCGGGCGCTCCGGAAGATATACTGACCGAGGCGCATCCCCATATCGGCACCTTCCGCCTCGTCACCATGGTCGAGAGCATGCGGAAGACCATAGAGGGTCTGGGCGGCGAATATCGCTGGCAGACCCGGGTGGACGATATCGAACTGGAAACGCTGCCGGACGGGAAGACGGTGCTGCGCGGCCTGCATATGGCGGACGGCAGCTTCCTGGAGGCGAGCCATGTCGTCATGGCCATCGGCCACAGCGCCCGGCCGACTTTCGAGATGCTGCACCGGCGCGGCGTGTTCATGGAGGCAAAGCCTTTTTCCATCGGCGTGCGGATCGAGCATCCCCAGAGCTGGGTCGATACCGCCCGCTACGGCAAATATGCGAAGCATCCGGTGCTGGGCGCGGCGGCCTACAGCCTTGCCCATCATTGTGCCAATGGCCGTACCGTCTACAGCTTCTGCATGTGCCCCGGCGGCCGCGTGGTCGCCGCCACGTCGGAGGAAGGACGGGTCGTCACCAACGGGATGAGCCAATATTCCCGCGCCGAGTTCAACGCCAATAGCGGCCTCGTGGTCGCCATCGATCCGGAGCGCGACTATCCCGGCGGTCCGCTGGCGGGGATCGCGTTCCAGCGCAAATGGGAGTCGCTCGCCTATGTCGCGGGCGGGTCCAGCTACGCCGCGCCGGGGCAGAAGGTGGGCGATTTCCTGGCCGGGCGCCCCTCGACGGCGCTGGGCGAGGTCATCCCGTCCTACAAGCCCGGCGTGACGCTGACCGATCTGTCGCAATGCCTGCCGGAATTCGTGATCGAGAGTTTCCGCGAGGCGCTGCCCGCCTTCGGACGCCAGATCGCCCATTATGATCATCCCGATGCGGTGATGACCGGCGTCGAGACGCGCACATCATCCCCTCTGCGCATCACGCGCGGCAAGGATTATCAGAGCCTCAATGTCGAACGGCTGTTCCCCGCGGGCGAAGGGGCCGGTTATGCCGGGGGCATACTCTCCGCCGCGATCGACGGCATCAAGGTGGCCGAAGCCGTCGCCGCCAGCATAGTCGCCCGGTGAGCGCGGAAGACCTTGACGCCATCATCCTCGGCGCGGGCGCGGCGGGCATGATGTGCGCGGCCACGGCGGGACAGCGGGGACGGCGCGTCCTGCTGGTCGACCATGCCGATGCGCCGGGCAGGAAAATCCTGATTTCCGGCGGCGGGCGCTGCAACTTCACCAATCTCCATGCTGAGGCCGACCGCTATCTTTCCTCCAACCCCCATTTCGCGAAATCGGCCCTGGGTCGATACACGGCGCGGGATTTTCTCGATCTGGTCGAGAGCCATGGCATTGCCTGGCATGAGAAGACGCTGGGCCAGTTGTTCTGCGACGGATCGGCGCGGCAGATCGTGGAGATGCTGGTCGCGGAGTGCGACAAGGGTCAGGTCCGATGGGCGCTGGGACAACCGATCTGCGCCCTGACCCATGCGGACGGCCGCTATCGCGTCACCATAGGCGGGGTGGATCATGCCGCGCCGTCCCTTGTCCTCGCGACGGGCGGCCCCTCCATCCCGAAACTGGGCGCCAGCGGTTTCGCCTATGACATCGCCCGGCAATTCGGCCTGTCGGTGGTTCAGCCTCGCCCGGCCCTCGTCCCCTTCACGCTTGGCGAGGAAGAAGCGCTGTTTCGGTCCCTCTCCGGCGTGTCGGCCGATGTGGAGGTGCGCTGGCAGAAGACGCGCTTTCGTGAGGCGGCCCTTTTCACCCATCATGGCCTGTCCGGCCCCGCCATGTTGCAAATTTCCTCCTATTGGCAGCATCGCACGGCCATCGGTGTGGATTTCCTGCCGAATGCCGACGCCGACTGGCTGCTGGCGGAAAAGCGCGCGCGCCCCCGCATCACTCTTCGCCGTCTATTGGGCCAGCATTTGCCGGAACGGCTCGCCGAGGCGCTGGTGGAGCGCATCGGGGTGGCCGGCGATCTCGGCAATCTGTCCGACAAGGCTCTGCGCGGCGTTCAGGCACGGCTTGGCGACTGGCCTTTCACGCCCAGCGGGACAGAGGGTTTTGCCAAGGCCGAGGTGACGGCGGGCGGGATCGCGACGGCGGGCCTTTCCTCCCGCACGCTGGAGGCCGCGAAAGTGCCCGGCCTCCACGCCATTGGCGAGGCGGTCGATGTCACCGGCTGGCTTGGCGGGTATAATTTCCAATGGGCATGGGCGAGCGGGCGCGCGGCGGGCATGGCGCTGTAGCCATCGCTGAAACAAGTCCGGCATGACCGGAGTTGCGCTATTGTGACGATCCCGCATTCATTCGGACAATTGCATATGGCGCAACCCTCCTCGCTCTGCCATCCCTAGGCCATGCGGGAGAAGGAACTGAGGCTGGCTTTGATCTGCTATGGCGGTGTCAGCCTCGCCGTCTACATGCACGGCATCACCAAGGAAATCTGGCACCTTGCCCGTGCCAGCCGCGCCTTCCATGCCGATGAACCCGTCGATGGAAGCAGCGCATCGGTCTATCGCACCGTGCTGGAACAGGCACTGGCGGAAACAGGCACCCGCCTGCGCATCATGCCGGACATATTGGCAGGGGCCAGTGCCGGGGGCATCAATGCTATCTTCCTGGCCCAGGCGATAGAGACCGGCCAGTCGCTGGAGCCATTGACCAGCCTCTGGCTGGAAAAGGCGGATGCCGACATCCTCCTCGATCCCGATGCCCGCCCGCTGAGCCGCTTCACCAAATTCTGGGCCGCGCCGCTTCTCTGGCTGATCGCGCGGCGGCGGGGCGACACGGTTTCACGCACCGTGGCACCCGAAACACGCGAGGAAGTGCGGCGCAAGCTGTCCAACTTCATACGCGCCCGCTGGTTTTCTCCCCCTTTCGGAGGCAAGGGCTTCTCGCGCCTCATCCTCGATGCCTTCGATGCCATGGCCGCCGCGCCTGCCGGACCGCCATTGCTGCCCAACGGCCATCCGCTCGACCTGTTCGTGACCGCCACCGATTTTGCGGGTCATGAGGAAAGGGTGCGGCTCAACAGTCCCAGTTCGATCGTCGAAACGGAACATCGCCTTTCCATCGGCTTCACGGCGCGCGGCGAGGCACCGCGCAAACTGGCGGACGTCGCCGAACTCACCTTCGCGGCGCGCGCCACTGCCAGTTTTCCCGGCGCCTTCCCGCCCTTCACCGCGCGAGAGCTGGATGAGGTCCTGCTGGAGAGGGGACGGCCATGGCCGGGCCGCTGGGCCTTCCTCACCCGCATCCTGCCACGCCAATGTGCGCTCGGCACCATAGAGGATACACCTCTCATCGACGGATCGGTGCTGGCCAACGCACCCTTTGCGCAGGCCATGCCCGCCCTTCGCAATCGGCCCGCCCGCCGTGAAGTCGACAGGCGCTTCGTCTATATCGAGCCGACACCGCATATGTCCCTATTGGGCGGACATCGACAGATCGATCCCAAGGCGCCGCCGCCCTCCCCCGGTTTCTTCCGCACCATATTCGGCGCGATGAGCAATATTCCGCGGGAGCAGCCGATACGGGACGACCTCGAACAGATCGCCCACCGATCGGAGCGTATACGCCGCATGCAGCGGGTGGTGGAGGCGATGCGGCCGACCATTGACGCGACGATAGAGCAGACCATCGGCCAGCCTCTGTTCATCGATCACCCGACCCCCGCCCGCCTCGCCAACTGGCGCGGCAAGGCCCATCGCAAGGCCGCCCGCGCCTCCGGCTTCGCCTATGTCAGCTATGCGCAGCTCAAATTGTCGGCCATTGTCTACGATCTTGCCGAGCTGCTGGCGGCGCTGCCCCTTGGCGGACCGCTGGACGGCGATGCGGTACGCGCGGTGCTGTGGCAGCATATTCGCATCAGCGGTGCGGACATCATGCCCGCGAGCACGCCCAGGAAGAATGATGCGGCCATCGCCTTCCTGAACGCCCATGACAGCAGCTTCCGCATCCGTCGCCTGCGCTTCATGGCCCGGCGCCTCGCGGAGACGGAGGAGGGCGAGGCCATTCCCGCCGGATCGGAAACGGAGGCGGAGGCTGCGCGGCAGGCAATGCGCGCGATGATATATGAGGCCATCGCTCTCTACGCCGCTCCCGAAAGTCCGGATTATTTTGACGATGCCGCGCGAGCAGCGGCCGACCGCACCTTGAATGCTCCCGGCATCGCACTGGCCATGCTGGAGGAAACCCGCCGCCTGGCCGCCCTGGACGAGGAGGTGGAGGAACGCCTTTCAGCAGCACTGGAGGCGCTGATGGTATCCGATCGGCGGCGCATGTTGATGGCCTATCTCGGTTTTCCCTTCTACGATATCGCCACCCTGCCCATGCTTCAGGGAGAGGGACTGGATGAATATGATCCGATCAAGGTCGACCGCATCTCTCCGGACGATGCCGTCGCGATCCGGACCGGCGGGGCGGCCGCGACCCTGCGCGGAATAGAGTTCAACAGCTTCGGCGCCTTCTTCAGCCGAGCCTATCGGGAGAATGACTATCTCTGGGGACGGTTGCACGGCGCGGACCGACTGATCGATATCCTCCTCTCCGCGCTCCCGCCGGGAGGCGGCATAGACAGCCTGTCGGTCAAGCATGCATTGTTCACGGCGATCCTCGATGAAGAAGAATCACGCTTGCCCCGACAAGGCGAGCAGATCGCGCAATTGCGAATCGAATTGCCCAAGCTTTGAACGACACAGCCTCGTATCATTACTGAAGAAGCCAGTGAAAGAATTGACCTTTTAACCCGCTATTGCAGAAATTACATACTCTTTACCAAAATTGCGTACAAACTATGACGACATGCAATGAAGGGCCACCCCTATGTTCGCTTGGTTTGGAAAGACCGCACCCATCCGATTGAAATTCAAGGTCATGACCGGGATTCAATTCGCTTGGGGGCTTACGGGCGTCAGCGGCGCGCTCGTCGCCGCGCAAGGCCACGGCCCATTGGGCATCGGCCTCGCCATATTCGCCTTCGCCGGATCAACCCTGTCCACAATCATCGCGGGCAGACTGATCTGCATCCCCTATGTGAATACGGTCGTTCGCATGGAGGCACTGGCAGAGGGCGACCTGACCAGCTCCATCCAGCATATGGACCATAGCGACTGCGTTGGCCGCATGACCACCGCGATGCAGGTATTCAGGGACAATGCGAGACGCGTATTGGCCCATTCGGGCGAAGCGGACATGGTGGTGCGCCGTTTGGGAGCCGGTCTTGAAGCGGTAGCGGCGGGAGACCTGACATATCAGATCAGCGAGCCGTT
>JASGGS010000371.1:0-2913 GCA_047602685.1 Sphingobium sp.
CACCGTTGCTCCTTCTACGGCAACAAGCAGGTGGGAGCGAAGCTGAACGCCATGCTGACGCTGGGCGCGTCAAAGCCCTGGCCGGACGCGCTCCAGCAGTTCACCGGCAGCCGGGACATGTCCGGCAAGGCGCTGATCCGCTATTTCGCGCCGCTCAAGGGCTGGCTGGATGAGCAGAACAAGGGGAAGGTCTGCGGCTGGTAAAGGTCATCCGGCAGGCACGAAACCCTTTTGCGTGAGGCGCATGTCCCTTGCAGCCTGACGGGCAGCAAAAAAAGGGGGACCGGACGTGCCGATCCCCCGGAAAGTCGTGCAGGGTGCCCGTTCAGAGCGTCGCCAGCATATGGTCCGCAGATGACAGCTTGAAGTCACCGGGCGCTTCGACGTTCAACTGTTCCACCACGCCGTCCTTGACGACCATGGAGAAGCGCTGGCCGCGATGGCCCATGGCGAAACGGGTGCCGTCCATTTCCAGCCCGACCGCCTTCACGAAATCGCCATTGCCGTCGGCCAGCATCGTGACCTTGCCATCCGTCGCCGCGGATTGGCCCCAGGCGCCCATGACGAACGCGTCGTTGACGGCGGTGCAGGCGATCTCGTCAATGCCCTTGGCCTTCAACTCCTCCGCCTTCTCCACGAAACCGGGCAGGTGCTTGGCGGAGCAGGTGGGCGTGAAGGCGCCGGGCACGGAGAAGAGGGCGATGCGGCGGCCGGCGAAATAGCTGTCGCTCTCGACCGCTTCCGGGCCGTTGGCGGTCATGGTCATGAATGTGGTCGAGGGGATCTTGTCACCGACATTGATCGCCATGATGTCCTCCTGTTTCCGTTAATGAAAATCCGTTCGGCATCGGGAGATGGGCCGGTGCCGGGGGCGCTTGAGGTCGTCGGTCGAGCCGCGCCTGTCAAGGGGCGAAGGGAGGCGGTCAATGCATTGCGCGCCGCAGCCTGACAGGATAGGCTCGCTCCATGGACATATCCTTCGAGGCCGATGACCGGTTCCGGTCCTACGCCGGGCAGTTTCTGCTCGCCATGCCGGATATGCCGGACCCCAATTTCCTGCACTCGGCCATCGCCCTGTGCGTCCACGATCCGGAGGGCGCCATGGGGATCAACCTGGGCGCGGTCATCGACGGATTGAGCCTTCATGACCTGATGGGTAATTTCGGCATAGAGGATATCGTCGTGCCGGACGCCCCGATCCTGCGCGGCGGGCCGGTCGAGCCGCGCCGGGGTTTCGTTCTTCACAGCCTGGACTGGCAGGGCGACCATATGATCCCGGTGGCCGAGGGCTGGGGCATTTCCGGATCGCTCGACATACTCAAGGACATCGCGTCCGGACGCGGGCCGAGCCAATATGTCGCGGCGCTCGGTTATTCAGGCTGGGCCGCGGGGCAATTGGACGGCGAGCTGGCCCGGCCGGGCTGGTTCGTGGGCGCGCTGGATCGCGACATATTGTTCAACGCGACGCCGGAGGAGCGCTGGGCGCTGGGATTTGCGCATAATGGCGTGGACCCGCACCATATCATCGCGCAGAGCGGGCACGCATAGCCGCAGAGCGGGCACGCATAGCCGCGGATCGTTTCGCTCATATGCTTGATTTCGATTGTAAAATAAGCGCTTAACCCGCTCCGGGAACCTCGCGGCAAGCGCGTTTCGGCATGCTTCCGGCCAGGTTGGTCCTGGGGTCGGGGTGATGATGAAGCAGCTTATGGGATGGGCCGCGCTGTTGTGCGGCGCGGCGGCGAGCACGGGCGCGCAGGCGGAGGCGTGCTGGAACCAGCGAGCGGTCGAGGCCGCGCAGATTCGGGAGTTCGACATCATGCTCATGGTGTCCGCGCTGCGTTGCCAGGTGAAGGGCACGGATTTCGTGGCCGATTATAACCGCTTCGTGACGGGGCATAAGACGACGCTGGTCAGCGTCAATGACGAGATCCGTGCGCATCTGAATGTGGAGATGGGCGGCAAGGCGGCGCTGGACGCTTATGACCGGCTCAGCACGTCCATGGCCAATCGCTACGGCAATGGCGGAGGCATGGAGGAGGATTGCGAGGGGCTACGCGCCATCGCCGTCAACGCGGCCGCATCCGGCGCGGAATCCACCCGCGCCCTGCTGCTCGCCCATGCGCAGCGTGTCGGTGTCGATCCGGCGCTGGCGGGCGGGCGCTGTGCCGTCCTGGTCGCGGAGAACCAGGCGGCGGTGCCTGCCCCCGCTCCGGTGGCGCGGATCGCGACTGCGGAGCCGGTGCCGTTTCAGACGGCCGCCGCCGTCGCGGCATCGGTGTCCGTCCCCGCTCCGGCGGTGCTGGCCCACTGACGCGGCGGGTGGCCGGGCGGGGCAGGCCGCACAGTCGATATAAAGATATCTTTATATTTGCCTCCCAGGAAGGCGGTTGCTAAAGGCGGTGCAGTTCGCGGCGCCTTTGGCGCTGCCTTTCCCGCGCTGATGCGCGTCACCAATGGAGTGCTTCCCGTGGCCACCGCCGTAGCTTCCCCCGATTATGTGATCGCCGATATCGGCCTGGCCGACTTCGGCCGCAAGGAAATCGCGATCGCCGAGACCGAGATGCCCGGCCTGATGGCCCTGCGCGCCGAATTCGGCGTGGCCCAGCCCCTCAAGGGCGCGCGCATTACCGGCTCGCTGCACATGACGATCCAGACCGCCGTGCTGATCGAGACGCTGGTGGCGCTCGGTGCCGAAGTGCGCTGGGCGACCTGCAACATCTTCTCGACGCAAGACCATGCCGCCGCCGCGATCGCCGCCGGCAACATCCCCGTCTTCGCCGTGAAGGGCGAGAGCCTGGCCGATTACTGGGATTATGTCGGCCGCATCTTCGACTGGGGCGATGAGCCTGCCAACATGATCCTGGACGATGGCGGCGACGCCACCATGTTCGCCCGGTGGGGCGCGCGCGT
>JASGGS010000372.1:0-2899 GCA_047602685.1 Sphingobium sp.
AACATCTCTTTCTCTTCCGGCCCGGCATGATTTGCGATGAGAAGCGTCCGCGCGATGCCGTGGGACACGGCCACGGTCGGACAGCTACGCTGTTCGCTGATCCCGCCCGTCGCGGCGGCCCGGCCGAAGGGGCTGGCATGGATCGGGGCATCGCGCGGACCGGTCAGGCTATCCTTCAGGAAACGGCCGACAGCCATCGCATGCCCTCTCCCCATATCCGTCGGCGCAGAGTCGCTCCGCCCCTGAAAGCGCCGCTGGACATGGAACGCCGCCTGGCCGTGGCGCTCGCGATAAAGGATGGGCGCGTCCATCACTTCGCGGCCTTCCTCAAGGCCAGCCGGACCAGCGCGTCGAGGCTCGCGCCCGCCTCCAACTCCTCCTCCGCCGCGGCCACCGCCGCCGATGCCTCGGCGGGCCGGAAGCCCAGATTGCCGAGCGCGCTCATCGCATCCTCGGCATGGCTGCCCGCCGGGACGGCGATGCCGCCCGCCGACAGGCCCGCGCTGCCCACCGGCATGGCGCCCACCTTGTCCTTCAACTCGCGCACGATGCGTTCGGCGAGCTTCGGCCCCACGCCATTGGCCCGCGCCACCATCGCCTTGTCCTGCGCGGCGACCGCGCGGCGCAGGTCGCCGGGTTCCAGCGCCGACAATATGGCGAGCGCGACCTTCGACCCCACGCCCTGCACCCCCGTCAGCAGGCGGAACCAGTCCCGCTCGTCCGCCGTGGCGAAACCCATGAGGCGCACGAAATCCTCGCCCACCAGCATCTCCGTATGGACGGTCACGGCCTCGCCCGTGCGGCCGAGCGCGGCAAGGCTGCGCGACGACATGCCGACCAGATAGCCGACCCCCGCCACTTCGATGACGGCGGTGTCCAGTCCGGTCGAAACGAGCAGGCCCTTCAAATGCGCGATCATGTTATGTTCTTTAGCGGCTTCGTCGCGGCGCGCCAGCGAATAAGTTTCGTCTCCACTGGAGCGGGCGCGGGCGCCATGCCATGAGGAGCGGCATGCCGACGCTGATCCTCCTGATGCTGTCCAACATCTTCATGACCATCGCCTGGTACTGGCATTTGAAGGGAGGCATGGGAAAGCCGCTGTTCGCGGTCATCCTCATCAGCTGGGGCATCGCCTTCGTGGAATATTGCCTGGCGGTCCCCGCCAACAGGCTCGGCTATGCGAGCGGATGGAGCGCGGGGCAGCTCAAGGTCGCACAGGAGGCGATTGCCCTCATCGTCTTCGGCATCTTCATGGTCGCATGGTTGGGCGAGCCGCTGCACTGGCGGCATCTCGCGGCTTTCGGCTGCATCGTGGCGGCGGTGGGTTTCCTCTTCTGGGGCAGGCCCTGACCTGCTGACCTGTCAGGCCGCGCGCGTCGGGGTTTCCGCCTGCTGCGCGGCGAGGGGATAAAGCTCGCCATTCTCCCGCTCGATGCGGGTCCGGATCTGCGCGAGGATCAGGCTCGTTTCCTTGCGGAACCCCGTCCAGTCGGCGGCGATGCGCTGGTCTGTCCAATGGGTCATATATCGGTTGAAGGTCGCGGCGAGGCCGCCCATCTCCGCCTTGAACCGGGTGGCCAGTTCGGCCGTCCGGGCCGAGGGGCTGCGCGCCAGCCGGGGATAGAGCCAGCTATCCTCCATCGCCAGATGCGCCAGCAGCTCGCGCGCCAGGCGCCACCGGATCGAGGCGACGGGGCGCGGATCAGGGGCGGCGATGGCGCGGCCCAGTTCCCCGGCAATGCCGAAAAGCGAATCATGCTGGTGGCGCAGCGTCTCCAGGTTCATGGCCGCACCTTCCCACGCCATATTTCCCGAACCTTTATCGCAGAGCGTAGCGTAATGTTTAAGGATGATGCGGCGATTTCAGGCGCGCGGCATGCGGCGGGCGGTCGCGACATGATGGGCGTGGGTGATGGCGACGGCCAGGGCGTCGGCCGCGTCGGCGCCCGCGATCTTCACGCCCGGCAGGAGGCGCTGCACCATGGCATGGACTTGATCCTTGGACGCGTTGCCGACGCCGACGACCGCCTTCTTGATGGTGGAGGGAATATATTCGCCGACCTCCACGCCCGCGCGCGCGGCGCCCAGCAGGACGACGCCGCGTGCCTGGCCGAGCTTCAGCGTGGAGCGGGGATTGGCGTTGACGAACACCTCCTCCACCGCCGCGCCGTCCGGCCTGTAGCGCTGGATGAGGTCGTTCAGCGCCGCGTCCAGCGCGAGGAGGCGCGCGGCGAGCGACAGGCCGGTGTCGGTGCGCACCTGCCCGTTGGCGATGTGGCTGAGGCGATTGCCGTCCGCCGCGATGACGCCCCAGCCTGTGGTGCCGAGGCCGGGGTCGAGGCCGAGGAGGATCATTCAGTCGCCGTGCATGAACAGGCCGTTGCGGAGCATGACGAAGAAGAGGAGGCTGAACGGGGCGAGGGCGATCAGGACGCCTCGCCCATTCATCAGCCCAGCTTCTCCATCACCGCGTCGGACACTTCATAATTGCCCCAGACGGTCTGCACGTCGTCATCGTCGTCCAGCGTGTCGACCAGCTTGAGCAGCGTGCCCGCATTGTCCTCGCCCACCTCCACGGTCGTCTGCGGACGCCAGGCGAGCTTCGCGCCCTCCGCCGGGCCTAGGCTGGCTTCCAGGGCTTTGGCGACTTCATGCAGGGCGTCTATGGCGGTCCAGATCTCATGCTCCTCCTCGCTGGAGGAAACATCGTCCGCGCCCGCTTCCAGCGCCGCCTCGAATATCTTTTCCGCGTCGCCCGCGCTGGCGGGATAGGTGATGAGGCCCAGGCGATCGAAGCCGTGGCTCACCGCGCCGCTCGCGCCCAGATTGCCGCCATTCTTGGCGAAGGCGGTGCGCACGTTGGTCGCGGTGCGGTTGCGGTTGTCGGTCAGCGCCTCGA
>JASGGS010000373.1:0-2854 GCA_047602685.1 Sphingobium sp.
TCGATGGCGCGCTGGATATTGTCCTTGGGCATGGACTGGGCCTTGGCCGCGTTGACGGCGAGGCGCAGACGCGGGTTCATGTCCGGATCGGGCATGCCCATCTTGGCGGCCACGGTGATTTCGCGGCTGAGCTTCGAGAACATGGCGGAGCGCTTCTTGTCCTGCGCGCCCTTGCGGTGCATGATATTCTTGAATTTGCTATGGCCTGCCACGGCCGGCTCCTGACTGTCATGTTCCGGGAAAGTGACGCTCTCTAGCTCCGGGGGCGGCAAGTGGCAAGACAAGCCAAGGGGGCCGTTAAAGTCCGGCCGGCGAAAAGGGTGCATGGGGAGAGAAGGGCGATGACGGTACAGGCGCTCGATCATGTGAACCTGCGGGTCAGGGACCTGGAGGCGACGGCCGCCTTCTTCACCGATGTGCTGGGCATGCGGCGCTCGGCGGAGCGCGCGACCTGGATACTCGACGCGGCCGGTCACCCGGTCATCCATCTCGGCAGCGCGGACACGCCCTATCCCTCCGATGCATGGCGGCCTTTCGTCGCGCGGCAGGATGGCGGGGCGGTGCATCATGTCGCCCTGTCCTGCACCGGCTATGCGGATGTCGTCGCCCGGCTGGAGGCGCACGGTCTCCCCTATGACATGAACGAGATCAGCGGCGTGCTGAGGCAGGTTTTCGTGGCCGAGCCGGGCGGTGTCCTGCTGGAGCTGAACTTCCGGATATAGGGGACCGTTTCCTGCGTTCAGCGGCGCGCGTCCAGCGCCATGCGCATGGCGAGGCCGCCCAGAACCGTGCCCATCAGCCAGCGCTGCGCCATGGCCCAGCTTGGCCGCGTGGCAAGGAAGCCGGCGATGGTCCCGGCGGCCATCACCATGATCCCGTTCACCGTCGCGCTCAGCATCATCTGGACCGTGCAGAGGCTGATGGACTGCGCGAAGACATGGCCCGCCTTCACATCGATGAACTGCGGCAGCAGCGACAGGTAGAGCACGACCGCCTTGGGATTGAGGATATTGGTCAGGAAGCCCATGGCGAGGAGGCGGCGAGGCGTGTCGGCACGAAGCGGGCGTATGCTGAAGGGGGACGAGCCGCCGGGCCGCAGCGATTGCCAGGCCAGCCAGAACAGATAGGCGGCGCCTGCCAGCCGTATCGCGTCATAGGCGAAAGGCACGGCCATGAGGAGCGCGGTGAGGCCGAGCGCGGCGGCCAGCATCAGGATGATGAAGGCCGCGACCACGCCCACCAGGGAGATCAGGCCCGCCCGGCGGCCCTGCGTGATCGACCGGCTGACCAGATAGATCATGTTCGGGCCGGGCGTCAGCGCCATGCCCAGCGATACCGCGGCGAAGCCGATGAGATTGCCCGTCGATACGATCATGCCGATATCCCCTTGGCCCTGTCTATGGCAAGCGGCCGGGGACGGGCAAGGCAGGGACGCTTTGCCGCGGCAAAGACAGGCTTGTTCAGGCGTGGACGGCGGTGCCGGTCGCGGAGACCATCAGCATGGAGCCATTGGCGCCTATCACCTCATAATCGAGGTCCACGCCGATCACGGCATTGGCGCCCAGTTGCGCGGCGCGTTGCCGCATCTCGCCCAACGCCTCCTCCCGGGCGCGGGAGAGGGCTTCCTCATAGGCGCCGGACCGGCCGCCCACTATGTCGCGCACGCTGGCGAACAGGTCGCGGAACAGATTGGCCCCCACGATCACCTCGCCGGTCACGACGCCCAGATATTTCTGGACCGGTCGCCCGTCTATGCCGTTGGTGGTGGTGACGATGAAGTCGGTGGGGGCATTGCGATTGCCCCCATCGCCATCCGAATCGCTCCAGGGTGAGGATGCCATGAAAGTCCCTCCTTCAACCGATCAGCCGCGATCCGGTATAGCCCGGTCGGCGGATTACTCCAGACCGAGCGCGTTCTTGTAGGTTTCCAGCAGCGCTTCGGCTTCCTGGCGGACATGCTTTTCCAGCTTCCGCAGGCGCACGATGGACCGCATGGTCTTCACGTCATAACCGGTCGCCTTGGCTTCCAGATAGACATCCTTGATGTCGTCGCTGATGCCCTTCTTTTCTTCTTCCAGGCGCTCGATGCGCTCAATGAACAGGCGAAGCTGGTCCGCCGCGACGTTGCCCTCGCTCATATGGTCCCCTTGGATGTCGTGAATCGAATGAAGCGGCGTCCTTAATGGTCCAGACGATTCTTGGCTATGCTTTCCTGCATGCGTTGGATCTGTTCCGGCGTCGCCTCGGCCTGGTGCTTCGCCTTCCACTCGGCCTGCGGCATGCCGTATATCGCCTCGCGCGCCTGCTCCTTGGTCAGCGTGCCGTCCGCTTCCGCCAGCCAGTCGGCCAGGCAGTTGCGGCAGAAGCCCGCCAGCCCCATCAGGTCGACATTCTGCGCATCGGTACGATGTTGCAGATGCGCCACCAGCCGCCGGAATGCGGTTGCGGCGGCCTTGTCTTGGATTATGCTGTCACTCATCGTTCACATCTCCTGTGCAAGGGCTGGTGCCTGTCATCCGCCCCGATGACAAGTCCGGTCACGGGGAAGATGGCGGACCAGAACAGAGGCTCACAGAGGGGCGGCGGCACGGCCGGCGAAATTTTTCCGAATGCGCATCAAGACACTCCCTCCCCGATCCCGCAAGGTTCGCATCATCGCAACGCTGGGGCCGGCAAGCAGCAATCCGGACATGATCGGCAAGCTGTTCCGGGCGGGCGCCGACGCCTTCCGCCTCAATATGAGCCATGGCGCGCACGAGATCCACGCGGCCAATGTCGCGACCATCCGCGCGCTGGAAAAGGAATTCCATCGCCCCACGACCATCCTCGCCGATCTTCAGGGGCCGAAGCTGCG